>CADBNW010000120.1 GCA_902796025.1 uncultured Eubacteriales bacterium
CACAATTCCTTTTGGTTATTTGTTTAGTCTATGTTAAAAGTCACACCGCAGAATCTGTAGTGTGACTTTGTTGATGGTCTGAGCGGCGGCAGACTTCCCTGCCGCCGCTGTATTTCTTTTCAGAACAAGCTTCATAAATAAATAACAGGCGCAAGCGTGCAAAGGCGGCGCAAGCGATATACAATTTTGGCGTGTACCTGTGCACGGAATCAAAACAGCTGGCCCGTTCGGTTTCTGTGCAAGGCGAACAAGCAAAACAGTCGGAGCTTTTAAAATGACCCATTTGAAGGTACTCTTTGCCAAGGTCAAAGCAAGCCTGCTCAACGGCATGCTGGGTGACGTCAGCTTAAAGCTGATTGCTAATGTTATAACGACCGTCATCCGCAACATCGTGGTATTGCCTGCGCTGGCCCGGTATTTTACAAAGCCGGAATACGGTGAGTTGGTCACCGTCATCGGCATCATCACCACCATCACTGCTGGCTTTGGCAACGCCTTGCTGTCTACGCGGCTTGTGATGGATTCCGACTACAGGCACAAAAAGTTTGAGGGCGACTTCAACAGCATTGGACTTATCGTCTCCCTGATCAGCATCGCAGCCGTGTTTCCGATTCTTCACTTTTTCCCCTCTGTCAGCGGCGCGCAGGCGGTTTTTACCGTGCTGCTGCTGTTTACAGAAACCTATGTGGGCTATCATTCCGGCTGGTTCATCCTGCGGCAGGCCTACAGACAGCTACTTATTTATACGCTGATCGGCGCGGCGGGCTTCGGGATCGGCCTAATGCTTACAAAGCTCACGGGACTTTGGACGCTTACCTACCTGTGCTCCGACGTATGCTGCCTGGCTTTTCTGCTGCTTTTTTCCCCGCTCATCAGAGAAAAGAAGGGCTACACGCCCCTTTTGCGCGTGATGCTGAACAAATACAGTCTGCTGTTTTTGACCACCCTTTTGACAAACGCCATCGCATATCTCGACAGGCTGCTACTATACCCTTTGATCGGCAGCGAGGCCGTAGCGACGTATACCACCGCCAGCATCTTCGGCAAGGCGTTCAATCTGGTCGCCATACCGGTATCCAGCATTCTGCTGGGCTACTACGCCACGGAAAAGATCAGGCTAACCCTCAAAAAATTCTGGCTGATCAGCGCGGTAAACCTGGCGCTGCTGGCACTGTTTTTGCTGGCTACGCGCCTTGCGGGCGTTTGGTTTACGGGGCTGCTGTATCCCTCCCTCATTGACGACGCGCGGCCCTTTATCCTGATCGCCAATTTGTCCAGCGCGCTTGGAGCCAGCGCGCAGATCACAAAATCTGCCGCGCTAAAATATGCCAAAACCTATTGGACTTTACTTATCCAGGTGATTTATGCTATAATCTACGCAGGCGGAGGTTTGTTCGCCGCCAGGCGCTATGGTCTGAAGGGATTTGCCGAGGTGGTTTTGATTGCAAACACCATACAGCTTGCCATTTTGTATGTCGTTTGCACAAAAGCCCTTAAACATTCTGCGGAGGTAGTATCAAAATGAGCGAAGCACCCGTGTCAGGAGCTGTCGATGTAAGCGTGTATGTGCTGACCTATTATCACGAGAATTACCTTGCAAAGGCGCTTGACAGTATCCTTGCACAGAAAACCAAATATCACTTTGAAATCGTGATTTCCGACGATTGCTCGAAGGATCAGACCGTGCACATCATAAAAGAGTACATGGAGCGCTATCCGGGAAAGATACGGGCCGCCTTCAACGAGCAAAACATCGGCATTCCCAAAAACGTCTTTCAGGCCAGGTGCATGTGCAGGGGCAAATACATCGTCTCACTGTCCGGCGACGATTATTGGATCGATCCCTGCAAGATCGAAAAGCAAGCCTCCTTTCTGGACAGTCACCCAGAGTACATCGCGGTTTGCAACGCGATGGAATTGCGTTACGACGACGAAGAAACGCCCTTTAGCGTATTGCCTGCAAAAAAGGAGCGCAATACCGTTTTCACACTGCAGGATTACGAAAACGGAAAAGTCATCTATACACACGGCTTTATGATGCGCAATTTTTTCCTTACCGAGGAAGGACGCAACTATTTCCGGCAGGCGCAGGAGATCAGCGACAAGGTGGACGATGCCGTAGACAACATCCTGCTGCTGCGCAAGGGCAATATGTACATACTGGACGAAGTGACCGACGTATACCGCGTGCCTCGCAAAAAGGAAGGGCTCAACACCTACAACGCCCGCTACAGCAGGGTCGAAAAGCAGCGAAATTCCATCGAGCTGCTGAACAACCTCCACAAAGTCTTCGGCAGCGAGATCAATTTAAAAACAAAGTACACCCGCTCCTTTTCGGTTGCCATCTTAGATATGATCGTCAGCCGCAAACGGAAGGAATATATGGAGATCTACCGAACCATTCCCGAGGTATACCGCAAGCCCTTCTTTAAGGGCATCTTCTGGGCAAGCATACCCGAAGCGATAAGCTTTGCGTTTGGCAGGGTGCGAAACCTGCTAAAAGGGAAAAACTGACCTGTGCGTTCTCGCACAGAACTGGAGCAAGCATGAAAATACCGTTTGTAACCTTTCTTCCCATGGAGCGGGAGCTGGACAGCGAAATCAGATCAGCCTTTGACCGCGTCTTTACCCAAAGCTGGTATATCGATGGCGTAGAGGATAAGGCCTTCGACAAGGCTTTTGCCGAGTATTGCCACGCAGACTACTGCGTCGGCGTGGGAAATGGTCTGGACGCCCTCATGCTCTCGCTGAAGGCCCTTGGCGTCAAGGAAGGGGATGAAGTGATCGTTCCCTCAAACACCTATATAGCGACCGCCCTTGCGGTCACTTACGTTGGAGCAACTCCCGTATTTGTGGAGCCGGACATCAGGACCTTCAACATCGATCCCAAGCGCATCGAAGCCGCTATCACGGAAAAAACAAAAGCCATCATTCCCGTGCATCTCTACGGTCAGGCCTGCGACATGGATCCCATCATGGCTGTCGCCAGGAAGCATCATCTGTGGGTGGTAGAGGATTGCGCTCAGGCGCACGGAGCCACCTATAAGGGCCAAAAGGTGGGTACCTTCGGTGATGCAGCGGGCTTCAGCTTTTATCCCGGCAAGAACCTTGGCGCGTTGGGCGACGCGGGCGCTGTGGTGACCAACAATAAAGACCTTGCAGACATGGTGCGCGCCCTTGGTAATTACGGTTCCGACTACAAATATCATCATATTTACAAGGGCAACAACAGTCGCCTGGACGAACTGCAGGCAGCGTTGCTGCTTGCAAAGCTCCCCCATCTGGATCGGATGAACGCAGAGCGCAGACGCGTTGCAGGCATCTTTACCAGCGAAATCAAAAATGATAAGGTCATCCTCCCCGTCGTCCTTCCAGACTGCGTACCGGTATGGCATATCTACGGCATCCGCTGCAAGGAGCGCGACGCTTTGGAAAAGCATTTAAACGCGAAAGGCATCGGCACCAACAAGCACTACCCCACGCCCATGCATTTGCAGGAATGTTATCGCGATCTGAATATCCCCGAAGGCGCTTTGCCGATTGCCGAAGAGATCAGCCGCACGGAGCTCAGTATCCCTCTCTTTTACGGCATGACTGACGAAGAGATTCGATACATCGTCGACGCGATCAATGAATTTTAGAGGTGGCATATGCACTTAAGAAGGCTTGAATTGAAAGATGCGGCGCCAATGCTTGAGTGGATGCACGATTGCAGCGTCACGCAATACATGCGCGGCAATTTTTCAGCCAAAACGTATCAGGATGCCGAATCGTTCATCATATCCAGTTGGACCGACAAAGACAATATACACTTGGCCATCGCCACTGACGCTGATGGATACATGGGCACTGTCAGTTTAAAAAACATTGAGAATAAAAGTGCAGAGTTTGCAATCACTGTGCGCGCTGATGCCATGGGACACGGTTATGCCTGGTTCGGCATGGAGAGCATTATTAATAAGGCTTTTCATGAGCTTGACCTGGAAAGCGTTTACTGGTGTGTTTCTTTGAATAATCAAAGAGCCATCCGCTTTTATGACAAGCACAATTTTCACGAGGTATTTGATATTCCTCAGCATTTGTCTGAGCGATACAAGGGTATTGAAAATCTAAAATGGTATTCTGTGCTGAAAGGCGATCTGCTCGATACTCGTGCTTCCGTTGCCGGATGCAGGATAATGCACATAAATACCGTGCCAACCATTGGTTCAGGCGAGCTTTCCTTCTTTGAGGAAATACGCGATATTCCTTTCGACATCAAAAGGTTCTACTACATTTCAAAAGTTCCGGAAGGGGTTCGCAGAGGATTCCACGCGCATAAGGAATTAAAGCAATTACTGTTTTGTCCCTATGGCCGCATTCAGCTGCTGCTTGAAAACCAGCATGGGCGTGAAGAGATAGAGCTTTCAGACCCGAGCATAGGCGTTTTGATCGAAGAGTGCACATGGAGAGAGATGCTATGGCTGCAAAACGATTCTGTCCTGTGCGTAGCCGCATCAGATTTCTATAAGCCCGATGATTACATACGGGACTATAGCGCTTTCAAGGCTTTTATAAATTAGAATTAAAGCACTGTCGCATAGGTTTTCTTTTAGAATACAGCACACTTTCCGGCTCCCCGGAGCTGATCAAACAGGAGGTTATCATGTCAAAGTACGCTATAGGCATCGATTACGGCACTCTTTCCGCACGGGCGCTGGTGTGCGAGATCGGCACCGGGCGCGAGGTGGGCGAGGCCGTCTACGAGTACCGCCACGCCGTGATGGACGAGCGCCTGCCGGACGGCACGCGGCTGAAGCCGGACTGGGCGCTGGAGCATCCCGACGACTATCTGGAGGCGCTTTGCACCTGCGTGCCCCAGGCCGTGAAAAACGCCGGGGTGGCGAAGGAGGACGTGATCGGCGTAGGCATCGACTTTACCGCCTGCTCGCTGGTGCCCGTGGACAAAAACGGCGACGCCATGTGCAAAAAATACCCCTCCGAGCCGCACGCTTACGTAAAATTGTGGAAGCATCACGCGGCGCAGGCGCAGGCCAACCGCTTAAACGAGATCGCCTCCCAGCGCGGCGAAAAATGGCTGGCCCGCTACGGCGGCAAGATCTCCTCCGAGTGGATGTTCCCAAAGATCTGGCAGATGATCGACGAGGCCCCCTGGCTGTACGACGAGACCGACCGCTTTATGGAGGCGGGCGACTGGGTCGTGATGCAGATGACCGGCAACGAGACCCGAAACAGCTGCATGGCCGGCTACAAAGCCATCTGGAACAAGCGCGAGGGCTATCCCTCCAAAGAGTTTTTGAAGGCCTGCCACCCAAAGCTTGAAAACGTGGTTGAGGAAAAGCTTGGCCCCGTCTCCCCCATCGGCAGCAAGGCCGGCGGCCTTACCCCGAAAATGGCGGAGCTGATGGGCCTTATGCCCGGCACGGCCGTTGCGGTCAGCAACGTGGACGCGCACGTGTCCCTGCCCGCGGCGGGGCTTACGGAGAAGGGCTCCATGCTTATGATCATGGGCACCTCCACCTGTCACATCATGCTGGGGGACGAGGAGCGCATCGTGCCCGGCATGTGCGGCGTGGTCGAGGACGGCGTGATCCCCGGACTTATGGGCTACGAGGCCGGACAAAGCTGCGTGGGCGACCACTTCAACTGGTTCGTGGACAACTGCTTCCCCGCAAACTATGCCGAAAAGGCAAAGGCGCTGGGTATGAACGCCCATCAGTACCTGACCAGCCTTTGCGAAAACAAAAAGCCCGGCGAGACGGGCCTATTGGCCCTCGACTGGTGGAACGGCAACCGCTCCGTGCTTGTGGACGTGGATCTTACCGGCATGATGCTTGGCATGACCCTGACCACCGCGCCTGAAGACATCTACCGCGCGCTGATCGAGGCCACGGCCTACGGAACGCGCATGATCATAGACACCTTTGAGGAAAACGGCGTAAAGGTGGATAAGCTCTACGCCTGCGGCGGCATCTCCCAGAAGAACCCCTTCCTTATGCAGGTGTATGCGGACGTATTAAAGCGCGAGATCCGCATCGCGCGCTCCACGCAGACCCCGGCTCTGGGCAGCGCCATGTTCGGCGCAGTCGCCGCGGGAAAGGCCGCAGGCGGTTACGACCGCATCGAGGACGCCGCCGCAGAAATGGGCGGCACCCTGCCCGTGGTCTACCGGCCAGACGCCCAGCGCGCCGAGATCTACGAAAAGCTGTATCAGGAATATAAGCTTTTGCACGACTACTTCGGCCGCGGCGCAAACGACGTGATGAAGCGCTTAAAGGACATCAAAAAAGCGCAGAGCAACTGATCCGGGCCTTTGGTCCATTTCTGCAAGAGCTTCATGACGACTGATCTAAACCTTACCGAGTGCACGCTGTGCCCCAGGCGCTGCGGCGCAGCGCGCGGGCCCGAAAGAGGCGGCGGCTTTTGCGCTCAGGGCGTTTTGCCGCGCCTTGCGCGCGCGGCGCTGCACTTTGACGAGGAGCCGTGCATAAGCGGAAAAGCCGGCAGCGGCGCGGTGTTCTTTTCCGGCTGCACGTTAAAGTGCGTGTTCTGCCAGAACTATTCCATCAGCCACGAGGGCTTTGGCCGCTGCGTGGACGCAGGACGGCTGCGCGAGATCTATTTTGAGCTGATCGAGCAGGGCGCGCAGAACATCAACCTCGTAAGCGGCACGCCCTTTGTGCCCGCCATCATCGATTCGCTTAAAGGCGGCCTGCCCGTGCCGGTAGTTTGGAATTCCAGCGGCTACGAGCGCGTGGAAACGCTGAAGGCCCTGGAGGGGCTGATAAGCGTGTACCTGCCGGACTTTAAATACATGGACGGCGAGCTTGCAAGGCGCTTAAGCGGCGCGGAGAACTATCCCGAGGTCGCGGTAAACGCCATTGAAGAGATGCTGCGCCAGACGGGGCCGCGTCCCCTCTACGACGAAAACGGGCGGATGCTGCGCGGCACGCTGATCCGCCACCTGGTGCTGCCGGGGCAATTGGACAACACAAAGCAGGTCCTTCGGCGCATCAAATGGGATTTTGAGGGAACGCCGGTTTCCCTCATGGCGCAGTACGTGCCGATGGGGCGCGCCTTCGACTATCCCGGCATCGACCGCCCGCTCACGCAGGCGGAGTACGACGAGGCCGCCGAATACATGCAGCGTCTTGGGCTTGAAAACGGCTATACACAGGAGCTCAGCTCCGCCACCAGCCGCATGACCCCGGCCTTCGACTTAAGCGGCGTTATAGGCAGCGCCGCAAAGAATCCAACACAACAGGAGAACCCTTAACATTCATGGAATTGCTGTTTTCGCCGCTATTTTCGGGTTCAGACGGCAACTGCACCTACGTCGGCACCCGTGAGGAAGCGGTGATCGTGGACGCGGGCATGTCCATGCGCGCCATCTTGGAAGAAATGGACCGGGCGCAGCTGGATCCCGGCGCGGTGCGCGCGCTGCTTGTCACCCACGAGCACACGGATCACATAAACGGCGTGGGCGCGCTTGCAAGAAAGCTGAACGTGCCCATCTACGCGACCCCCGGCACCTGGCGCGGCATGGAAAAGCGCGCCGGTAAATTGCAGCCCGGGCAGAGGCGGGAAATCGAATGCGGCGCGGATTTCTATATCGGAAACATCAACGTCACCCCCTTTTCCACCCTGCACGACACGAACGAGCCCTGCGGCTACGCCTTCGACCTTGGCGGGCTGCGGGCGTCGATCGCGACCGATATCGGCTGCGTGCGCGAAAACTGGCTGAGCACCGTGCTCGGCAGCGACATCGTGCTGCTCGAGGCGGACTACGACCCCGACATGCTGATGGCGGGCTTTTATACTTATGAGCTAAAGCGCCGCATCCGGGGCACGCACGGGCATCTTTCAAACGAGGACGCCGGGAAGGCCGCCTGCCGTCTGGTCGCCTCCGGCACAAAGCACATCATCCTGGGACATATGAGCAAAAACAACAACTTTCCGGAGCTTGCCCTGCGCACCGTAGAGGACATCCTGGCGCAGGAGGGCTACCTGTGCGGGCGGGACGTAAACCTGTACGTGGCCCGGCGCGAAGGATTGACCGGGGTGTTCCGCATAGCAAGCGCGCCCGACGAGGAGCAGTGCAATGCAGGGTGAAGGCTTCGTCATGCAGGGCCAGGAGCGCAGGCCCTCCCGGCGGCAGGCGCAGATCTTGCTGTTTACGGCGATGCTGGGCCTGTTTGTGTGCAGCTTCTTTATCGGCTTTCTGAGGGCCTTGAACCAGCGCCTCGGCATCGCACACGGCGAATTGTTCTACACCGCGGCGACGAGCGTGATCTACTATACCCTGTTTATCATCCTGCCCGCCGGGCTTTTTGCCATAAGGCAGCCGGGTCTTGGCGAAAACATCCGCTTTAAGCCCCTTGGCGGGCGCGCGGCGTTTCTGATCGTGCTTTGCGCCCCCTTTGGCGTACTGTTTTCCACCTACGCAAACGCCCTGTGGCTTACGCTCATCCAGGCGCTTGGCGGCGTCATCCCCCCATCGCCCTCGGTACACGCTGGCAGCAGCGCGGAGCTCATCGGCCTGATTTGCGTAAGCGCGATTTTGCCCGCCGTGTGCGAGGAGCTGCTGTTTCGCGGCATGCTTCTAAGCGCCTGGGAGGAAAAGGGCTCCATCCGCGCCATGCTCATCGTGACTGTCTGGTTTACCATGATGCACGGCAGCATCGAAAGCATCCCCGCGCAGTTTATCGGCGGCCTGATCATGGCGTTTTTGGTGATCTGCACAGATTCGCTGTTTGCGGGCATCGTCTACCACACCGTGTATAACGCCCTTGTGCTGATCATCAACAACGCTTCCAGCGAAACGGAGGCTGTCACGGGCAGCTATTACGAAGCCCTTGGCGGCGCATCCGGCATGGTGAGCGTAGTGCTGCTTGGGCTGATTATGGGCGGCATGCTGTTTTTCCTTTTGCGCAGACTGTATAAAGGCTATTGCGCCAAGGGCTTTGGCTTTGCGCCCGCTAAGGCGCGTAAATGCGCTGTCAGCGAATACGTGATCATCTTGTGCTGCGCCGCGCTGGGGCTTATGCTGTACGCGATGAATCTTGCAGAGATCCTTGGAGTTGCAGGATGAACGCGCTGATCCTGTGCGTCGGAAAGCTGCGCGAAAAGTGGCAGGCGCAGGGCTGCGAGGAGTATCTAAAGCGCCTGACCCGCTATGGAAAATACGAGCTTATCAGCGTGCCGGACGAGCCGGAGCCGGAAAAGCCCTCTCCCGCCCTGGATAAGCGGGTGATGGACAAGGAGGGCAAGGCGCTGCTTAAGTACATCAAGCCCGGCGACTTTGTGGCCGCGCTGTGTGTCGAGGGGCGCCAGATGGGTTCAACCGAGCTTGCCTCCTGGATGCGCCTTAAGGAAAACGCTGGCATACGGCCCGTATTTGTGATTGGCGGCTCGCTGGGGCTGAGCAGCGACGTCGTAAGCCACGCCGACGAACGACTTTCGTTTTCAAAATTCACCTTTCCCCACGGTCTGATGCGCGTGATCCTGCTGGAACAGCTGTACCGGGGCGAGCGCATAAACGCCGGGGAACGGTATCACAAATAATTGGAGGTATTCAATCATGAAACGCACCCTTGTCGCACTTCTCCTTGTCCTTGCGCTTAGCCTTGGGCTGTGCCTGTCCAATGCAGAGGAGCAGGCCGCGGGCCCCCAGCCCACCCTGCTTATGACCATCGACGACGCCGAGGTCTGGCTCAGCGATATCCAGAACATCGCCTATCAGCTGTACATGTACGGCTACGCGGAAAGCATGTACGATTACCTGCAGGCGCTGGACTATTGGCTGATGAGCTCCGTGGCCGCGCAGGTGCTTGCCGGCCCCAAAGCAGAGGAGCTTTTGAAGGACAGCTACGCGCAGCTCAAGCAGGATTACGAAACGGAGTTCGACAGCTACGTCGAGGAATACGCGCAGTCTCTCTTTGAGGAGGGCGACAGCGAGGAAACCAAAGCTGCAAAGCGCCAGCAGGCCATAGCGGAATACGCCGCCGAGGGCCTTGAGCGCGACAGCTACACCTACAGAAGCCTCGCCCTGGACGCCATGGAGGTCCTGCTTGCAGACGTCATCGCGCAGCCCACAGACGAGGATATCCAGGCGCTGTATGACGAATACGTCGCAACCCACAAAAGCTACTTTGAAAACAACGTGGCCCTGTACGAGTACTACACCATGATGAACGGCTACGATTCCTACTATGTGCCCGCGGGCTACAGAAGCGTGCTGCACATCCTTCTTGATGTGGAAGAGGAACTGAAGACCGCCTACACCAGCGCCGCGCCGGAAGAGAAAGAAGCTGCCGGTCAGGCCATGATCGACGCAAACCGCGAAAAGCTGGACGCGATCTATCTGGCCCTTGAGGAGGGCGCGCAGTTCCAGGATCTGATCGCCCAGTACAACACCGACCCCGGCATGAAGGACGAGGCCACCCTGCAGGAGGGCTACCCCGTGCACAGCCAAAGCGCAGTCTATGCCCAGGAATTCACCGACGGCGCGTTCTCCAGCGAAATGCAAAAGCCCGGCGACGTGAGCAAGCCCATTCCCAGCCAGTTCGGCGTGCACGTGATGTACTACCTTAAGGACATCCCGGAGGGCGCGGTCGAGTTAACCGACGCCATGAAGGAGCGCCTTTCCATAAACGTCGCCGCCCGAAATCGCCAGAACTATCTGATCAGCGAACTGAAAAAGCACGAGATCACTTATACCGATGCCTATTCCAGCGTCATTACCCAGCCCAACATCCTGCAGTAATTACATTTTTGTGACAATATTTACGATTTAACCCTCGTCAGGTATTGATAAAGTGCAAAAGTGTGGTATAATGTAGAGTAACAGGGAAAGTGTTTGAAATTTCGTTTGCCCCTTCCCTGAGATCGATCAATTGCTAAGGCGGTAATGGATATGGCGGATAAGCCCACTTATCTGGAATACATTCAGCAGCACGAGGAAAAGCGCCGCAAATATGCCCAGGCGCACGGCCTCGATTATGAAAGCCTTTATCCCACGCACAAAAAAGCTGCCCCTCCCGAGGCGGAGGAAGAGCCCGCTTCCGAGGAATACCCCGCGGAAGAAGCTGCCCCGCAGGAAGACGAATACGGCGCAACTGTCGCAGACGAGGTGGAGGCCCCCACTTCGGAAGAGGAGCCGGACGCCGAAGAAGCAGCCGAGCCTGAGGAGGAAGAAGCGGACGAAGCCAGCGAGGCTTACGACGAGGACGCCGACAGCGAGGACGAAGACGACGAGGACGCTGACGCGCCCTTTGCGCGCACCAGCCGTCTGGTTCGGGGCTGGTTTGGCAAGCTGAAGCGGATGAGCGAAGAGCCGGAGGAGCCGGCTGCAGAGGAGCCTGCTGAAGCGGCGGAAGCTGAGCAGCCGGAAGCCGATAACGAGGACGCGCCCGCAGAGGACGAGGATGCCCCTTCCATCGATCCGGAGGCCGAGGAGGAAGCCGCAGACGAGGAAGGCGGTGAAGAAGACGGCGAGGAAGACGAAGAGGAAGAGCCCTCCGAGGGTCTTGGCAGCCGCTTAAAGGGACTTTTCGGCCGCCTTCGCAAGGGCGGAAAGCCAGAATCCGGCGAAGAAGACGAGGACTTTGACCTGGACGGCGAAGAAGCCGCAGACGAAGAAGACGACGCCGAAAAGGCGGAGCAATACACCCCGGAGGATCTGGGCTATACAGACGAAGAGCCCTCCCCCGCCCAGGACGAAGCAGATGACGACAGCTTCTCCTTTGGGGAATCGGACGACGAAGAGGACGGCTCCCCGGATGAGGCTCCTTCTATCGATGCCGAAGAAGACGACGGCCTGGAAGACGAAGAAGCGGACGAAGACGAAGAAGCTGACGAAGAGGACGACGAGCCCGAAGAGGAAGAGCCGCGCATTAGCTTGAAGCGCGCCTTCGGAAAGCTCTTTGGCCGCTCCAAAAAGGCCGAGCCCGCGGAAAGCGAGGAAGATCCCTTCTCCACCGAACAAATCACCAGCGACGAAGAGCTCGACTGGATGAGTGGCGACGCTGACGTGGGCACACAAAACAGCGCGCCCAGCGAAGAAAACACCCCTGATAAGGAGGACGACGAAATGGCTAATCCCGGAACCGACGATATGATCACTGCTGCAAGCGGCGAAAAGGTACTGAGCCGCCGCGAACGCAGGAAGCTGCAGGAAAAGGCTGCCCAGGAAAGCGCCTCCGCCAGTTCCCCCACCCGCAGCTATACCCCCATACGCCAGGAAAAAGAGCAGAAACCCGCTCCTGCCCCCGAAGAAACGCACGACTCCGACGAGGAAGAAAGTCCCAAGCCCAAGCGCAAGGGCTTCAGCCTCTTTGGCCGCCGCCATAAGGAGGACGAGGAGGAAGAGGACGACGACGGCTCAGAAGCGGACGTGCCTTCTGACGACGGATCAGAGGCACCGGATGAAATCGAAGAAGAGCCCGCCCAGGAGCCCGCACAGCCGGAAGCTTCACAAGAGCCCGAGCTGAAAACCAGCCGTCCCCATTTCTTCATGCCGGAAAAGGAAAACAAAACCGAGCAGCCGGCAAAACGCAGGGTCTTTTTGAGCGAAGACGACGAGGAGGACGAGGAGAGCGCCAAAGACGAATCCCCCGCCCCTGCCGAGCCGGTCAAAGCTGAGCCCAGGCGTCTTGACGAGGACGAGGACGACGATGATGACGACGTAGAACAAGTCGAAGACGACGAGGACGAAAAAGACGACGAAGACAGTGATGACGACGAGGACGAAGAAGAGGAAGAAGAGGAAAAAGAAAAGAAGCATCGCTGGGGCTGGTTCAGGCGCAAGAAAAAAGACGAAGACGACAAAGATGATGAAGATGACGAAGATGAAGATGAAGACGACGAAGACGAAGATGACGAAGACGAAGACGACGACGACGATGAAGATGACGACGATGATGACGATGATGATGATGACGAAGATGACGACGACGATGATGAAGACGATGATGACGATGATGACGATGATGACGATGAAGGCGATGAAGACGATGATGAAGACGATGACAACGACGATGATGAAGACGATGAAGACGATGACGACGATGATGAAGACGATGACGACGACGACGATGAAGACGATGAAGACGATGATGACGATGATGAAGACGATGATGACGACGACAGGTTCAACATCGACGACGATGAATTTGCAGAGCGCGATCCAGACGACGATGATGAGGACGACGCCGACGACGTCAGCTTTGGTCAGAACCTCCTTGGCATCTTAAAGGGCACCGCGCTGGTAGTGCTGCTGCTTGCCGCCGCCGTCGTGCTATTGCGCACGGTGGAAGCCGTCGCCGAATCCAGCGAGAGCTTCACCTTCAGCTGCGACTGGTTCCGCAATCATCTTGGCGCCGTCGGACGCTTCCTCTTCCCCGCAAAATAAATAAACAATGAAACAAACAGGCGATGTCCAAAGGATGTCGCCTGTTTTATGTTTTATTCAAAACACTTGCTTCAAAGTTCCCCTATTCTTTTCTTGACTTCTATTTTGGCCTCCCTTATAATTTTCAAAAACCCTGCGGAGGCGGCCATGCACCTGATGACGCGAGACAGATCGTTTTACAAAAGCTATTTCTCCCTGATGTGCTTTATCGCGTTTCAAAATCTGTTATCCTTCAGCGTGGCGCTGCTTGACAACGTGATGCTGAGCCGCTATTCTGCTTTGGCGCTCAACGGCGCGGCCCTTGCCAACCAGATCCAGTTTTTGCTGCAGATGATCGTGGTGGCCGCGGGCGAGGGCGTGGTGGTGCTGGCCGCGCAGTACTGGGGCGCGCGCCGCACGCAGCCGATCTACACAATAAGCGGCGTGGGGCTTTTGACCGGGCTGGTGTTTGGAGCTGTCTTCTTTGCCGGCTGCTCCCTTTTTCCAAAAGGGATCCTTGGACTATTGAGCAACGACGCCGAGATCGTCGCCGCTGCCGGGCAGTACGTGTCCATCATCCGCTTCACCTACCCTGTGTACTGCATCACAACCGTGCTGCTTGCGACCCAGCGCTCCGTGGAAAACGCACGCGTGGGCTTCGCAGTCATGCTTTCGAGCCTTTTTATAAACCTCTTTTTCAATTACTGCCTCATATACGGGCATTTGGGCTTTCCGCAGATGGGCATACGCGGGGCGGCGCTGGCAACGCTGATCGCGCGCTGCTTCGAGCTTGCGATCACGCTGATCTACACCTTCCGGGTGGATAAAAAGCTGCGCCTTACGCCGCAAAAGCTGCTTACGAGAAACGCGCTTCTCAGGCACGACTACTACAAATACGCTACCCCCATCATGCTTGGCGGCGCGAGCTGGGGCATCGCCATGTTCATACAGACCTCCATCATCGGGCACATGAGCGGCGACGTGATCAGCGCAAACTCCCTGGCGCTGTCGGTGTTCAACGTGATCAGCGTCTTTGCCTACGGCGGCGGCAACGCGGCGGGCGTGCTCACCGGAAAGCTCGTAGGCAGCGGCGAAAAAAGCCGCATCCGCGAATACGTCTACACCATGCAATGCCTGTTTTTGATGACCGGCGTCGTGACCGGCGCGCTGATCTTTACCCTGCGCCTGCCGGTCATTAAGCTTTACGGCCTGGAAAGCGAAGGCGCCGTACACTACGCAAAGCAGTTTTTGCTGGTGCTCAGCATCACCTCCATCGGCACCTCTTACCAGGCGCCCTGCCTTACCGGCATCGTGCGCGGCGGCGGGCTGACCAAGTTCGTCTTCTATAACGACCTCATCTTCCAATGGGGCATCGTGCTGCTGTTTTCGCTTCTGGCCGCATACGTTTGGCATCTTGCCCCCGTGTGGGTGTTTTTCATCCTGAAAAGCGACCAGCTGCTCAAGTGCGCCGTGGCGGCGGTGGAGGTCAACCGCTTTACCTGGATCCGAAACCTCACCAAGGGAGGAGAAGCAAATGGGCAGGTTTGACGGAATCCTGCTTTGCAGCGATTACGACGGCACTCTCGCCGGGCCTGACGGCAAGGTTTCCCCCGAAAATGCGCAGGCGATACGCTATTTTACGGAAAACGGCGGCCTGTTTACCCTGGCCACCAGCCGCAGTCCGGACTTTGTCCGTCAGATGTGCGCCGTACTCCCCCTGAACGCCCCGGTCATGTGCTTGAATGGCGGCGCGATCGTGGATCCCGAAAGCTTTCGCGTACTGGAGATCTCCCCTTTGCCGCAAAGCGCAAAGGCCATCCTGCCGCAGCTTGCCCACCCCGAAGCGACCTATCAGGTGGATCTATGGTACGGAGACTGCCAGATCATACGCTGGCGTTTGGACAGCGGAAGGCCCCTTGCGGGCGCGTTTGACGCCGTCCCCTCTCCCCTGTTTAAGGCCGTGCTCATAAACAGCCAGCGCGAAGCGGCCGAGCGCATACGCGATACTGCCAAAGAGACCTACGCGGGGCTTTACCGCTTTGAGCGCTCCTGGCCGGAGGGGCTTGAGATCCTGCCCGCAAACGGCGGCAAGGGCAGCGCGCTTGGGCGCATCAAAGCTCATACTGGCGCAAAGCGCACCGTGGGCATCGGCGATTTTGAAAACGACGTTTCGCTGCTTGAGGCTGCGGACTGCGGCATCGCCGTAGCAAACGCCCTGCCCTGCGTAAAGCAGGCTGCTGACCTTATGACCGTCGAAAACACACAGCACGCGCTAAGGCACGTGATCTGCGAAATGCTATAAAAAGCGCGGCTGCGATCGCAGCCGCGCTTTTTGACAGGGCCTAGTGATAATCGATCATCGCTTTCAGGCGCTTTGCGCGCTGTTCGTCTGAGTAGATCAGAATGATGATCTGATCAAACGCGTTTGAAATATTGTACAGCTGTTCTTTGCAGCCCTCCGCCTTCAAAACGCCGTTTACAAAGCTCAGCATCATATACAGGTTGATCCAATCCCCCATGCTTTTCAGCTCCACGGAGTAAGGGCGTCCGTTGCACAGGAAGGAAACGCCGCGCTTTCCCTCCAGCTCGTCCGTCATTTTGCTTAAGTCTTCCTTTACATCCGTAATGCTCACCTCGGGCACGATCGCCTGCACGCCCTGCAAAAACAGTGTATACATGTTTTCGATGTCGTACACCTCGGCGTCGAAGGCGTAGACCTGATCGGAGGTAGGCGTCCAGGCGTCGGTTTCATAGTCAAAGATGCCCCAGCCCTTGACCATCAGCGTATCGAACATGATCGAGCTGTCCTTTTGGTACATTTTCTGCAAAGACTCGATGAACTCGCTCATATCCCATTCGCTTTCCTGAAGCTTTTGCAGATAGGCTTCGTGCTGCGCCATCGTCGCAAGCACTTCGTCTGCGCTCACCGTAAGCCCCTGCCCGGCCAGCTTCATGGCGATCATGCGGGCGCGCAGCTGCTCGTCCAGGCCCATTTCCCCCAGGCAGCAGGGAAAAAGCAAAAGCAGCGCAAGCAGCGCGGCAAAGAACCTCTTTTTCATTGGCTTACCTCCTTGGCTGTCACTATTTCTATTTGCAAAAGCAGCTCCATGCTGCCCTGCTCCAGACGGAACAAAAGGATACCGTCCCCATTTTTTGCCGCGTACAGGCCATCGTCCTGGGCCATGAGGCTTTGATATTCCGCCTGCAGCAGCATTTTTCCGTTTTTGTCCATCGCGCCCAGCCTGTAGGGCTCCGTCCCGCTCGCTTGCAGCGCGCAGAGGTATAGGTTTTCCGCATCCAGCCGCGAAACGTGATCAAAGCGCGCCGTGCGCGTGCGCGTTTCACAGTCTAAGACGCACGCCCCTTCAGCGTCATACAGGATGACCTGCCCCGCCTGCCCAGGCAGCAGCAAGACTTCCGCTGAAAGCTCCTCAAGGATCTCGCCATCGGCGCTCAAAAGCAGCGTTTCTTCCTCCCCGTATACCGCAAAGTACTCTCCCAGCGGCGCGGCGTAGCCCTCCTCGCTGATCCAGCGCATCATAAGGCCCTCGTTCGTTCGCTCGTACACAAACAGCGCGTCGCGCTCCTGGCAGATGACAAAGCGCGGACTCAGCCGCATGTCGCGGTACAATGGGCTCAACAGCCATTCTCCTTCGGCGTCGATCAGGCCCATGCCGCTTGGCAGGCCCACCACCGCGCTGCCGCCCAGAAAAGCGCCGGCAGAGAGGAACTGCGGCTCGATCGCCCACGCGCCCTCCGCGTTCAGATAGCCGTACAGCCCGTTTTCAGCGTTTCTGGCTGCGCAGAGCCCCTCGCTTTGGACGATGTCCGCATAGAGCAGCCGAACGCCGCTGTCGGTTTCCGTGCCGTCGCTTTGCAAAACGTACAGCTCGTCCGCGATGTCGTCGTATACGCTGGTTTTGAAGGCAAATAAGCTTTTGCCAAAGGGAAGGAGCTTGCTGTAGCGCGCATGGGTAAGCGGGGCCGCGTCCGCGCCCGCAGGATAGCTCCCGCCACCCTCGTCCAGCAATAAAAGCTCCCCCCAGCCTGCGGCGCTAAGGTAGCTTAGTTCCGTTAAGGGCGCGCCGGACTCCTTCAGCAAAAGGATCTTGCCGTCCTCCGCCCGCTTTGCCGAAAACAGCCCGGTCGTTCCAAGAGGATCGATCCGGCTGTACGCGCCGACTGGGACAAGGACGTTGCAGTCCTCATCCAAAAGTAGCGCAAAGCCGTCCACCGTTATGGCGGTGGACGCCCTGGCGGGCAAAAGCAGCGTCCCGCTCACAAGCAGCGCAAGCAGCGCGCGGACAAATCTATTCCATATCAAACAGGCTCACCTGACTGGTCTTGGGCAGTTTGTCCAGGCACCCGGCGTTGGCCAGGGCCTCCACGACGGACTTGCCGACCTTGCGGCGCACCATATCGTCCCGGGACACGAAGCGGCCCTGCTCTCGAACGCTGACGAGGTTCTGCGCCGCGCTCAAGCCAAGGCCCGGCAGCGACGAAAACGGCGGCAGGATGTGGGTCTCGTCCACCACCAGGAAGCGCTCCGCGTCGGATTCGTACAGGTCGATCGGCAAAAGGCTAATCCCCCGCAGGCTCATTTCCAGCAAGGAATACAGGATCGTGAGCTTTCCGTCGTTTCGCTCCTTCTCCTCCTTTTCCATGTGCTCGATGGCGTCGATCTGCATGCGGTAAGAATCCGTTCCGCAGATCATCACGCTGCCGTCGAAGCTCTCCGCGTTTCGCATCAGGAAGCAGGCATAGTAGGCCACTGGATAGAAGATTTTAAAGTACGCGATGCGCAGCGCCATCGTGACGTAGGCCACCGCGTGCGCCTTTGGGAACATGTACTCGATCTTGCGGCAGGCCTCGATGAACCATTCCGGCGTATTGGCCTGCTGCATGGCCTCCAGCATCTCGGGCTTCAGGTCTCCGCCCTTGCCCTTGGCTGCCTTGCCCTTGCGCACGAATTCCATGATGGTAAAGGCCATCTTGGGCGCGACGCCGTATTCCATCAGCTGGTTCATGATGTCGTCGCGGGTGCAGATGGCATGCTTCAAGTCCGTCTTTCCGGCGCGCAGGATGTCCTGGATATTGCCAAGCCACACCGCCGTGCCGTGGGAAAGGCCGGAGATGCGGATCAGCTCCTCCATACTGGTGGGGCGGGTCTCTGTCAGCATGCCCTGCACAAAGGGCGTGCCAAACTCCGGAACGCCAAGCGTGCCCGTAGCTACCCCAAGCTGCTCCTTGGTAAGGCCAAGGGCCTCCGGCCCGGAGAAGAGTGATATGATCTTTGCAAACACCTCCGCGTCGTGCAGGGGCACCGCCTGGGGCTTTATGCCGGTCAGATCCTGCAGGTTTCGCAGCATCGTGGGATCGTCGTGTCCCAGGATGTCCAGCTTCACCAGCACGTCGTGCATGGAGGTAAAGTCGAAGTGGGTGGTGATGGTGTCGCTGTTTTCGTCGTCTGCGGGGTGCTGCACGGCGGTAAACTGGTAGATCTCGTAGCCCTTGGGCAGCACCACCATGCCCGCCGGGTGCTGGCCTGTGGTGCGCTTGATGCCCGTGATACCCGCGGCAAGGCGCTCCTTCTCGGGCTGGGAGATGTTAAGGCCCCGCTCCTCGGCGTACTTCAAAACGTAGCCGTAGGCCGTCTTTTCCGCCACGGTGCTCATCGTGCCCGCGCGGAACACGTTTTCCTCGCCAAACAGATCCTTTACGTACTGATGGGCGCGGGGCTGGTAGACGCCGGAGAAGTTCAAATCGATATCCGGCACCTTGTCGCCCTTAAAGCCAAGGAACACCTCAAAGGGGATGTTGAAGCCGTCCTTGTTCATCTGCTCCCCGCACACGGGGCACTTCTTCGCGGGCAGATCCAGCCCGCAGGTGTACTGCTTTGGCACGTCGAACTCCGAGTGCTTGCACTTGGGGCAGGCGTAGTAGGGCGGCAGCGCGTCCACCTCAGTGATGCCGGCGAGCTTTGCCACAAAGGACGAGCCGACCGAGCCGCGCGAGCCCACGATGTAGCCGTCCGACAGGGACTTTTGCACCAGCTTTACCGCGATCATGTACAGCGTACAAAAGCCATAACCGCAAATGGAGCCAAGCTCCTTATCAAGCCTTGCGCGCACGAGCTCCGGCAGGGGCGAACCGAAGATGTCCGCCGCGTGCTTTTCGCACAGCCCCCTCAGGTTTTCCTCCGCATCCTCCCAGACGGGCTGGAAGGTGGCGCCGCCGTCCGGAGCCTTCATGAACAGATCCGGCACGTGCTCCACCATATCGGCGATCTGATTGGGCGCTTCGACCACCACGTATTTTGCATCCTCTTTGCCAAGGTACGAAAACTCCTCAAGCATATCGTCGGTGGTGCGGAAGTAGAGCGGTGCCTGATGGTCCGCGTCCTCAAAGCCCTTGGCCGCCATGATGATGGCGCGGTAAATGGCGTCTTTGGGATCCTTAAAATGCACGTCTCCCGTAGCTACGACGGGCTTACCCAGCTTTCGGCCAAGATCCAGGATGCGGCGGTTGATGTCCTTTAGCTCCTCTTCATCTTGCACCATGCCCTCGCGCAGCATAAAGGCGTTGTTGGCCAGGGGCTGGATCTCGAGATAATCGTAAAACTGCGCGATGCTCTCGATCTCGCTCTGGCTTTTCTTATCGACGATCGCGCGATACAGTTCGCCCGCCTCGCAGGCGCTGCCAAGCAGCAGGTGCTTTCTGTATTTTTGGATCAGCCCCTTGGGCATGCGGGGGGTGCGGTGGAAATAGGTAAGGTGTGATTCGCTGATCAGGCGATTCAGGTCCGTCATGCCGTCGCGATTCAGCGCAAGCAGGATGATGTGGTGGCTGTCTCCGCCCTTGTCGGTGCCAAAGCATTCGTTCAGCTCATTCAAGCGGCTGACCGGCTGCTTTTCGCGCAGCATCGAAAGCGTCTTTAAAAGCACCAGCCCCGTCGCCCGCGCGTCGTGCACGGCGCGGTGCGCGTTTTCAAGGGAGATGTCCAGCTCCTTGCAGATCTGCCCAAGCTTGTGGGTCTTCATCCCGGTAAAGAAGTTTCTGCAAAGCGCAAGGGTGTCCAAAACGGGGTAATCAAAGGGCAGGTGCGCGCTTTCAAACGCGCGCCTGAAAAACGCCGTGTCGAAGGAGGCGTTATGCGCAACCAGCACCGCGCCCCTGCAAAAGGCCGCAAACTCCCCGATCACTTCGCCGATATGCTTTTGTCCGCGCAGCATGCCGTCCGTGATCCCGGTAAGCTGGCTGACCTTTTCCGGCACGGGGCGCTCGGGATCGATGAGCATCGAAAACTCGCTCACCTCGCGCCCGCCCTCAAGGCGTACCGCGCCGATCTCGATGATGCTGTCGGTATAGGTGTTAAGGCCCGTGGTCTCAACGTCCAATACCACATAGGGCGTTTCGTCCAGCATGCGCCCGTCCGCCCGCTGCACGATCTGGGGATGATCGTCGATCAGATACGCTTCGCAGCCTGGGATCAGCTTGATGCCCGCCTTCTTTGCGGCGTCAAAGGCTTCCGGAAAGGCCTGCACCACACCGTGGTCGGTGATGGCCACGGCCTTGTGGCCCCAGGCCGCCGCTTGCTTGATGAGGTCTGTGGGCGTAGAGCAGGCGTCCATGGCGCTCATGGTGGTGTGCATGTGCAATTCCACGCGCTTGTCCCTGGCCTTGTCGCGGCGCTCGGGCTTTTGCGCGGGCAGGATGTCGCTGATCATGATCTGCCAGCGGTGGTCGTATTCGTCGTAGCGGTAATCGCCCTGCAGCTTGATCCACTTGCCGGGCTTGATGTGCTTGTCGATCGCCTCAAGCTGCTGCTCGAAAGGGATGGCCTTTTTCCCGCGCCGGGGCTTTACAAAGCCCTTGCACAGCATGGTGGAGCTGTAATCGGTAAGGGTAAGGGAGAGGATCTTGCAGTCCTCCCTCTTGGTGTCCTTAAGCTGCGCGTTTATGATCTCGCCCAGCACGATCAGCTTTCCCGTTTCCTCGCCGATGTCCTTCATGGCGATGGCTTCGCCCTTGAATTCCTGTCCAAGGACGGCCTCGGAGGACACCACGGCGCTTTCCTGCACGTTTGCGTGCTCCTCGTTCAGCTGGCGGGCAAGCTCCGCCTCCTCCTCCATGCGCTGCGCGACGATGCGCTCCAAAAGGATCTGCTCGTTTCCGTTTTCGCAGAATTCCACGCGCACGCGCAGGCCGAAGGTCTCGTTCATGATGCCCACGATCATGTCGTCCGCGCGGCGGGCCTTCAAAAAGCTGACGCCCTGGGCCGAGGACAGCGCTACCGTTAGCAGATCGCCCTCCAAACGCCATTCGCAGCCGGAGGCGCTCAAAAACGGGGCGCAGGCGGGGCTCAACTGACAAAGCCTGTCCACGATGACGCCTTTGAACTTGTTTACGTCCTCACGGACCTGCTGGGCCAGGGCGGGATAGTTTATGTTTACGGTCACGTTCACGCCGGGAAAGCCGCGCTTCATGGCCGTGTCGATCACAAGCGTTTCGCGCCGGGTCAGCAGCCTGTCGGCGTTGAAGCTCACGTTCAGATCGCCCGTCACGCGGCTTGTGCGCACTCTGCCCAGCGAAATCAGCGCCGCGAGGTTTTCGTCGGCGCTTGAAAACAGGCTGGTCCACATTTCGCTCATGCTTTTTCCCCTATCATGCGAAAGATCTCTTCGATCAGGGCGTTTGCCAGATCGCCCTTTACAGCCTTGGGCGCCTGACCCTTTTTGAACAGCATCCCTCCGTCGTGCCCGCCGGCGATGCCGATATCGGCCTCTCTGCCCTCGCCGATGCCGTTTACGATGCAGCCCATCACGGCAACCTTCAGGGGGACGGTGACGCTTTTTGTCGCTTCCTCCACCTGCTTTGCAATGGCCTCCACAGGGATGCAGGTCCTGCCGCAGGTGGGACAGGATACGATGTCGATCCCCTCGCGCCGAAGGCCCACGGCCTTCAAGATGTCCTTTGCGGCGTAGACCTCGTTTACCGGATCGCCCGTTAAGGATACCCGGACCGTATCGCCGATGCCGTCCAAAAGCAGCGCGCCGATGCCGATGGCGCTTTTGATGCTGCCCATGCCGGGCGTGCCCGCCTCGGTCACGCCGATGTGCAGGG
This sequence comes from uncultured Eubacteriales bacterium, assembly GCA_902796025.1. Taxonomy (GTDB): domain Bacteria; phylum Bacillota; class Clostridia; order Christensenellales; family Aristaeellaceae; genus RUG14130. The sequence goes on from CADBNW010000120.1 coordinate 22,514, forward strand.
GGTAGTCGCATCTTTGGCTTGCAAGGCGCGCGGCCTTCACCGTATCCGGGACGTTTGAAGCCTTCATCGACAAAACGATGTCGTAAAAGCCACATTTTTCCAGCAGGCGGGCATGCCCCAGGGCGCTTTCCACCAAGGCCTCCGGGGTGGGGCCGCCATAGCGGCTGAGCAGTTGCGCTTCCAGGGAGCCGCTGTTTACGCCGACCCGCACGGGCACCTGGTGCGCCTTCAGGCAGTCGGCCAGTTCCCGCACGCGTTCGGAAGAACCGATGTTGCCGGGATTGATGCGCACCTTGGCGATGCCGTTTTCCACCGCCCTTATGGCGAGCTTATGGTTAAAGTGGATGTCCGCAACCAGCGGCACGGGACTTTGCGCGCAAAGGGGCTTTACCGCCTCGGCGCATTCCTCGTCGTACACGCTCACGCGCACGATCTGGCAGCCCGCAGCTGCCAGCGCGCGGATCTGAGACAGGGTCGCCTCCACGTTTCGCGTGTCGGTGTTGGTCATCGATTGTATGGATACGGGCGCGCCGCCGCCGATGGCTACGCCGCCCACCTGTACACTGCGGGTCATCTGAGCAAGTGTCCTCCGTTCAAGATGCATGACGCGCTGCGCCATTTTAGCCCATATTGCTGTACCATGTCCATCGCCCGCGCAAAGGACGCCTGGTCGCACACGTCGCAGGCGGCATGGGCGTCCGAGCCGCAGACCACCGTGTTTCCCACCCGCCCGACGATGGGCCAGAAGGCGGGATTTGGGTAGTGCCTGTTTGTTCTTAGGCCCAATAGGTTTATCTCCAGCGGCACGTCGTTTTTCAGCGCGCATTCGCAAAGCCTGGTCATTTCGCGCTCGTACACCAGGGCGCTGCCGACGTAATGGATGCAGTCCGGGTGGGCGACGCAGGCGTACAGGCCCGTATCCAGGGCCTCGCACACCTGGTCTACGTACTGGATCAGCGGCGCGTCGTCGGCAGTTTTCCGCATGCTGCCGATGCCCTCCACCTCGTTATACAAAAAGTGCTGTCCAAGGAGGAGGTATTCCGGCGGGCGCTTTGCGATCAGCTTTTCGTACTGGGCGAAAAAGCGGGGATAATATTCCGCCTCGTAGCCGATATGCAGGTCGATGCGGCCCGCGTATTCCGCCTTTAGCGCCTCGAGGGTGTCAAAATAATCGTCCACCTGCTCCGGCTTCATGCGAAAGGAGGAATAGTGCTGACCGTCAAAGACGTAAGGCGAATGGTCGGAAAAGCCAAGCGTCTTCATTCCGCCCTGAAGCGCGCACTCCACATAGTCTCTTTCGCTGTCCGACGCGTGATTGCAGCGCCAGGTGTGGGTGTGAAACGACTCGTCAAAAATCGCCATGCTAATTCCTTACTATAGTTCGTATGTCAAAGTAAGTGACCACCAGCATGATGCCAAGCAATAGCGCAAGTCCAGCAAGGTTTATGTAGGCCTCCACCTTGCGGTTTACGTGCTTGCCGGTGATCCATTCAAAGATCAGCAGGATCAGCCGTCCGCCGTCCAGCGCCGGCAGGGGCAGAAGGTTCATGATGCCAAGGCTCAAGGAGATTACCATGATAAACAGCATCATCCTTAAAAGGCCAAGGCTCAGGGCGTCTGAGAAGCTGGCTCTTAGGCTCGTAGAGACATTGGATACGATGCCGACCACGCCGCTTACCGTGCCCTCCTCGATCCTTCCGCCGGTAAAGAGATTGCCGATCAGGCCGATCAACGCCCGGTAGGTCTCTACCGCCGTATGGTACATGAACTTGAAGGACTCCCCTACCGCCCCAAGCACATTGCAATCGTAGCGCCCGTAATAGCTTGGCAGGTTCACGCCAAGCAGCACGCGCCCCTCAGATTTTTGGGGAACCAGCGTGACCGTGACGCTTTGGGTGGCAAGGGCGCTTAGCTCCTCAGGGGTCAGGCGGTTCAGCGCTTCTTCGGTGTAATTTTGCTTTAGATCCGGGATGCGCCGTAGCGTCACCTGCACGCTTTGGCCCTCCGGAAGGTTGTTTAAGTACGATCTCAGCTTTTCGGTGCCTTCGTCGTTCAGCGCGATCTGGTCGCCGTCCAGGGCGTCGATGATGTCCCATTGTTCAAAGCCCGCCTGGGCAGCCGGCATGCCCTCCATGACGCCGCTTACCATGGGCAGCGTCTCTACCTCGTAGACATTGGGCATCTGATTTGTGGCGATCAGCGCGACCGACAGGACAAACGCCAGCAGGAAGTTCATAAACGGGCCTGCGAACACGGTCAAAAAGCGCTTCCACACGGGCATGTTGTTCATGGCCCGGGGGGCGGAATTGTCCTCGTCCTCGCCCACAAAGGCGCAAAAGCCGCCAAGGGGCAGTAGCCGCAGGGAATAGCTGATGGTCTCGGTCCCCTCGGTGCCGCGGACCTTGTGCGTGCGCTTCCAGCTGACGATTTTGGGGCCCATGCCGATTGCAAACTCTACAATGCCGATCCCGCACAGCCGGCCCACGATGTAATGTCCAAATTCGTGGATAAAGATGATGACTCCAAGCATGATCAGAGCCAGAAGAATGTACAGTAGATTTACCATTTATACCTCCGGGGGCAGCGCGCGGATCATTTTTTGCGCCTGCGCCCTTGCAAGAATGTCAGCCTCGTGCACGTCCTGGGGACAGCGGATGGCTTGGGGTTTGCACTCGTTAAGCGCGCGCCGCACGATCTGCGCGATGCGTCCAAAGCGGATCTCCCCCTTTAAAAACGCTTCCACCGCTGCCTCGTTTGCCCCGTTCAGGATGACCGGCGCGCTGCCGCCAGCACGAAACGCCTCCCGCGCGTAGCTTAAGCATGGAAAGCGCTTTGTGTCCGGCGCTTCAAAGGTAAGCGCGCCAAGGGCCGCAAAATCCGGCGGTGTCTGTCCGTAGGGCAGGCGCTCCGGGTGTCCCATAGCGTAGGCGATGGGGCCGCGCATGTCGGGCTTCCCCATCTGGGCAAGCACCGCGCCGTCTTCAAAGGCCACCATGGAATGGATCACGCTTTGCGGATGGATGACCACGTCGATCTTATCCTGCGGCATGTCAAAAAGATAGCTTGCCTCGATCACTTCAAGCCCCTTGTTCATAAGGCTTGCGCAGTCCACCGTGATTTTGCTGCCCATGCGCCAGGTGGGGTGCTGAAGCACCTGGCTGACCGTCGCATTCTGGATGCGCGCTTCGTCCCATTGACGAAGCGCCCCGCCGGAACAGGTCAAAATCAGCTTTTCCACAGGGTTGCCCTGGGCGGCCTTCAGGCACTGAAAGATGGCGGAGTGCTCGCTGTCCACGGGCAAAAGCTCGCGGTTCAGGTGCCTGGCCTTTTCCATTACAAGCGATCCGCCCGTGACCAGCGCCTCTTTGTTTGCAAGCAGCACGCGTTTACAGCAGTCAAGCGCCGTGAGTACCGCGTCAAGCCCTGCAATGCCCACCACCGCGCACAGCGCGTCGTCCGCCCCGCAGGCGCGGAGCATGCGCGGAGCCGCATCCTCGCCAAAGAACCATTCGATGCGCTTTAGATCCTCAGGGATCTTACTTTCGTTTACCAGCGCGCAGCAGCGGGGCTTGAATTCCCTTGCCAGTTTGAACAGCCCCTCGGCGTCCGCCTTTGCGGCCAGCGCGCAGGCATAAAAGCGCTCCGGGTATCTGCGCACGATGTCCAGCGTCTGCGTGCCGATCGACCCGGTAGCGCCAAGGATCGCGATACTTCTCATTTTTCCTTCACTTTTCCAAAGCGGCGGTCGCGTGCCGCAAACTGGTTCAGGTTTTTCAGCAGCGTCTGCCTGTTGTAGTCCGGCCAGTAGCAGGGCTCAAAGATGATCTCGGTGTACCAGCTCTGCCACAGCATAAAGTTTGAGATGCGCTCGTCTCCGCCGGTGCGGATGAGCAGGTCCACGTCCCCCTGCCCCGCCGTATACATGTGCCCGGACAGGGCGTCCATGTCGATCTGATCGGGGCTCATTTCGCCCTTTGCGCAGGCCCTTGCAAGCTCCTGCGCCGCTTTTACGATCTCCGCGCGCCCGCCGTAGTTGAGGGCGATGTTGAGCTTTAGGCCCTGATTGTTTTTCGTGCGCTCCATGGCGCGCAAAAGCACGCTGCGCTGCTCCTCCTCAAAGGCGTCCACGTCGCCCATGATGGTGATGCGCACGCCTTTTTCGTCCAATTCGTCGATCTCGCTTAGGAAGTAGCGGTTGATCAGCTTCATCAGCGCCTGGACCTCGTCTGCGGGGCGCGCCCAGTTCTCTGTGGAAAAAGCGTAGATGCTCATAGAGCTTATGCCGATGTCCGAGCAGGTACGGATGATCTCCCTTAGCGCCTCCGTGCCTGCGGAGTGGCCTGCGCTGCGCGGCAGCCCCCGCTGCTTAGCCCAGCGGCCGTTGCCGTCCATGATAAAGGCAATGTGCCCGGGCAGCTTTTGGGCAGGCGGTACGGGATACTCCTTTTTTTCGCCCCGGCCCAGCAATTTGTTAAGCTTCAGTCTCATTTTTATCGTTTGCGGTCACGTCGTCCGGAAACAGGCACACCGTGAGCGCCCGTCCCCCGTCCTTTTCAGCTACTATGCGCAAAGTGCCGCGGGAAGCACTTGCCCGCGGCGCATCGCAACGCTTTACAGCTGCGTCTGTGATCCCGCTTTTCGCAAGCTCCTTCAGGGCTGCGTCAAGCGGCATTCCCAGCACGCTCGTCATACAGACATGATCTCTTTTTCTTTCTCCGCGGCCACCTTGTCGACCTCTTTGATGTACTCGTCCACCGTCTTTTGCAGCTGGGTTTCGGCGGTCTTCTGGTCGTCCTCGGTGATGAGGGAGTCTTTCTTCATCTTTTTGAAGGCTTCCATCGCGTCCCTGCGCACGTTGCGGATGGCGACCTTGCTCTCCTCCGCGGCCTTCTTGACCTGCTTGCACAACTCCTTGCGGCGCTCCTCGTTGAGCTCGGGCACGATGAGACGGATCACGCGGCCGTCGTTTGAAGGATTGATGCCAAGGTCTGACTTCTGGATTTCCTTTTCGATCACGGAGATCATCTTGGCTTCCCAGGGCGCGATGACCAGCATGCGCGGCTCGGGCACGGAAATGTTCGCTACTCCGCTAAGCGGCGTCTGCGTGCCGTAGTAATCCACGGTGATCTTGTCCAAGATCTGGGGATTGGCTCTGCCGGCCCGCAAAGTGGAAAACTCCTTTTTCAGCGCAACGATGGTCTTCTCCATCTTTGCTTTTGCTTCTTCTATTTTCTCTTTATACATAACAGCGCCCCCTTTTCATTTTTCCTGTATCTATTTTATTGATTTTCCGCTTCCCTGTCAAGCATGTTTTAACGAAAAGCGGTCAATAATTGTAATTTCAAAATTTCAATTTGAGCCCATGTCGATGAGCGCAGCGTCCAGCGCCGAAACGTCCCGGGGATCGTGGGTCACAAAGATCAGGGTTTTGCCCCGGCTGCGGTCTTGGATCGTTTCAAGGATCCGCTCTCGCGTCTTTTCATCAAGGCCCTTTAGCGCCTCGTCCATCACGATGACATCCGACGGGGCCAAAAGCGCCCGCGCGATGGCGACGCGCCGCATCATGCCGCCGGAGAGCTGGCGGACCGGCTTATGGCGGCTGCCCTCAAGGCCCATGAGGCTGAGCAATTCAAGGATCTCCACCTCACTGGCCCTTGTGGCAAGCTTCAGGTTTTTTACGGCGCTCATGGCGCGAAAGAGCCTGTTTTCCTGAAAGACGCAGGCAAAGCGCGTTTTTTCCGGAAAGAGAATGCTGCCGCCGTCCGGCTTTTCAAGCCCCATGATGAGGCGCAAAAGCGTGGTCTTTCCGCAGCCGGAGGGGCCCATGAGGCAGGTCACCTTGTTTTCCGCAAACGAGCATGAAAAGCCGTCCAGCACTGTTTTGTCGCCGTAGCGCTTTACAAGGTTCTTAACGCCCAAACTGCTCATTCCACGTCCCCCCACTTTCTGGCCGCAAGGCGCAAAAGCCTGACCACCGCAAAGCCAAACAGGCTATTCAGAAGCACGATCGTAAGCGTCCAGCTCATAAGCTCTGCGCTTAAGAGGTAGACCTTTGCGTTATACAGCTTTCGCCCGATGGCTTTTGCGGGCAGGGCGATGTACTCCGCGGCGGTGCCGCTTTTCCAGCTCAGGCCCACAGAGACCTCCGCGGCCGCGCACAGATGCGGCAAAAGCGCGGGCAGGTACACGCCGCGAAGCCGCGCCCGAAGTCCAAGCTGGAATACGTCGCACATCTCAAGCAGCTTTTCGTCCGCCGCGTTCATGCCGGCAAGGGTATTTGTGTAAAACACGGGAAAGCAGATAAGCAGCGATATGAACCCGCCAAGGGCCTCGGCATTCAGCCAGTACAGCGCAAGGAGCGTAAAGCTTACCACGGGGATCGCGCGGATCACGCTGACAAGCGGCGCCATAAGCTCCCGCACGGGGCGAACAAAGTAGGCAAGCATCCCAAACAGCAGTCCCATAAGCGCCCCAAGCAGCATGCCACTCATGATCCTTATCGATGAAAACAAAACGCGCTGCCAAAAGTCCGCCGTCAGGATCAATTCGCCAAGGCGCTTTAAAACGCTTATGGGCGAGGACAAAATGATCTCCTCGCCCAACAGCATCGCAGCAAGCTGCCATACGATCAGCCATACAAGCACCGCCCAGAGCCTGAGCCTTGGGCGGTTTGTATGGGTCTTGTCTGTCTTAGCCCACAAAGTAGAAGTCCTCGCCGGGCAGCTGTCCGCCCACGTAGGCCGGGTTCTGCGTATGCAGTACGCCAAGATACCCGCCAAGGAGGCTGTGCATCTCCTCGCCCCGGATGCAGACGATGTTGCAGTAGGGCAGCGCCTTTAACGCCACGGCCTCAGCCACGATCTCGTATCCGCCGATGAGCTTTGCGGCTTCTTCGTTGTTTTCGTTTACCCAGGACACGCTGTTTGCGTAAGCCTCAAGGAACGCAGCGACCTTTTCCGGCTGCGACTCGATAAAGTCCGCCCTGGCGACCACGACGCCGGTCACCATGCCGCTGCCGCTTTCCAGGCTTTCCCATTCCTTTGTCATGTCGATGGCGATGCGGATGTCGGGAGTCTTGGTCTGCGCCACGGTCACGAAGGGCTGGGGCAGCATCGCGCAGGCGTCGGGATTTTGGTTAAGCGCCACCAGACACTCCGCATGCTCGCTCTTCCATTCGATGGTGAGATCGGTCTCGGGATCCAGACCGTTCATTTCAAGAAGGTAATTGAGCGCGCATTCGGGCGTCGCGCCCTTGCCGGCGGCGTAGAGCGTCCTGCCCTTGAGGTCGGCGATGGAGGTAAGGGTCTCGCCCCGCTCCACGATGTAGATCACGCCCAGCGTGTTTACGGCAAGCACGCGCACCTTGCCCTGGGTGTTGTTGTACAGGATGCTTGCAAGATTTGCCGGCACGCAGGCGATGTCGATGTCGCCCTTGATGAGGCCGGGGGTGATCATATCCGGAGCGCCGGCAAGCGTAAAGGAATAGTCCTCTCCGCCCTCGGCATCCTTCATGAGCTTTACCATGCCCATGCCGGTGGGGCCGTTCAGCGCGGCCACGCGCACGGTGCCTTCAGCGCTGGCCATCAGGCCAAGCATCAGCGCACAAGCAAGCAAAAGAGCAACCAGTTTCTTCATTGCGATATCCTCTCAGATTTCTTTTCGTCGTAAAGCCGCTTTGTCAGGCGGGATGCTTTACCCTGTCCTTCTCCTCGCTGCGCTTTGCGTTATTGAAGCGATCCAGCGTGCCCACGAGGTAACCGGTGATGCGGCGGATGCGTTCGAAGGGCATTTTGGAGGTGTAGTAGTGGATGTCTGCGTAATCGCCGTCCAGCTTGACCTCTACCTTCTTGAGCGCACGGCCATACTTCTCGCGTCCGCGGCTGATGTAGGCCTTTTTCTCTTCCTCGTTCACTTCGCCGCCCTGGCATACAAATTCTATATCAGTCATTTTCTTGTCCTCCTTGCTTTTGTAAGTGCATTATACTCCAGTTTGCGCTTTCCTTTCGTTGCACTTGCAACGCAATCAACAAATTTACGCAAATCGCCCTTTAGTCGCATATTGAAAAGCCATTCAAAAAACGCTATAATAGGCAAAAACAAAAGGATGGGACGCGTATGAAGCGAATTCTAATACTGCTTTTGCTGCTTGGCCTTATCACAACCCACGCTGAAACGGGTGCGAATGATGGTGCAAGGGCGGTAAACGCTCTCGGTCAGTCCCTGCAACAGTATTACGAAGGGCAGGCGCAAGCTGCCTCTCCCCTTCCCGTGCCGGGCAGCGCCCCCTACATCCCGGAAAGCCTTTCCCCGTCCGGCGGCGCGCTTTCCTCCGCCGTGATCGGCCTGGACGAGCGCGAGACCATCAGCCAGACCGCCGTCTACCCCTACTCCGCCATCGGCTACATGTCCTGCCATGCCGATTGCGGCTGTCACTGGACGGGAAGCTGCTTTATGGTAGGCGCCAAATGCGCCGTGACCGCGGCCCACTGCATGGTCTGCACCACGCACGGGAACACGCTGGATCGCCTTGAGATCTTCTTTGGCTTTCAGCCAAGCGGCAAAAGCCTGTGCCACTACACCAAGGGGACGGTGTATTGGTACGGCACGGACTTTATGCAGCAGGACGGCTCTTATCAGTACACCTGGGAGAACTCCCTATGGGATTACGCCTACATAAGGCTGGAGGAGGATGTAGGCTCGCGCACCGGCTGGTTTGGCATAAGCAGCCAGGTGGCGTCCGGCGTCTCCAACAAAAGCGAGCAGTCCTACTGGGTGACCGGCTATCGGGACGGCATCATGAAATCCGCGCGCGCCCAGCTGGAATTGTACGACCCCCTCATGTTCCGCTACGACGCCGATACGGAGCCCGGCAACAGCGGCTGCCCCGTGTACTCCTCCGATTATTACGCCGTGGGCATAAACGTAAGCACCGCCAGCTGGGACGAGGACGTCTTCAACTGCGCGCGCCGCTTTACCGGCGACCTGATCCGCGAAATGGAGGCAGACGGCATGTTCCTATAAGGGCTTGGTAAAACAAAACAGCACAAAAAACCGGCAGCCGAAGGGCTGCCGATTTTTCTTTGCAAACGTAGCTTATTTCAGAGTGATGATGACGCGCCTGTAGGGATCCTCGCCCTCGGAATGGGTCTGCACGTAGGGATCGTTTTGCAGGGCGGAGTGCAGTACTCTGCGCTCGTAGGGATTCATGGGCTCCAGCACTACGCGGCGGCCGCTTTTGCGGGCGCGCGCGGCCATGCGGTTTGCAAGCTTTACAAGCGTTTCCTCGCGCTTGGCGCGGTAGTGCTCCACGTCGATCGTCACGCGGGTGTAGTCGGGCTTGTCGCGGTTTACGTTTAGGCTGGTGAGATACTGGATGGCGTCCAGGGTGTCGCCCCTGCGCCCGATCAGCACGCCCAGCACGTCGCCGGTGATGTCGACGAAAATCTGGTTTTCTTCCTCAAGGATGCGGATGTCCAGATCGTTTACGCCCATGAGCTTTGTGATCTCGCTTACGAAATCGTAGGCCTTTTTGCCAAGCTCGCTTAGCTTTTCGATCTCCAGGGGCGGGAATTCACGCGCGGGGCTGAGCACGGCCTTTTGGGCGTCGCTCAGGGGCTGATCCGCTTCCGGCTCGGTCTGCCTGGGCTTTTTGGGCTCCTTCTTGCCGCCCTTTTTGGCGCGCGGGGGCTTTTCGGCTGCGGGCTTCTCCTCTTCGGAAGCGTCTACAGCAGCTTCCTCCGCCTGCTGGGGCTTTTCGGCCTTAGGCTTTTTGGCCTTGGGCTTTGCGTCCGCCTTTTGCTCGCGGGGGCTGTCCTTCTTTTGCGGCGCGGCCTTTGCAGGGTCAAGGCTCAGCACCGGCATTTCCACGTTAAAGTCCTCGTCCTCCTGAGGCTGCTCTTCAACGCTTATCTTTACGCGCGCGAGCCTGCCGAACATGCCGAACAGTCCGGGACTGCCGCGATCTATCACTTCATACGTGACCTGGCTGAGGTCGCAGCCCAGCTGCTTTAAGCCCTGGGACAGCGCCTCTTCAACGGTCTTGCCGCTGGCTTCTATGGTTTTCAAGGTTGCAGCGCCTCCTTCGCGCCGGTGTCGTTTTTGTTGGGTTTATTCTTGTCCGTCTTTTCGAGGTAGTAATTGATGCCAAAGCTGCTGATGATGCTCCACACGTTTACAAACACCCAGTAGATGGCAAATGCAGCCGTGCTGGTCCAGCAGATCCACAAAGACAGGATCGGGAAGAACCACTTCATGAACTTGCCCGTGCCGCCCTGCTGCTGCTGAGAGCTGGTCTCATTCTGCATGGGCTGGAGCTTGGTGGAGAGGATCTGCGTTACGCACGCAAGGATCGGCAGCACGCAGTAGCCGTTGATGTAGGATGCGAAATTCGTCGGGAAGGTGATGCTGAACAAGCCCAGCACGCTTGCGGACTGATAGCCGTTGAAGCTTCTGAAGGCTTCGTCGATCGCGACGGCCAGCTGGGCGTTTCCGCCGTAGGTCCTGTTATCCACAAAGTCCAGATACTGGGTGATAAAGGCCAGGTGGTTTTCGTCAAGGTCGAGCTTGCCTACATACTGGCTGTAGGTGGTGGCCAGTTCGTTCAGCGTCGGGATCAGGGATCTTGAGAAGTTGTCCGGCTGGAACACGCTTTTGATCCACAGCCAGCTCTGCGTGTCGGCGAAGCTGGCAGTGCCGTTTCTTATGGCCTCAAGCAGGTTCGCCACCTCTGCGCTGTCTACGCTCTTTAAGCCCGTAAACACGCCGTTTGCGTCAAAGTTTGCGATGCCCAGGGCGGGATCGCACAGCCAGTTGTACATGATCTCGATCTGCATCTGCGCTGCTACGCGGCGCATGGCCGCAAACATGATGTAGAGGATGGGCAGCTGGATCAGCATCGGCAGGCAGCCGCTCAAGGGATTGACAGCGTTCTTTTTATAGAGCTCCTGGGTCTTCTGGTTGAGCTTTTCCTGATCGTTGGCGTAGCGCTTTTTGAGCTCCTCAAGCTTTGGGTTGAGCAGCGCCATCTGGCGCATGGAACGCCGGGATTTGACATCCAGCGGCAGCAGGCACAGTCTGATCAGCAGCACGAACACGATCACGCTCCAGCCGTAGTTGCCGATAAAGCTCTGCACCCAGTTGAGCACGCTTATAAAAAGCTGGGTCATCTGTTTTCCTCCGGAATGGGACTACGGGACGGGATCGTACCCGCCCTCGTGAAAGGGATTGCATCTGAGTATGCGCTTAACTGCCATGGCGCCGCCCTTCAGCGCGCCATAGCGCTCGATTGCCGTAAACGCGTATTGCGAGCAGGTGGGAATGTAGCGGCACGCCGGGCGCAGGTAGGGACTGACAGCGCCTTTGTAAAAGCGGATCAGTCCAAGCGCCGAAAGCTTTGGGATCTCCTTAAGCTTCATGTGCTTCATTCCGCAAAGAGCTTTGCGCGCGAAAGCGCCTTACGCATGTCGCCCGTAAGGGCAGCGTGCGCGGCCTCCTTTGCGCTGGTCCTTGCGGCAAAGATGTAGCGACCGGGCTTCAGGCCTGGCCGGAGCAGACGAAAATCCTCTCTGAAATACCGGCGTATGCGGTTGCGCACCACGGCGTTTCCCACCTTTGAGGACACCGAGTACCCCACCCGGATCTCCCTGTACGGAAGGTAAATCAAAACCATATGCCGCGAGGGAAAGCTTTTTCCCTTGCGGTATACGTATTGATAATTGCGGTTTTTGCCAAGCGAGTATTGCCGCCTGCTCAGGCGAAAGGGATGCGTTACGCCCGTCACACAGTCAGGCGCTTGCGACCGCGCTCACGGCGGCGGTTGAGAACGTTGCGGCCCGCTTTGGTCTTCATGCGCTGACGGAAGCCGTGCACCTTGGCGCGCTGGCGTTTCTTGGGCTGATAGGTTCTTAACATGAGAAGATACTTCCTTTCTGTTTGATCGCCCG
>CADBNW010000121.1 GCA_902796025.1 uncultured Eubacteriales bacterium
AGGCGTCCAGCGCCGTGCCCTCGGAAGTGCTGATGCGGCACGCGGCTGCGACCGCGTCGATGCCCCCCTCGCCGAAGGCGATGATGTGTGCCTGTGAAGATTGCATACTCTGTTCCTTCTTTACTCTTGCAGCTTTGTGACTTTGCTCAGGAGTGCGCCTCGGTAAAGCGGGAAATGCGCTTGACCGCCTCCTGGATGTTTTGCAGGGAGGAGGCGTAGGAGCAGCGCACATAGCCCTCGCCGCCCCTGCCAAAGGCGTCGCCGGGCACGCAGGCCACCTTCTGCTCCTCAAGCAGCTTTAAGCAAAATTCGCCGGAGCTCATGCCGGTTTGTTTGATGCAGGGGAAGGCGTAAAACGCCCCCAGCGGCTCGTGGGTGGGAAGCCCCGCCTCGCGCAGGCCGTTTACGATGACCCGGCGGCGGCGGTCGTACTGCTCCCGCATGCGCCTGACATCCTGAAAGCCGGTTTCAAAGCCGCTTTTGAGCGCTTCGATGGCCGCGTACTGCGCCGCCGTCGGCGCGCACATGATGCAGTACTGGTGAACGCGCAGCATCACGTCCAATACGGGCTTTGGCGCGCAGGCGTAGCCCAGCCGCCAGCCGGTCATGGCGAAGGCCTTGGAAAAGCCGTTCAGGGTGATGGTGCGCTCCTTCATGCCGGGGATGGAGGCAAAGGCGCGGTGCGGCGCGCCGGTATAGTTGAGCTCCGCGTAGATCTCGTCCGCGATCACCATGATGTTCGTGCCGCTAAGCGCCGTGGCCAGCTTTTCCATGGCGCTTTCATCCATGATGCCGCCGGTAGGGTTGTTGGGATAGGGCAAAATGAGCGCCTTGGTGCGCGGCGTGATCAGCGGCGCAAGCATTTCCGGGGTGATGATAAAGCCGTTTTCCGCGCCGGTCGGCACGGGCACGCACACGCCGCCGGAGAAGGTGACGCAGGGCATATAGCTTACGTAGCTGGGATCCGGGATCAGCACCTCGTCGCCCGGCTCCAGCAGCGCCCGCAGCGCGAGGTCGATGCCTTCGCTGGCCCCCACGGTGGTCAAAATCTCCTTCTGGGGATCGTACTCCACGCCAAAGCGCGCTTCATAGGCGGAGATCAGGCGGCACAATTCCTTAAGGCCCCTGTTTGAGGTGTAGTGGGTGTGTCCCTGCCGCAGGCTGTAGATCGCGGCGTCCGAGCAGCGCCAGGGGGTGGTAAAGTCCGGCTCGCCCACGCCCAGGCTGATGACATCCTGCATTTCGCTTGCGATGTCGAAGAATTTGCGGATGCCGGAGGGCGGGACCTGGGCCACACGGCGGCAGAGGATCTTATCGTAGTCCATCGTGCGCAGTTCCCCTTCAGCTCACCACCAGGCGGTCGTCGCCGGGCACGTCCTCCATGATGACGCCGTCCTGCTTGTATTTTTTCAGCACGAAGTGGGTCGCGGTGGACAGCACGTGCTCCAGCGTGGACAGCTTTTCGGCCACGAACAGGGCAAGCTGCTTGATGTTCGTGCCCTCCACGATCACCAGCAGGTCGTATGCGCCGCTCATAAGGTAGACGCTTTTTACTTCTTCAAAATTATAGATCTTTTCGGCGATCATGTCGAAGCCCTCGTCCCGCTGGGGGGTGACGCGCACCTCGATCAGCGCCTGCACCTTATCCTCGCGCACGCGGTCCCAGTTGATCATGGCGGGATATTTGATGAGCACGCGATCCTTTTCCAGGCGGGCGATGGCGCTTGTCACCTCCGCCTCGCTTTTGCCGGTCATGACCGCCAGCTGCGCGGGGCTTACGCGGCAGTCGTCCGAAAGGATGTCGAGAAGTTCAAGATCGAAATCGTTCAGCATAGCTCCTCCGATGGAATAAGGACTTTTGTAAAGCGCTTTGCGTTTACGTTTACAGGGCAGAGATCATTTTCCACAGAAATACGCCGCCCAGCGCCAAAGCGCCGCCGACGAGGGCGAGGTTTGCCGTGCGCAGGGGACTGGAAGCGAGGATGAGGCACATTTTTTCAAGCGCCTCCTCAGTGCCTCTTTTAAAGGCCTTGCGGGAGGCCCAGAGCTTTTGCGCCGTGCGGCGGCGGATCCAGTACAGATACCAGCCAAGCGCGCACAGCGTCAGGGAAAACAGCGGCGCCCACGCGCTTTTGAAGATGAGCGCCATGACCAGCGCCAAAAAGATGGCAAACACCGCAACGCTCATTAGCGCGCCCCCGCTGGCCGCGCGGCGGGAGGCCAGCGCGATCTGCTTTAGCGCCTCCTCGTGATCGTCCTTGACGTGCTGGCGGTAAAAGCGGTACAGGGTCTGCGAATCGACCTCGCTGATCTTGACCCTGCGCTTTTTTTCGCCCCGGGCCGGTTTTTGTATGCAGTTTTTGATCGCCACCTCAAACGCCGTGGGACAGGCTTTTTTCGCCGCCTGATCCAAAGTAAGCATAGCCGCTCCCCAAATCTGTTTTTCAATATTCTATCACGAAAAGCGGCCCGGGGCAACAGTTGGGAAAAGAAGAATTCGTTACAACGAGCGGATTTGCCGATGAAAAAGGAAATCGCCGGACAAAAGCCGGCGATGAACGCTTTTCTGTTTTGTTAGGGTTTTATCCCCGCCTGGGCCAGGGCTTCCATCGCGCGCAAGCGGATGACGCGCTCCAGATCCCAGCATTTGTCCACGCTGCAGCGGCACTCGATGCGGCAGGTGGCAGCGCCCCTGTCCATGGAAATGTACCCCCTTACGATGGGATCCTCGTCGATGTAGTCGCACTCCTGATTTACGCGCTTCATGCCCTCGCGCAGCACCGTAAGGGCGCGCTCGTAATCCTGTCCGTGGGCCACGCTTACGTCCACTACGGCGAAGCGGAAATCGCTGGTCATGTTGATCACGGTGCGGATCTCCCCGTTTGGGATAACGAACACCGAGCCGTTGGTGGCGCGAAGCGTCGTGGTGCGCAGGGCCACGTTTTCGATCCTGCCGGTCTGCCCGGCCACCGTGACCACGTCGCCCACGTTGCAGCTGCCCTCCAGCCACAAAAACATGCCGCTGATGACGTCCTTGATCAGGCTTTGACAGCCAAAGGCAATGGCAAAGCCGCTGACGCCGGCTACCGCCAGCAGGCTGCCCACGTCCACCCCCAGGGTGCTGAGACAGGTAAAGATCAGCGCCACGTACATCAGGATGTTGAAAAGGCTGAGGGTGAGGGTCTGCACGGTGTTGCCGCGGCTGTTGCCGTCGTGCTTTTTGCGGTAGGAATTGAACAGACGGTTGATCAGCTTTCGACCGAGCCTTATCAGAATGATGCCGACGATCAGGATGCCGAGCGCCGCGGCGATGCGGGTGAGCACGTCGGGCAGGGTCTTCCAAAAGCCCTGCGCGGCCTGGATGATTTGTTCGAGCATGCAGGTCACTCCTAAACATACGTGCGGCAGAATTCTGCCGCACGCATGATCACAATATTATTCTAAGAACGGATCTCCATCCAGTACTTGTTGTATACGTCCATGTAATCCATGATGTCGTGGAAGAAGTCGCAGCGCTCGATGATCTCCGGGCTGGGGTTCACGGCGGGGTTGGCGGCCTCCTCCTCGTCCAGGTTGTCTACGACCTGCTGGATGGGGGAGCAGTAGTGGATGTACTCGTAGTTGCGCTGGGCGATGTCCTCGCGGCAGAGGAAGTCGATAAACTTGAGCGCGGCTTCGTAGTTCTGGCTGTCCTTGGGGATGCACAGCGCGTCGATCCAGACGTTGGAGCCTTCCTCAGGCACCACGTAGACCAGGGAGTCGTTGTCTTCGATCGCGTACATGGCGTCGCCGGACCACATCACGGCCATCGCGG
Source organism: uncultured Eubacteriales bacterium (assembly GCA_902796025.1). Lineage (GTDB taxonomy): Bacteria > Bacillota > Clostridia > Christensenellales > Aristaeellaceae > RUG14130. The sequence goes on from CADBNW010000121.1 coordinate 3,815, forward strand.
CCTCGCCGCCCACCATCTTGTCCTTGACCTCGTCCACCAGATAGCCCTGCACGATGCCGTCGGTCTTCTGCTTGATGAGGAGGTCGCGCACCTGGGCGAGGGCTTCCTCGCTGCGCTCGTTTAAGTTATAGCCAAGGTACTTGAGGGTGACGCCCATGGTGTCGCGGATGGAGTCCAGCATGAACACGTCGCGCTGATACTGGGGATCGAAGAGGCTGGACCAGGACGTGATCTCCCCGTCCACGTATTCGGTGTTATAGAGGATGCCCACGGTGCCCCACATATAGGGCACGGAGTACTGATTGCCCAGGTCGTAATCCGCGTTCCACATATTGGCAAGCAGGTTGTTTTTGGCGTTTGGCATTTTGTCAAAGTCCATCGGGGCCAGCATGTCGTCCTTGATCAGGCGCTCGATGATGTAATCGCTGGGCACGATGATATCGTACTTGCCGCCGCCCGTGGTCATCTTGACATACATTTCCTCGACGGTGGTGAACATCACGTAGTCCACCTTGATTCCGGTTTCGTCCTCAAAGTCTTCCAGCACGGATTCGTCGATGTAATCGTACCAGTTGTACACGGTCAGGGTGGTCTCCGCAAGGGCGCCGGCAGCGAAGGGCATCAGCGTCCAGGCAAGGACGAGGGCAAGGATGAGACTGAGCTTTTTCATGTGATTGACCTCCTGTAATCAGCCTATGGTTTCCAAAGTGGTGCGCCGGTTGATTATTATGAGCAGTGCGAGCACTGTCACAAACATGATGGTGGACAGGGCGTACATGTCGGGCTTGACGCCGCGCTTGGCCGCGGAATAGATCAGGGTGGAGAGGTTTTGCGCCTTGTCGGTGGTGAAATAGCTGATGACGAAATCGTCCAGCGACATCGTGAGCGCAAGCAGTCCGCCGGTGATGATGCCGGGGCTGATCTCCGGGATGATGACGCGGGTGATCGCGCGCATCGGCCTGCAGCCAAGGTCCAGCGCCGCCTCGTAGGTGTTGGGATCCATTTGCTTCAGCTTTGGCAGCACCGAGAACAATACGTATGGCGTATCGAAGGTGATGTGCGCAAGGATCATCGTAAACATGCCGCGGTCGAGCTTGATAAACACGAACATCATCATCAGGCTTACGCCGGTCACGATGTCGGGCATGGTCATGGGCAGATAGCTCAGGTTGATCAGCGCGGTCGCCCAGCCCTTTTTGCAGGCGTGGATGCCGATGGCGCCGAGGGTGCCCAGGATGACGCTGACCACCGTGGCGATGACGGCCACCGTCAGGGTGATCCTGAGCGCGTCCATGATGGCGGCGTTATTGAACAGCTCCCCGTACCATTTGAAGCTGAAGCCCTCCCACTTGGCGCGGCTTTTGCCGGCGTTGAACGAAAAGGCGATCATGATGGCGATGGGGCTGTACAAAAACAGCAGGATAAGCGCCAGGTACGAGCCCTTTAGGCCCTTAAAAAACCGCTTCACCAGTTATCGCTCCTTTCGCTTTTGTTGGAATCCAGCCGGTTGAGAAGGCCGATGGAGATCAGGATGAGCACTGTCATAAACAGGCTCAGCGCGCTGCCGAAGGACCAGTCGTTTGCCACCATGTACTGGTTTTCGATCACGTCGCCCATCAGCATGAAGTTGCCGCTGCCAAGGAGCTTGCTGATGGCAAAGGTGGTGACCGAGGGCATGAACACCATGGTGATGCCGCTGATGACGCCGCTTAGGGACAGGGGAAGGGTGACCTTCAAAAACACGCGCGCGGGGTTTGCGCCAAGGTCCTGCGCGGCCTCGATGACCCGCTGATCCATCTTTTTGAGGCTGGTGTGGATGGGCAAGACCATAAAGGGCAGGTAGTTATACACCATGCCGTAGAGCACCGCGCCCTCCGTGCCGATGAGGTTTAGCCGCGCAAAGCCCAGGCGGGTCACGATGGCGTTGATGATGCCGTTTCTTTCAAGCAGCGACATGGAGGCGTAGGTTCTTAAAAGAAAGTTCATCCACATGGGCAGCAGGATCAGCACGAACAGGGTCTTGTATTTTGAAAAATCCTTGCTGGCCAGAAAGTACGCGCAGGGGTACCCAAGGAGCAGGCACAAAAGCGTGCACTCCAGCGCCAGGCGGACGCTGCGCCACAATACCTTCATGTACGTCCCTTCAAAGCAGCGGGCGATGCTGTCCAGCGTAAACGCGCCGGTATTGTCCTGAAAGGCGTAGATCGCCACGAACACGATGGGAAAGATCGTGAACATGATCATCCACAGCCCGTAGGGCCCGGAAAAAAAGCTTCGCTTCATGGGCGCGCCTCCGAAGTGGATCCTTCAGACTTCATTTTGTGCATGATGTGGATGTTTGCGGGCACTACGCTAAGGCCTACGCGGCTGCCCACGGGGAACATGGTGGTGGAGTGCACCTTCCAACTGAAGCCGCCGGCGCTTACGATCATCTCGTAGTGCACGCCCTTGAACAGCACGCTTTGCACCTCGCCCACCAGCATGCCCACGTCCGCGCCCACCAGCATGATGTCCTCCGGGCGCACGACCATGTCCACGGGCTCGTCGTTTTCAAAACCCTCGTCCACACACTCGAACACGCGCCCGGCGGCCTCTACCTCAAAGTCCCTGTGCATCACGGCGTCCAGGATGTTGCTGTCGCCAATGAAGTTTGCAACGAAGGCGTTGTTGGGCTCGTCGTAGATGCTCTTGCCGTCGCCGATCTGCTGGATGCTGCCGTTGTTCATGACCACGATGGTGTCGCTCATGGTGAGCGCCTCCTCCTGGTCGTGGGTCACGTAGATGAAGGTGATGCCAAGCTGCTGCTGCATGCTTTTGAGCTCGAGCTGCATTTCGCGGCGAAGCTTCAGATCCAGCGCGCCAAGCGGCTCGTCGAGCAAAAGCACCTCCGGCTCGTTGACCAGCGCCCTTGCGATGGCGATGCGCTGCTGCTGGCCGCCGGAGAGGGCGTCCACCGCGCGCTTTGCGTAATTTTCCATTTTGACCAGGCGAAGCAGGCGCATGACGCGGCGGTTTATCTCGTCCTTGATCTGCCTGCGGCTGGGCTTTTCCACCCCGGGCAGCAGCTCCTCCGGCTTTTTGAGCTTTAAGCCGAAGGCTACGTTGTCGAACACGTTCATGTGCGTGAACAGCGCGTACTTTTGAAACACGGTGTTCACGCGGCGCTTGTAGGGCGGGATGCCGCTCATGTCCTTGCCGTCGAAAATGAGCTCGCCCTCGTCCGCGGTCTCAAAGCCGCCGATGATGCGCAGCATCGTGGTCTTTCCGCAGCCGGAGGGGCCAAGCAGGGTCACGAATTCGCGCCTGCGGATGTAGAGATCGATATTTTTGAGCACCTGCGTGTCGCCAAAGGACTTGCTGATGCCTTTCAGCTCGATAAGCCTGGTATCTTCAACCATCTGTGACCTCCGGTATGATCAAAACGTGGGCGGGGTGCTGACCCAAAGAAACGTGCAGGGCGCCTTGCCCGGGTTTACGATGCGGTGCGGCGCGGTGGGCTTGAAGCAGAAGCTTTCGTCCTTGCGCGCCTTTTCGCGGCGCTGCCCAAGCTCGATCACCAATTGACCGCTTAGCACATAGCCGATCTCCTCCCCCTCGTGGGGATCCTGCAGATCGGTGCAGCCGCCGGGGCCCAGCTTTACGAGGATGGGCTCCATTTCGTTTTTCTGCGCGTCGGGCACCAGCCAGCGGATGAAGCCGCGAATGCCTGACTCGTCTTCCTTCACGCTGATGTCCGCGTCGCCAAAGACGATCTGCGGCTGCGACGGCTCAGAAAAAAACCGACCGAGGTCGCTTCCGAGGGAGACCAGCATGTCCTCCAGCGTGGCGATGGAGGGGGAGGTAAGATCCCGTTCCACGAGGGAGATAAAGCCCTTGGAGAGCTCGCACCTGTCCGCCAGCTCCTCCTGGGTAAGACCGCGCTGCAGCCTGAGCTGCTTGAGCTTACTGCCGATTTCCACCTGCCCGCTTCCTTTCCTGTTCGCACAGTGCCAAAAGTTTAAATTTGCTAAACTTGCAAGATGCGTATATTAAACAACACGCGGCCGCCCATGTCAAGCGTCCAGCGTGTTAAATTTAGTAATAGTGAACTCAAAGTTTAGTATTATAGGAAAAGAGGCTGCGCTGTGCAGCCTCTGGCCTGAAATGAATCGGAGATCCATTTCAAGCGGTGGGTCATGTTGCCCTTGTTTGTGTTTTGCTCGAAACGTCAGGGTTTGAAAGCATGGGCAAGAGGAAAGCAGTTTTTGCTGAAATCTCTGCGGAGATTTCCGGGCGCAAAAACTGTAATGAAGCGATTATTTGTTCCAGTCGTCTTCGCTTCGCTGCGTTCCTTATACAGAAATCGCTGTCCTCGGGGCAGCAAAGCCACCCCTGTGGATAAAAATTGGAGGGGGCTACGGCCCCTCCAAGCCTCCTGGGAGTGTCTCTTGCCGGAGCAAAGTATTTGGATAAAACTAAGGTTCTTCGCTTTCGTAGGCGTAGCTATCCCGGTAGACCGTTTCCGGTGCAATATCGATTTCGCCATTGTTCCAGGTGATTACTCCATGAAAGAGCACTGGATTGTTGAACACCTTTTCGTCTGCAAGTGGAGCAAAAGCGGAACCTTGAAGGAGCGTCGTGTCGAACAGCCGCTTTTCACCTGTTGAGAAGGTCACAAGCATCATGCCGCCTCGCAGGGGCTGCACTTGCGTGACCTTGATATTGTCCTGCATTTCCCCGGCATAGCAGATATTATTTAGAATATACATAATAGCACCTCATTTCATAGGCGATATTTTATCAAAATGTTCACCCTTGACGGCAAGATTCCAGGCCTTGTAGGCTTCTTCCTCATGGAATGCAAGCCAGCCTGTGACGATCTTCAGCTGCTTGTGAGGAAGAGAACCGGCCAGCAATTCCCCGTCAATGGCAATCACCGCTTCATATTCTCCATAATAAACATGAACATGTGGCTTATTGTGCTGGCCGATATCCCGAAACAGCATGTAGATAACCATTCCGCCGAAGCGGCTCAATTCCGGCATGATAAACACTCCTTTGCTCTTTGCCTGTCTGCCTCATGTGCCATGCGCGCATCCGCGCCGGGTCATGGAGCTTTTTCAGGCGTCCACCAGCTCGCCGATGTCGCTTGCCTCCACGCGCGGGCCCTCGTAGCCGGTGATGGAGACGTTTTCAAGGATGATGCGCTTTGCAAACCTTGCGATCACGCCGCGCCTGCTGCAGGGGGGGATGTGGCAGGCCATGATGGGCTCTTTCATGGGCTCCGCCGTGGGGTCGAGGGCGAAGGAGCAGTCCTTCAGGCACATTTCCTCCATGGGGTTTTCCGGAAGCCCCAGAATGTAGGCGGCGCACATGCGGCAGTCGGTGGCCGTCACGCGCTCGTAGCGCACGGTGCCGATGCTGGGCGTGCCGTCGTCTACGGGCAGGGGCTCGCGGCACTGTACGTAGTCGCTTTTGCCGTCCGGCCCGCAGGCGTACATGGCGTTTACGGTGAGCGGGGCCTTTACGCCCACCATCTTTACGTCCTCAAACACGATGTCGTCGATCACGCCCCATTTGCCCCGGCCCCTGCGGGTCTTGATGCGCAGGCCCCGGTCGTTGCCGGTCATCAGGCAGTGATGCACCCGCACGTTTTTTACGCCGCCGCTCATTTCGCTGCCGATCGTCACCCCGCCGTGCCCGTCCAGCATGTGGCACCAGGCGATCTCCACGTCCTGACAGGGGGTCTGGTAGGTTTTGCCCATGTACAGGGTGCCGCTTTTGATGGCGATGCAGTCGTCGCCCACGGAAAAGAGCGTGCCGTAGACCCTGACACCCGTGCAGCTGTCGGGGTCGAAGCCGTCGGTGTTGGGGCTGTTCCAGGGGGCGTGCACGTGCACGCTCAAAAAGCTCACATTGCGGCTGAAGCAGGGGTGCAGGTTCCAGGCGGGGCTGTTGTAAACGCCAACGCCCTGCATCGTCACGTCTTCGCAATCCCTTAGGTAAAGCATTCTGGGGCGCGCGGGCAGGCCCTGTTCCTTCGCTCTTACCCTGGGCCACCAGTCCGCCGTGTCGCCGCTGCCGTCCAGGCAGCCCTCGCCGCAGATCACTACGTCCCTTACGCCGATGCCGGTGAGCGCCGAGGCGTAGCTGGTTTTGAACTCGCCCTCCCAGGAGCCGATCAAATGCTCGCACTTTTCGTTTTTGGCGTCCACGCGCCCGGGCAGCAGGGGAAAGCGAGACCGGTCGGTCGTGAGCTTCAATTTTGCTTCCGCGTCCAGATGCAGGGTGAAATGACTTTTCAAAAACAGGGGGCCGGTCAGGTATACGCCCTTTGGCACCAGCACGCGCCCGCCCTCGGGGCAGCAAAGGATCGCCGCCTGCAGGGCTGCGGTGTCGTCGTGTACGCCGTCGCCCAGGGCGCCAAAGTCGCGCGCGTTCAGGGTGCAGAATTCCGCCTTCGTGGTAAAGCTGAGCTCCTGCGTTTGGCCGTTTATGCTCGCCTTGGCGCGGTATTCCGTCTGCGGCTCAAGGCCAAATACGGTCAGGACGCTGAGATTCTGGGTTATTTCCCGCCCGTCGCTTAGGCAAAGCGTGTATTTCCCTTTGCTGTAATAGTCCCCGTCCGGATCCACCAAAATGGTGCAGCTCCTGCTGCCGACAAACAGTGCCTTCATGCCTTCGCCCTCCCGAAAAAAGTCTTTTTCGTGAAAGCGGCGTTTTGCCGCTCACGCGCCTTGTCTGGTAACCAGTTTAGCTTATGCGCGGGGAATGTCAAGTAAAATATTGCCGCGCGCCAGACAGTAAGGTTGACGCGCCCTAAGATGGCGGGTTATAATCGAAAAAGCAGGCTGATCCGGCCGTTCCAATCGTGCGGCGGATCGTTCATTGCCATCGCATTTGGCTGTCATCATTCCATCTACCCACAGCGACAGGAGGCTTTTTCATGGCGCGCATCATACTCAATCCCGAATTGAGCCTTGGCACGATCGACAAAAACATCTTCGGCCAGTTCTCCGAGCACCTGGGACACTGCATCTACGAGGGCATTTTCGTGGGCGAAAACAGCCCCATTCCCAACACCCATGGCATAAGGAACGACGTGATCGAGGCGCTTAAGCGCATCCGCGTGCCCGTGCTGCGCTGGCCGGGCGGCTGCTTTGCGGACGAATACCACTGGGAGGACGGCATCGGCCCCCGGGAAAAGCGCAAGCGCATGGTCAACAACAACTGGGGCGGCGTGGTTGAGGACAACTCCTTTGGCACGCACGAGTTTTTGAAATTGTGCGAATTGATCGGCTGCGAGCCCTATATCTGCGGAAACGTTGGCAGCGGCACCGTGCGGGAGCTGGCCGAGTGGATCGAATACGTAAACAGCCCCTCGGATTCCTCCGTGGCGCAAAAGCGCTGGGAAAATGGCAGGCGCGAGCCCTGGCAGGTAAAATACTGGGGCGTCGGCAACGAAAACTGGGGCGGCGGCGGAAGCATGCGCGCGGAGTATTACGCGGACGTCTACCGCAGATACGCAACCTACTGCCGCAATTTTGCGGACAAGCCGATCTACCGGATCGCCTGCGGCGCGGGCAGCGGGGACTATCACTGGACCGAGGTGCTGATGCGCGAGGCCTCCCGCATGTTTGAAGGGCTCAGCCTGCACCATTACACGATCCCCACGGGCGACTGGGGCAAAAAGGGCAGCGCCACGGCCTTTGGCCTTGACGAATACTACGCAACGCTCGCTCGCACCCGGGAGATGGAAACGCTTTTGCGCGGGCACAGCGCCATCATGGACCGCTACGATCCCGAAAAGAAAAAGGGCCTGATGGTGGACGAGTGGGGCATCTGGACGGACGTGGAGCCCGGCACAAACCCCGGCTTCCTCTACCAGCAAAACACCATGCGCGACGCGCTGCTGGCGGCGGTCAACTTTGACATCTTCGCCGCCCACTGCGATCGCGTGAGGATGGCCAACATCGCCCAGATGGTAAACGTATTGCAGGCGATGATTCTGACCCGGGGCGAAAAAATGCTGCTCACCCCAACCTACCACGTGTTTGACCTGTACAAAGCCCATCAGGACGCAAAGCAGCTGCACACCACCGTTTTGTGCGACGCCGTGGGCAGCGAAAGCTGGAAAACCCCGCAGCTAAGCGCCAGCGCCTCCGAAAAGGAGAGCAAGATCACCCTGACCCTTTCAAACCTCTCCGCGGACGCGCCCGTAAAGGTGCAGATTGAGGGCCTTGCCGTCAGCTTCGCCCGGGGCCGTATCCTAAGCGGCGCGTACAATCAGTACAACGATTTTGAGGGCGAACAGCTGGCGGTAAAAGACTTTGATGGCCTTACCATAAAGGACAGCCGCCTGCAAATCGACCTGCCCCCGTGTTGTGTGGCTGCGGTGGAGATCGAACGGGGCTGAGAGGCTCAAAAAACAAGGCCGCATCGGTTTTTCTGATGCGGTCTTTTGTTGAAGACTGTTGTCGCTATTCCTGCTCCCGCAGAAACTGGGCTTCCAGATTGAGTAAAGCCTGGCTTCTGTCTTTTACCTTGCGGCAGGGAATGCCTGTATTGATGCTCCAAGCCTCAGTATCGTTTTTGATCAGCGAAAACGCGCCGAATGCACTGCCCTCGTTCAGCCTGCAGCCGGGGAGTACGACCGAGGTCGATCCGATGATCACGTGCCTCCCAATAAAAACAGGCGCACTGTGGACGTGCTTATAAGCGTCTGGGATCATGGGACTGGTCATCGAATCGCCAGAATAATCGTCGCTCACGCTGTATACTGAAACGCGCGAAGAGAGGTTTGCAAAATCGCAGATGTATATTCCTTCGCTGCCCCCATACAGCGCGGTATAAGCGGCGATATGGATATAGCTTCCCAGCTGGATGTGGCCGCTCAGGATGCAAAAATCGTCTACGCGCACGTGCGAGCCGATGCTCATTTTTTCAGGGGCGTAAATGCTTGCCTTCCGGCTGATCAACACGCTCTGTCCTATGCTTTGAAAGCCGATGGCCCTGAGTTCTTCCTCGGAATAAAAGCTGTTCATGCTGCACTTTCACCTTTCCCTGAGCTGTCCGGAAAGTAAATGGGATTTACCGGATTATGGCTTAGCTGACGATACACAGTTCTTTCGGAGGCGCTTATTTCATGATGATATCGTAAGCGACCTTCGTAGTGTAGTGCTCGCACAGGTATTTGTAACCTGCTTCCCCGAGAGACCTTCTCTCCTGGTACAGGATGTCGCTTACGAGGCCTGCAAAAGCCCTGGGGTCGTTGCTTTCGCATTTCCATCCGTAGCCGCCCTGGCTGATGATGTCGCCGATATCGGTGTTGGGATCGGTGCAGGCCAGGATGGGCAGGCGCGCCTGCATGTAACCCAGCATGCGGCTTGGGAAGTTGGGAATGGTGAAGCGGTGGTCGAGGAAGATCAGCCCCACGTCGCAGGCGGCGATCAGGGTGTCGTATTCGTCCTTGGGCAGGCGCTTGAACAGCGTCACATGCGAAGGACGCTTTTCCTTCATGTAGTTTTCCAGCAGCGGGTAGTCCGTGCCGTCGCCCGCGATTAGGAAATGCGCGTCCGGGCAGGCCTTCGCCTCCTCGAGGCAGCGGATCATATAGCCGATGCCCTGCGGACGACCGAGGTTTCCGCCGTAAGCGAAAACGGTCTTGTCCAGCGGAATGCCGTACTTTTCGCGGATCGCGCGGCGGGTATCCGGAGTGACGCTCTTGTCCACGATCTCGATCACGTTGGGGCAGACCTCGACCCTTTCGGGCGACACCTCCGGGTTGTGCTTGAGCACATAGGCGGCGTTGGCGGGGGACATGCAGCCGATTTTGTCGGAGACGGCGTAGAGCTTTTTCTCCTTGGCGCGGAAATACTTATAAAGCAGCCCCTTCAGGCCGGTTTTGGGCATCAGGCCGATGTCCACCGCGTTTTGGGGAAAGATGTCCTTAAGCAGCAGATACGTCCTTGCCCCGTCGCGCTTTTTTACGTATTTTACAACGTTTACGAAGGTGATGGGCGGGGTGGGGTACAGCACCAGGTCAAAGCGCACGTCCTTAAGATGCTTTTTGACCGCGCGCTTGAACTGCGGCTCGATCAGCAGGGTGCTGATGCCCTTTTCGATAAAGTTCGTCTTTTGTATGTTTCCGGTTTTGACCTTGATGATCCGGGAGCTGCCCTCATCGATCAGCTGCGCCGGCTTTCCCTCCCGGCGCTCCGTGGGCGAGAGGATGTACACCTTGTGCCCGTTGTGGATGAATTCCCGCAAAAGGTCGGTATAGCCTTCGCTTTCGTTGATCGTCCAATACTTGCCAAGACTCAGAAACAATACGTTCATTTGACAGTTCCTTTGCTGATTATTGGGAAGAGCTATTCCCCTCTAAGGCTCTTGAAGCGGTCGAACTGCGCTTCGTATTTGTAATCCTCAAAGAGCTTGTGCACGTCCATCACCGGCTCGTAGCCGAGATCCTCTTTGGCGTTTGTGATATCCATCAAAAATCCGCCGCCGCTTTTGCCGGGGTGATATTCGATAACGGAGGGCTTGTCCTTGGGGGAGAACACGTCGATGATCGCCTGGCACTGCTGCTCCAGCGTCACGGGAATGCCGGTGCCTACGTTGTAGGTCTCGTGATCTTTGCCGTTAAACAGACAGCACTTGCACAGCATCTGCGCACAGTCGTACACGTGCACCATGTCTTTGGCGTAGTTGGGATCGCCCCACAGCTCCAGCGGCTCGCTGTTTTTGGCGCGGTTGATCTGACGGTACAGGGGGCGCATCGTCTTTACGCCGTTGGGATAATAGTACTGGAAGGTGCTGTACTCGTAAATGGTGGGGAAACGGAACACAAAATACTTGAGACCATATTCCGCCAGATAATGCTTCAGCATTTCGATAGCGGTATTTTTGGAGATCACATACATCGCGTGGTCGCCGCTGTAGCTGAAATAAGGTGGCAGATGAGGATCCAGTACCCGCGAAGGATCCTCCTGAGCGTAGAGACTGATGTCGAAAACCGTCTGGCTGAACAGCACCCGATCGGCCTTTACCCTGCGGCAGTATTCCAGCACGTTGTAGGTGCCCATGATGTTGGTATTCAAGTACTTGCCGCCGTCATAGTCGTCCATGTAGCTGGGAATGGTAGCAGCCAGCAGGATCACCGCGTGCACGTCCTGCTGGGGCAGGCGGTCGAAGTCGGCGGGCTTTGTCATATCCACCTGTACGAACTTTACACCGAACTGGTCGAACACGTCGGTATTGCGGCGGCCGGAGGCGATGACCTCGTAGCCCTTGTCCGCGAAAAACTCCGAAGCGTACTTAGTGACGTATGAGCCCACGTTGCCGGTGGCACCCATGATGATGATCTTTTTCATTCTGCGTCCCTCCTGTCGTCTTTTGCCTGGGCGGCTTCGTCCCACTGACGCTGGCGCACGGCGCTGAAAGCCTCGGGCCGAGCCTCCCCCTGCGCGATGTCCTCGTGCTTCAGCACGACGGCCACCGTTTGGTAAATCGTTTTGATGTCGAGAAGAAATGATAGGTGATCCACGTAGTACAGGTCGTACTCGAAGCGCTTTTCCCAGGAGGCGGCGTTGCGCCCGTGCACCTGTGCCCAGCCGGTGAGGCCGGGGCGCACGTCGTGGCGGCGCATCTCCTCTTTGGTATAGTAGGGAAGATAGATCGTGGCCAGGGGCCGGGGTCCTACGATGGACATGTCGCCCTTTAGGATATTCCAAAGCTCCGGCAATTCGTCAAGGCTTGTGGCGCGCAGGATGCGGCCAAAGCGGGTAAGGCGCTCCTCGTCCGTCAAAATATCGATGCCCTTTTCCACGCACTCCAGGCGCTCTTTGTCGCTGAGCTTTCGGCCGTCGCGGGTCTGGGGATCCAGCATGGTGCGAAATTTGTACATCTTGAAGATCTTGCCCTTGAGCCCCGGCCGCTCCTGCTTGAAAAGGACGGGCGCGCCCAGCTTTACGCGCACCAGCAGCGCAAGCAGCGCAAACACCGGGCTTAGCAGGATGAGCGCCAGGGCGGAAAGCAGGATATCGAGACCGCGTTTTACAAAATGTCTGTACACAGTGCGCACCTCGCTTAATGCAAAACTGGGAAAAGTATACCCTGTGCCCTGCGCCGCGTCAAGACGCGCTGCATGAACAATATGTTTCAAAATCCGTTATCCGCAGCGGCAGGGCCTCCCTGGAGGGGAATGGGCAAAGCGCCGTTTGCGTTGGGCAGGCTCTTTCAGGCGCTACGGGGCAGGCGCGGGCGGAGAAAAACGCTGCGAATCTTGTAAATTTGCACATAAAAAAGCGACACAATTTTAAAAAATTGTAGACATTTGCGGCATATTGTGTTATTATATACACCGAAGTTTAATCTTAGGTAATGTTTTTAAAGAAAGGGCGTGGCAAAGTGACGGGAGCACACAGAAAAAAACGTTTCCACAAGGAAGATCTGCCCCTATATGTAATGGCGTCCCCGACGGTAGTGTGGCTGATCGTCTTCTGCTACGCGCCGATCTTGGGACTTGTGATGGCGTTTCAGGATCTGAACATCACGCTGGGCATTCTGGGAAGCCCGTATGTGGGGCTTAAAAACTTCAAATTTTTGTTTACCACGACCGACGCCTGGGTCATCACGCGAAATACGGTGTGCTACAACCTGGTGTTTATCCTGATGAACATGGTGCTTGCCGTGCTGATGGCGCTGCTGCTTAGCGAGCTTCGCAGCCGCATCGCCGCAAAGAGCCTGCAGACCATCTACATGCTGCCCTACTTTTTGAGCTGGGCGGTGGTGGCCATCATCCTTTCCGCTTTTCTGGACAGGGACTACGGCCTTGTGAACCGCATCATGATGGCGCTTGGAAAGCAATCCGGCAAGGTGGACTATTACACGAACCGCGCTCTGTGGCCGCCGCTATTGGTCGCGATCAACGCCTGGAAGGGCGTGGGCTATCAGACGGTGCTGTATCTGGCGGTCATAAGCGGCATCTCCACGGAGTACTACGAGGCCGCCGTGCTGGACGGCGCGAACAAGCGCCAGCAGGCCTGGTACATCACCATCCCGCATCTGCGCATGGTCATATCCATCTCCATCATCATGGCGATGGGCGGAATCTTCCGCGGCGATTTTGGCCTGTTCTACGTGGTCACCAAAAATACGGGCCGCCTGTATCCCGTGACCGACGTCATCGACACGTACATCTACCGCGCGCTCACGCAGCTGTCCAACGTCGGCATGGCGACCGCGTCCGGCATGTACCAGTCCGTCGTGGGACTGGTCATGGTGCTTGTGGTGAACGCGATCGTCAACCGCATCGATCCGGACAGCGCGATGTTCTAAGAGGGGGAGGCGATACGTGTGTCAGCTCGTTTGAAAAAATCCGTATTCAATCAGATCACGCCCGGCTGGAACGCGGCGTTTCTGGCGCTTTTGCTGCTGATATCGCTTTTGATGCTTTTGCCCCTTGCGCTGGTAGTGATCGTGTCGTTCTCTTCAGAAGCGTCCATCGCCTATAAGGGCTACTCCTTTGCGCCCATGGAGTGGACGCTGCAGGGCTACGAGTATCTGCTGAAGATCGGCGATCAGGTGCTGGCCAGCTACAAGATCACCATCATCCACACGCTGCTGGGTACGGTGATGAGCCTGTTTGTGATGACGATGTACGCTTACGTCATCGCCCAGAAAAGGTTTGTGCACCGGAAATTCTTTACCTGGATCTTGTTTTTCACCATGCTGTTTTCCGGCGGCCTGGTGCCCCATTACATCATGAACGTGCGCTATCTGCACATCGACAACAGCCTGTGGATCTTCCTGCTGCCAAGCCTTGCGTCTGCGTACAACGTGATCATCCTGCGCACCTTTATCACCACCACCATCCCCGATACGCTGTTTGAGGCCGCGCGCATCGACGGCGCAAGCCACTACCGCATCTACTTCAGCATCGTTTTGCCGCTGTTCAAGGCCGGCATCGCCACCATCGCCCTGTTCAACGTGGTAAACCGCTGGAACGACTGGTTCACCGGCATGCTGTACATCAAAAACCCGAAGCTCATCCCCATCCAGACGATGCTGAAAAACATTCAGGACAACATCGAGTTTTTGAAGCAGAACGCCGAAGTAGCGGGCACGCCGGACGGCTTGCAGCTGCTGAACTCCCTGCCCGATCAGAACCTGCGCATGGCCTGCACCGTGATCGTGATCGTGCCGATCCTCTGCGCGTATCCCTTCTTCCAGCGCTACTTCGTGCAGGGCCTGACCGTGGGCAGCGTAAAAGGATAGACCTCTACAAAACCGCGAGGGGCTGCTACGCAGCCCCTCGCTTGTTATACACAAATGTAGACCAAATAACCACTCGCCGGATTGCCACGCCACACGGAGTACAAAAGGCTCCAGGGTGGCTTGGAGGGGCCGAAGCCCCTCCAACAATAATCCACAGGGGCAGCTCCGCCGCCCCGAGGACAGCGATTTTTGCGCAGGGAGCGAAGCGCAGCGCAGACGACCGGAGCAAATAATCGCAACCTTACAGTTTTTGCGCCCGGAAATCTCCGCAGAGATTTCAGCAAAAACTGTTATCCTATCGCCTAAGCTTTCAAGCCCTGGCGTTTCGACCAAACTTCTATCTACGGACTCCCAAAACCAACCGCTTGAAATGAATCTCCGATTCATTTCAAGCGAATTATATTACATCGGCGGCAGCGCCAGCGGTTCGTTGATCAGGGCGACGCTCTGGGGCAGATCGCACAGGATCTCGGGCAGACGCTCCAGCGCCTGCGGGCGGGCGGTTGCCAGAATGTGCGGCAGCGCGCGCTGTGCAAAGGCGCGGTCCAGCGCCTCAAGCGGCTTGCCGGTCATCAGCGGGATGACCGCGCTGCAGTAGGCGAACATGTCGGAGCGGGTGCGGGTGGACAGGTATAAGCCGACTTCCTCCAGTTTGGCGCTTAGGCGCTTGAAGCGGTCGCCGATGATGCCGGGCACCTCGCCGCCTGCAAAAGCCTTGCGGATGGCTTCGAGGCTTGGCGCTTTGGGCGCGCAGGGGAGCTTTGGCGCGCGGCCCCAGCCGAGATCCTTCATGCGCTTTACGCGGATCAGGAACGCGCGGTCCAGCACGCGGCTTTGCAGCGGATAGCCGATCTGATCGTCAAGGCAGTTCATAAGGAAGGTGATGCCCCTTTCCCTTCCGCTGTCTGCAAGGGCAAGCAGGCCCCGGGTCTGATCGGGCAGGGGCAGGGCGTTCATGTCGTCAAGCAGCACAAGGCGCGGGGCAAGGCCGTCCTCGGCGCGAAGCAGCGCCTTCAAGGCTTCGGATCTGCGCGCGTCGGTCGTTGAGGGATCGAGCTTTACATAGCGAGCCGCGCCCTTTTGCGTAAGGCCCAGCGTGCCCGCAAGGGCGTCTGCCATGAAGGTCTTTCCGCAGCCGGTGGGGCCGGACAAAAGCACGATCTCGCCCAGCGCCAGGCAGGCCAGCAGGTTCAGCGCCTCGTCGTGGCTGATCTCCTGCCCAAGGCTTTCGAAGCTGGAGCGAGTGTCGCTGATCAATTGCGCGGCGGTCGGCTCGTAGACCTGCGGCGCGCCGGCGCAGGCGTCAAAGCCCGCGTCCTCTCCGGCCTCCAGCATGCGCGCGGCGCGGGTGAACATGGCGTAGCGCAAAAACTCGCTGTCCAGGCGCGTCCTGCTCTCGCTGGAAAGCATGCGCTCCGCCTCGGCCTGGGCCTCGCGGGCGCTCTCCGCCGCGCGCAGGCGGGCGGCGCATTCCTCGCGGTGGCGCTCCTCCTCCGCCTCCAGACGCTGGATCTCCTGCTCGTGGGCGGCGCGGGTCTCCTCCATCAGCTCGCCGCGCTGGCGGATGCGGTCGCGCTTGAGCTCGTCGATCTCGGTAAGGAGCCTAAGGCGCGTCGCCTCCAGTTCGTCAAGCTCCGCCTCGCGCTTTGCGGGCGTGGCGGGCGCGTTGCCCTGCAGCATTTCGGGCAGCTCGTCCAGCTCCTTAAGAGCGCTGACCAGGGCTTCGCGCCCGTCCTCCAGCTGCCAGGCCGCCTTGAGGGCCTGCTTGGCCTTTTCCACGGGGCTCACCACCGGAGCGGAGCCCTCGTCCCCGGGCAGCTGCGCGCCAAGCTGCTCTATGCGGGAATGCCGCCAGCCGTCGTCCACGATGGCGCTGAGCGGCTGACTGTGGCGGGGATTCAGCCCCAGCTGGCCGGGCATGCCGGAGCGGCTGCAGCGCCTGCTCTCCGCGCGCTCGCGCTTTTCTTCGTAGGCGGGCTTGCACTCAGGCTTTGGCTGCTCCAAAGCGGCAGCGGGCTGCTCCGGAGCGGGCCTAGATTCGCTCTGCGGCAAAGCGGCGGCTTCGGGCGCGGCGGGCTGGGCGGCTGCTTCGAGGGCGCTCTCCTGCGGCGCGGCCTCCTCGCGGGCGGGCTGGGCCTCTGCAGGCGCGGCCTCGGCCCTTGCGCTGTTGCTGGCAAAGGCGGGGGAAATGTACAGTTCGACCTCTTCGCCGTCGCGGTCGAAGTGATACAGCCCCTCAAGCGGCAGCCTTACGGCCTCGCGGGCGTTGTCAGGCAAAAAGGCGATCATGCCCAGCTCGTTGCTCATTTCGGGAATGAAGGGGCCCTTCAGGCAATCGTTTTCCCGAAACAGCACGCGGTGCGTGTAGGGCTCCTGCCCCTGGGGCAGCACGGCTGCGCCGCCGGGGCCGGTCTGGGGGCAGACCACCTGCATCACCATATCGTCCGGCACGGCCAAAATGACGTCGGAGTAGACGATGTTGCGGTTGCATTCGCCCTTTTCGGGCGAGTAAT
Organism: uncultured Eubacteriales bacterium; assembly: GCA_902796025.1. GTDB lineage: Bacteria > Bacillota > Clostridia > Christensenellales > Aristaeellaceae > RUG14130. The sequence goes on from CADBNW010000121.1 coordinate 20,584, forward strand.
TCTTGTTGGGGCGGATCTTGTCGTTCTCTCCCGCGTGCCGAAGCAGATCCAGCAGGCAGTACCCGCCAAGGGTGCGCATGCGGGTCTTGAAGCGCAGGGCCTCGTTTTTGTCCGGCACGATGCGGATGCCGCCCTCGTCGCCGTAGAGCTCCTGCACGTTCTCGACGGCGATCAGCTCTCCGTCCTGAACGGTGAGCAGGGGACGGATGCGAAAATAGGATTTTTGGGGATTGTCCTCCTCTAACTGACACAGACTGATCCTTCCTGGAAGCGCCATAAATTCCTCCCGAGCTGAGCAAAGTGCCCGCGGTCCGCGCAAAATCCCGGGCCGCGTAGGGCATCCTCAGCCGCATTAAAAATGGTTTTTGATGCCGCGCGAAACACGCGCTAAACATGCAAATTACATTATACAGGTTTAGCGCAAATTAGTCAATCGATTCTTTGAAATTGTTCAGATTATGAATGGAGCATTAAAAAACGGAAGCTTTTTAATTAAGCAAGCCCTGGCCTGGCGGGCACAGGGCTTGTGATCGGTCGGGGTCTCAGGCGTTTTGGAGCCTTCGGGCCGCTTCCTCCCTTTGACGGCACTGCTCCGCCCAGCTGGGCATAGCGCTGATGCGCCGAGTCAGCTCCTTCATCGCGGCGGGGATGTCGATCTTCTGCGGGCAGATGGCAGCGCAGGCGCCGCAGCCGACGCAGGCGGAGGGGCGCTTGTCCTCGGGCAGCGCATCCAATTGCATGGGCACCGTCATGCTGCCGGCATAGCGCAGATCGTTCAGCGCGTGGATCAGCATGGGGATGTCCAGCCCCATGGGGCAGCCCTCCGTGCAATAGCGGCAGCGGGTACAGGGCAGGGCGGTCTTTAAGCCCTCCGCGATGTCCATAAGCAGCGCCTGCTCCTGCTGGTTCAAGGGACGGCTGCGCGAGAAGGTTTGGATGTTTTCGCGCATCTGCTCCGGCTCGCTCATGCCGGAGAGCACCATTTTTACGTTCTCAAGCCCCATCAGCCAGTCAAAGCTCCACTGGGAGGGGGTGGCGTCCGGACGGAGAGAGAGAAGCCTTGCCGCGTCCTGCGGGGAGGGCTGGGAAAGCTTGCCGCCGCGAAGCGGCTCCATCACCCACACGGGCACGCCGCGCTTACATAAAAGCTCGTACTTGGCCCGGGCGTCCTGCAGCGTCCAGTCCAGATAATTCAGCTGGATCTGGCAAAACTCCGCGCAGTCGGAGAGCATGTCTAAAATGCCCGGCAGGTTTTCCGCCCGCGCATGGGTGGAAAAGCCCAGATGGCGGATGCGGCCAAGCTTCTTTTGCTGCTTAAAGTACTCGACGATGCCCCAGCGGGGATCGCTGTAGGTGGGAAGGGAGCTTTCGCACACGTTGTGCAGAAGATAAAAATCGAAATACTCCACCCGGCACTTTTGCAGCTGCTTTTCAAACAGCGCCGCCGGATCGTAGGAGGAGGAGATCTGATGGCCCGGGTATTTGCTGGCAAGGAACCACTTGCTCCGGCTGTGGCGGCTTAAGGCCTTGCCCACCGCCAGCTCACTTTTGCCGCCGTGGTACGGCCAGGCGGTGTCAAAATAGTTTACGCCCTGCTCGATCGCCATGTCCACCATGGCGTTCAGGCGCGCTTCGTCGATTTCGCCGTCGGCAGCAAGGGGCAGCCGCATGCAGCCAAAGCCCAGGCGGGACAGCTTTTCCCCGCACGCTTCGTTGTAGATCATTATAAACCCTCCGCAAAATACAGTGTTTTGAGTGATTATATCAGCCGCCGTCAAAGCTTGTCAACGGCGGGAAAAGGGACTTTTTGTTTATCTCCAATGCTAAAAAGAAGCCTCCCAAACAAGTACCAGCGTACCTGGGGAAGCTGTTTCACAAGGACAAAAACTCCGGGGAGGCTTGGAGGGGCCGCAGCCCCTCCAACTTCGATCCGCAGGGGCAGCTCTGCCGCCCCGAGGACGATTTTTGCGAAGCAGAGCTTGCCCTGCGAGAGCAAAAATCGGTTCCTTACAGTTTTTGCGCCCGGAAACTTCCGCAGAAGTTTCAGCAAAAATTGCTGTCCTCTTGCACATCCGCCTGCGGATTGTCGTTTTGAGTAAAAGACTATTCGGAAAACATAACCAACCGCTTTAAATGAATCTCCGATTCATTTAAAGCGAAGGGGCTGTGCAAACAGCCCCGCTTTTGTTTATGCGTTTTTCCACTCCTCGGCCTTGGCCGCAGACATCCTTTTGAGGGTCTCGGCGGGATAGGGAGAAGCTTCGCCGCCCTTGCCGTAGAGGAACAGCTTTCCGTCGGGGGTCTGGAACAGGCACTCTTCGTATCCGGCGGGATCTCCAAATTCGCCGCAGGTTTTTTTGGCGATGAGGGTGGCGTTATCGGTGTCGTACTCTACCTTGCAGATGATCTTTTTCATAATGATTCCTTCCTTGCGCGTCCGGCGCATGCCGGAATGTGGTCTTTATGCCATTGGCATGCTTGCATTTTAGCACCTGACTATAAAGCAAACGTCAAAGCTGCGTTGAGACTTTGAAAACTGTGGGCCGGGAGCGCGGCAAAACGCGCTTAAAGCGGTGGGCAGCGCGCCACTTTGGCCGCTCAAATGTTTTTGACGCTCCTTGCCGCGCTTTGGCGGACCAGCGCGCGCTTTAGCCTTGCTTCCGCCAGGCGCTTTTCCTGATCGTTTTTAGCAAGCTGCAGCATTTCCCTTGCGCGCTTTTCGGCGCTTTCTGCGCGCGCAAGGTCGATCTTCTCCGCCCATTCAAAGGTGGTGGGCACAAGGCGCACCCGGCCGTCCAGCACGCTTAAAATGCCGCCGATGCAGGCGGCGACGCGGCGCGTCCCGCAGGTCAGGACGCTTGCTGGGCCCATGCCAAGGGGGCAGACGAGGTTTTCGTGCCCCGCCATGACGCCAAGGTCGCCGCTTAGGGCGCGCACGATGAGCTGCTCCGCCTCGCCCTCAAACTGCACGCCGTCGGGCGTCACGATGGTGAGCGGGAAGGGGGTCATTGCTGCGTCTCCTTGCATTTTGCAAGCACGTCGTCGATGGAGCCGGCAAAGAGGAAGCAGCTTTCGGGGATGTTGTCGTGCTTTCCGTCGATGATCTCGCGGAAGCCCCGGATCGTCTCCTTGAGGGGCACGTACTTGCCCTCGTAGCCGGTAAACTGCTCCGCCACGGCGAAGGGCTGGGACAAAAAGCGCTGCACGCGGCGCGCGCGGCTGACGGTCAGCTTGTCCTCGTCGCTCAGCTCGTCCATGCCCATGATGGCGATGATGTCCTGCAATTCCTTGTAGCGCTGCAGCATGCGCTGTACGTCCCGCGCGGTCTCGTAATGCTCCCGCCCCACGATCTCGGGGGTGAGGATGCGGGAGTTGGACGCCAGGGGATCTACCGCCGGGAAGATGCCAAGAGAAGCGATCGAGCGGTCCAAGGCGGTGGTCGCGTCGAGGTGGGCAAAGGTGGTGGCCGGCGCGGGATCGGTGTAGTCGTCCGCGGGCACGTAGACCGCCTGCACGGAGGTGATGGAGCCGTTGCGGGTGGAGGTGATGCGCTCCTGCAACTGGCCCATTTCGGTCGCCAATGTGGGCTGGTAGCCCACGGCGGAGGGCATGCGGCCAAGCAGCGCCGATACCTCGGAGCCCGCCTGCGTGAAGCGGAAGATGTTGTCGATAAACAAAAGCACGTCCTGATGCTTTACGTCGCGGAAATACTCCGCCACCGTCAGGCCGCTTAAGCCCACGCGCATGCGCGCTCCCGGCGGCTCGTTCATCTGGCCGTAGACCATGGCGGTTTTATTGATGACGCCCGAGGCGATCATCTCGTTGTAAAGGTCGTTGCCCTCGCGCGTTCTTTCGCCGACGCCGGTAAAGACGCTGATGCCGCCGTGCGCCTTGGCGACGTTGTTGATAAGCTCCATGATCAGCACGGTCTTGCCCACGCCCGCGCCGCCAAATAAGCCGATCTTGCCGCCCTTTGCGTAGGGGCAGATGAGATCCACGACCTTGATGCCGGTCTCCAGCATCTCGGAGGAGGTCTGCTGCTCCTCGTAGGAGGGGGCGCTTCGGTGGATGGACATGCGGGGCATGTCCGCAGGCAGAGCCTCGCCCTCGTCGATCGGCTGCCCCAGAAGGTTGAACACGCGCCCAAGGCAGGCTTCGCCAACCGGCATGCTGATGGGGGCGCCCGTGTCCACGGCCTCCACGCCCCGCCGCAGGCCGTCGGTGGAGCTCATGGCGACGCAGCGGGCCACGTTGTCGCCGATGTGCTGGGCGACCTCGCACACCAGGGTATCGCCGTTTAGCTGCACCTCCACGGCGTTCAAAAGCTGGGGCATATGGCCTTCGTCAAAGCGGATGTCCAGCACGGGCCCCATGATCTGTATTACGGTACCGATGTTTTTTTCCATATGGCGTTGTTTCCTTCCCGTCTGCAAGGAGCGTTATCAGACAAACGAGCCTGCGACGATCTCGGTGATCTCCTGGGTGATCGCCGCCTGGCGCGCCTGGTTGTATTTAAGGCTGAGGGTATCGATCATTTCGTCGGCGTTCTGGGTGGCGGTGTCCATGGCGGAGCGCCGCGCGGCCTGCTCCGAGGCGCGGCTTTCGCACAGCGCGCCGTAGAGCACGCCGCCAAGGTATTCGGGGATCATGGCCGCAAAGGCCTCCTCCGGGGAGGGCTCGTAGAGGATGTCCCGCCCGGGCAGCGTGCGCTCGTCCCTTGCAAGGGGCAAAAGCGGCATGCTGCGGGGCTGCTGGCTGAGCACGGAGACAAATTCCGTGTACATCAGGCTGACGCCGCTGATCTTTCCCTCGCGGAACAATTCGCACAGCGTTTTTGCCGCGGTAAAGCAGTCGCCCACGGAGACCTTTTCCGCCTCGGCGTAGCTGTCGCTTAGGATCTCGGCGCCGCGGTTCAAAAAGAATTCGTGCGCGCGTTTTCCGATGGGAAGCAGCTTTGCATTGCCGGACGCAAGCAGCTTTGCCGCGCTTTTGAGGATGTTGGAATTGTATCCGCCCGCAAGCCCGCGGTCGCCCGCGATCACGATATACGCCTGCGGGGCGTCCGCGTGGACGGGCGCAAGATACGGAAGGCTGCGGTCGCTGTTTTTGCTCAGGATGTCCTGCAGCATGCCGTAGATGATGCGGAAGTACGGGCGCGAGGCCTCGATCTGCGCCTGCGCCTTTTTCAGCTTGCTTGAGGCCACCAGCTCCATCGCGCGGGTGATCTGCCGCGTGCTGTCGATGGAGCGTATCCGGCCCCTGATTTCCTTAATGGACTGGCTGCCCATCCGCTGCCTCCGCTAAAATTCCTTTTTGAGAAGCTGGATCGCTTCGATCAGCTTGTCCTCGGTTTGCTGCTCCATGACGCCCTTCATGCGGATGGAGGAAAGCACGTCTTCGTACCTAACGCGCATCAGCTCCTGCAGGCGGTCTTCAAATTCCTTGATGCGATCAAGGGGAACGTCGTTCAAATGCCCCTTGACCAGCGCGTAGATGATGCACACCTGCTGCACCGTGTCCACGGGCGCGCCGTTTTTCTGCTTTAAGACCTCCACGATGCGCTGGCCCAGGGCGAGCCTTGCCTTGGTGTCCGCGTCCAGCTCGCTGCCGAACTGGGCAAAGGCCTGAAGCTCGCGGTATTGGGAATACAGCAGCTTCAGCGGCCCCGCCACCTTCTTCATGGCCTTGATCTGGGCGTCGCCGCCCACGCGGGATACCGAGATGCCGGGGTTTACGGCGGGCATGATGCCGGAGTTGAAAAGCTCGGTCTCCAAAAAAATCTGGCCGTCGGTGATGGAGATGACGTTGGTGGAGATGTAGGCGGAGATGTCGCCCGCCTGGGTCTCCACGATGGGGAGCGCCGTGAGGCTGCCGCCGCCGAGCTTCTCGGACAATTGCGCCGCGCGCTCCAGCAGGCGGGAGTGCAGGTAGAACACGTCGCCGGGATAGGCTTCTCTTCCCGGGGGGCGGCGGATCAGCAGGGAGATGGCGCGGTAGGCCACGGCGTGCTTGGACAGATCGTCGTAGATCACCAGCGCGTGCTCGCCCTTGTTCATAAAGTATTCGCCCATGGCGCAGCCGGCGTAGGGCGCGATGTACTGCATCGGGGCAAGCTCCGAGGCGCTTGCGGAGACGATGATGGTGTAGTCCATGGCTCCGTGCCGGGCGAGGCTTTCTGCCACCTGGGCGACGGTGGAGCGCTTTTGGCCGATGGCCACGTATACGCATTTCACGCCCTTGCCCTTTTGATTCAGGATCGTGTCGATGGCCAGGGTGGTTTTGCCGGTCTGCCGGTCGCCGATGATCAGTTCGCGCTGGCCCCTGCCGATGGGGATCATGGAATCGATGGCCTTGATGCCCGTTTCCAGCGGGGTGCTTACGTGCTTGCGCTGGATGATGCCGGGGGCCTTGTGCTCGATGGGCTCGTAGGCGGCGCTGTCGATCGGGCCCTTGCCGTCGATGGGCTGGCCCAGCGCGTTCACCACGCGGCCAAGCAGCGCTTCGCCGACCGGTACGGAAACCACGCGCCCCGTGCGCTTTACCCGGTCGCCCTCGCGGATGCCCTCGTCGGAGCCAAGGATGACGACGGAGACGCTGTCCTCCTCGAGGTTCAGCGCCATGCCGTAGGAGCCGTTGGACAGCTCGATCAGCTCGCCTGCCACGCACATGTCCAGGCCGCTCACGCGCGCAACGCCGTCGCCCACGAGCAGGACGGTGCCCACCTCGTCGGTTTTGAGCCGGTGCTCGTAATTCTTGATCTGCTCGCGTATGAGCTTTGTGATTTCTTCGGCGCTGAAAGCCATATGCAACCGTCCTCCGTCAGAGCTTTGCGTTTTGGATCGTGCGGGCAAGGCCCTGTAGCCTTCCCCTTACGGTATCGTCGATGAGCTTGTTTTCGTATTCCACCATGAGTCCGCCAAGGCAGGCTTCGTCCACGGTGAAGCTTAAAAGCACCTGCTTTTGGCTTATCTCCTCCAGGCGCTGCTGCAGGCGCTGGCGCTGGATGGGGGAAAGGGGCGAAGCGCTTGTCACCTTTACGGGCAGGATGCCCGCCCTTTCGTAGTACAAAAGGCAATAGCGCTCCTTTAGCTTTGGCAGCAGGCGGATCTGCCCGTTATCGCACATCAGCTTTAAGCAGCTTTGCACGTATTCGTGTGCGCGGCCCTTGAGGCAGTTGTCCAGCATCTGCCGCTTTTCCGCCTTTGTGAGTTCGCTGGACGAAAGCAGGCGCATAAAGCGGGGCTCCGCCTCGAAGGCGGCGCCAAGGGCGCAAAGCTCGTCGCGCACCCGCTCACATAAGCCCTCTTCCGCGCACAGCTCCATCAGCGCCCGGGCGTAGCAATCGGCTTCAAGCATCAGTCTTTGCCCAACCTCTCAATGCAGTCGTCCATCAGGCGGGAGCGGCCCTCGTCGTCCAGCTGCTTTTCAAGCGCCTGCTCGGCAATCGCCACCGCCAGGGAAGCCAGCTCGTCCCGCGCGTCGCTGATCGCCTGCCGCTTTTCGCGCCGGGCGTCCTCCTCGGCCCTGTCCAAAATGGACGCGGCCTCCTTGCGCGCCTTGGATACGATGTCGCGCTCCTTGTCCTCTGCGCGCACAAGCGCCTCCCGCACGATGCGGTCGGACTCGCTCTGGGCGCTTTCAAGCTTTGCGCTTAGCTCGTCCTTTAAGCCCTGCGCGTCCCTTTGCAGCTGCTCGGCCTTGTCGTACATGCCGTCGATCTCGGCCTGCCGCTGGCTGATCAGCTTGTGCACGGGCTTGAACAGCAGCTTCCTTGCCACAAAAAAGATGGCAAGGGTGTTCAAAAGCACGAACAGCGCCGTCCAGAAATCAACGCCTATAAACCCTTCAAACTTTTCCAAGCTGAAGTCCTCCTGTGCGCGTTGGCGCTTACAGCACGAACAAAATCAAAAACGCGATGAGCAGCGAATAAATGCCGGTGGTCTCGGCGATGGCGCAGCCCATGATCATGGTGGAGCGCAGCGTGCCCGCCATTTCGGGCTGGCGCGCCATGCCCTCCAGCGCCTTGCTTACGGCGGTGCCTTCGCCCACGCCCGGGCCGATGGCGCCGATGCCCATGCACAGTCCCGCGCCGATGGCCTTGCCCGCGATCGCGATCGCCTCTGCAATTGTCTGATCCATGTATGCTTCCTCCTTGTTGAAAAGGGTTTTTATTTGCCTGCTGCCCCTTGCGCGTCCGTTTCCGGCGCGGGGCAGGAATTGCCAATGTAGACCATGGTCAAAAGGGTAAACACGTAGGCCTGCACAAAGCCGCTGAACAGGTCAAAATAGCAGCTGAGCACCGCCGGGATGCCAAAGGCCAGCACGGGCACCTTTGCCGTAAGACCAAGGGCCTCAAGCGCAGCGCACGCGCCAAGCAGCGAAAGCACGATGCCGATAAACAGCTTTAAGCCCCCGCGCTTTTTGATGACGTAGCGGATGATCAGCGCTCCGCCCGCAAGAAGGCTTATAAGGCCGGGCACAAGGCCGCCCGCGCTCAAAAGCTTTATCACTGCGCTGCTCATAAGAGAAAGCGCAAGGTAGAGGATGCTGGTGATCACGCCGCCGCCCGCCACGTTTCCAAAGTGCCTGAAGGCCATGGACACGGGCTGGGCGATCTCGGAGATGATGTTCATGGGCGTCATGACGGCGATGGGCTGGGTAAAGCCCTTGAGCCAGCCGAAGAAGCCGTTGTACTTTATGCCGTTGTACCAGCAGATGACGCTCACCATCAGCGCCCACACCATCACGCAGCTGATGTCCGCGGTGGACGAGCGCAAAAAGCCGGTAAGGCCGATGAAGCTGCCCAGGATGCTGCTTAAAAAGATGGTGCCGATAAAGGGCGTCCAGTGCAGGTTGTGCGCGCCCATCGTTTCTCCGACCATGTTGTACAGCATGCCCACGCCCTTTTCCACCAGCACCTGCCAGCCGTCGGGGCGCTTTTTCAGCTTTTTGCGGATGACGAGGCTCGATGCGATCACCGCAAGCATCACCAGAAACGACGATACCGTGGTCTGGGTGATCGGGATGCCGCCCAGGATGGGGATGGTAAAATAGACGAATGCGCCGTGGACTTCAAGGTTCATCTATTTCACCTGCCTTTTCAAAATGGTGTGGGTAAGAAGGATGATCGGCTGCATCAGCAGCAGGGGGATGATGAGCGCCACGGGATCTGCAAGCTTTGTCGCAGCAAGGGCTATAAGCCCGCCAAAGAGCAAAACGAGCCTTAAAATGTAGCTTACGCGCATAAGGCCCCCACCCTGCGCGCCAGCTTGCGCCGCGCTTTCGCTTACGCGGCTTGCCGAGCAGGCCATGATGAAGTAATTCAGCACACTGAGCGCTGCGCCGCCGAGCAGGCCGACCCAGACGCTTGCGCCAAGCTTTCCCAAAAGCGCGTAAACTAGCGCCGCGGCAAGTGCCACCAGCGCTTCCTGCGCCGCCACGAGCAGCGTTTCCTTTAAGACGAGCCTGCGTGCAGTCATCGATCCACCTGTTCTGAGGCCGCGCGCGCGGCCGGATATTTAAAAGGGACGGGCCCTATTCGTGCCGGTCAAAGCCGCCCGGATGGGACTTGTCGCTTTGGCGCTGCTGCCTGTCCAATTGCTTTAAAACGGTGATGCAGCCGTGCGCGCCGCTGATAAGCCCGATCACGCAAAACAGCGCGATCAGCCAGGAGCCCGCGCCGGTGCGCCCGCGAAGCCATACCCCAAAAAGGGTAAACCCCGCCATGGGCAACGCAAAGCTAAGCCCCAGCTGACCGATCCACACCAGCAGGCTCAGCTCCTTCAAGCGCGTCCCCTCCCCAGCGTATTGTGACGATATTATATTTATATTGTAAACAAGAAATGCTTTCCTGTCAACGGATATTCTGAAAAACCGCAGCAAAGCCAGGGTTAGGGAATTGAGGGAGGGGGAAACGATCTTGATTTTTAGCTATTAGCTGTTAGCCATTAGCTATTAGCTTAAGATAGTCGGCGCGCTTTGCGCGCCCAAGCTCACAGCTAAGAGCTAACGGCGCTGTGCGCGATATCCCAAACCGCTTTGATGGCGGCGTGTGCTTTGGCATGTACGACGGGGGCACAGAACGAGGGACGCATGGAGCGGCTGCATGAAGCGCAGGACATGGGAATCGTGGTCAAAAAGAAGTGGCTGGCCGCGCACGATGACAGGGTGCGTGACGCGCACGCGGAGCTGGACGGACAGGAAGTAGGCATCGACGAACCGTTCCACAGTAGCCTGGGCGACATCATGTACCCCGGCAACCCTACAGCAGACCCCGCGCTTGTGTACAATTGCCGATGCACGCTGACGTATGTGTATGACGTGAAGAAAAGCGCAAAAGCATTGAATGATGCTGAAGAAAGTGATATAATAATGCATGACAAAAGCGGTGAAAGCAGCACAGAAGCATTGAGCGGTAAAGAAATAATGCCGTTGGGACAATCAACAGGAAGATATTTGCCAGTATATCTGAAAGAATAACGACTTCGGATGTGATAATAACATCTGAACGAATTGAACACTGCAATAAACACGACCATGCTTTTGATAAATACGGGAAATACGCAAAGATTGTACTGAGTGATCCTGATTACATCTTTGAGGACCAAAAGCCAAATACGGCAATATTGATAAAGCAGATCATTGACGAAGGGAAGATTATAGAATTGATTCTTAGATTGCATGTGCAAGGCGATGCTGTAGGCAGGAAGAATTCAATTCTATCATATTGGGACATCGGTGATAAAACATTAAAAAGATATTTAAGAAACAAAAAAGGTATTTACAAAAAAGGATAAATAGTATATAATAAAAGTGTCCTTGAGGTGGTCAATTTCGTAGCTACCACGCGCCTTAACGGCTAAAAGAGATGCAGGGGAACGCCACGCCTGCCAAGGACGTATAAACCGCCTACGGGCGGTTTTTTCATGCGGAGAAACGGCAATGGCACAATAAATCACATGAAATTGAAACGGCTCAAGCCTTAGTTGAGCAACTGGACGGCGATGTTGTTCTGTTAGATAATTCCGGGCGTGAATCAGCACGCGACTGCACATGGAGTCAAAAAGTATGGGAAATCAAAAAAGCTTCAACTGCCCATGCAGCAGGGAAAAGAACAGAGGTCGGACTGGGGCAGATAGCGCAGACAGGCGGCAATTTAATTATCGACTGCTGGGATGATGATTATGAAACAGCTGAGAAGAATATTATTTCTAAGCTTAATGCTTTAGCAGTACCGCCGCTGGATGTCGTTATCATGCACAAAGGATGGATCAAGAGAATTATTCGCTTACGAGCAAAAAAATAATGGTGAACGCTCAACCGCGAAGCTACCCTCTTGGGGAGCAATCTACGACTGCCTTTATTATATTCATTTACTACCCAAAAGTCAAGACATTTTGAAAGGAACAACTATGATTTTGAAAGGAACAACTATGATTCGGCTGGTAGCAATGGACTGCCTCCCACTTAAAGCGTTCGTTCCTCCACTGAAATATCGTGAAATCGCGCTTATAATCCGATATAACATCTTTTAGAATATCCTTATCGAGCATGCGGCCCCTCCGTTGTTTCTTTTATCGTGTACTGCTGTCACGCATTCTACCGATCCCGCTTTTGCTCAGGATCGAGTGAAGGTCCCGGTACAATGTCCGGCGAAGCGAGAATCATTTCTGTGAACACCTTCGTGTATTCAGTACGGGTATCGGCGATGATATAGACAAAGATGTCCTCACCCACGCGCCGGAAGACGGATACGTTTCGCTTATCGCTGATCACCATACGGAAGCCCATGCTGTTGAGCCACGGATCAGGCGTCATCGAACCGGAATCCGGAAACTGTTCCAGCCGTTCAAGGCTGTTTAAGATTTGATCAGTCACGCGCTGGGCGACATCCTCGCCGAATTCAGCTCGGACCCTGTACTTGATCTGTGCCAGCCCTTCCCAGGCCGAAGGAAGGATTTGAACCGTCATAGCTTCTTCAGCGCCTCCCTGGCCTCGGCGATGCGCATGGTCTTAGCACCGCGCAGCCGGTCCTCCTCGGCCTGGAGGATCCGTGCACGCAGGTTGAGCAGCTGTTCCCGGCGCTCGAATGCCTCCATGTCCATGAAAACGCCGTCGCCTTCGCCGTTCACGGTAATATAGACCGGCTCCTGGGTCTCCCTGGCGAGGGCGGATATCCCGCTGTAGTTGTTCCGCAAAGCGGAGGAAGGTTTGATGATCATGCTTGGCTCCTTTTGTCGACTGACTTTTGATGATAATATTATATCACAAAAACGATATGAAGTAAAGGGGAGAATCCACGCCAATGAGCGCAGATGTCCAAAGTACCAAACGCTGAAATAAATCACATGTTGCATAAACAAAAAATCTGTGAGATTAATTCAAACCTCACAGATTTCCTTATCGAGGTGACGGGATTTGAACCCACGGCCTTTTGGTCCCGAACCAAACGCGCTACCAAACTGCGCTACACCTCGTGGAGCCAACGAGGGGACTCGAACCCCTGACCTGCGGTTTACGAAACCGCTGCTCTACCGACTGAGCCACGTTGGCGCATTGAAAGCCTGATTATTATAGCACCCCGGCAAGCAAATGTCCACAACTATTTAATATTTAACAGAGCGATGGAATGTTAAATAAAAATTTTCTATTGACAGGCAGGGGGTGTGGCAGTATAATATCATTCGTCGGTCGGGCACGTTGTGCTCGGTTGACACAATGGCGAATGGTGTAACGGCAACACTAACGACTCTGACTCGTTCATTCTAGGTTCGAATCCTAGTTCGCCAGGATTATGCCTCCATAGTCAAGCGGTCAAGACGTCGCCCTCTCACGGCGAAGACTAGGGTTCGATTCCCTATGGAGGTGCTCTTAAGACATCCGAGAGGGTGTCTTTTCTTTTTTCATTCAAAGGAGACGAGGCATGCATATACTGCTGACCAACGACGACGGGATCGGCGCGCAGGGCCTGCGCGCGATGGCGCGGGCGCTGGCGGGCGCGGGGCACCGCGTGACCGTGTCCGCACCGGACGGAGAGCGCAGCGCCGTAAGCCACATGATCAACATCACCCGGCCGCTGTGCGCAAGGGCGGTAACGCTGGACGGGGCCGAGGGCTGGGCCGTGGACGGGACGCCCGTGGATTCCGCAAGGCTCGGGCTGCACCTGTGCGGGGCGGACAAGCCGGACATGTGCATTTCCGGCATCAACCGCGGGCCGAATCTCGGCGGCGCATGCATCTATTCCGGCACGGTGAACGCGGCCATGGAGGCCTCGATGGCGGGCTGTCCTGCGATCGCCGTGAGCATCGACAGCTTTTCTCCACAAAGCTACCAAAGCGCCGCGGACGCCGCGCTGCGCTTTATGGACTGGGCCGGCGCGCACCCATTAAAGCGCGGAGAGATCTACAATCTGAACGTGCCGGCGGACCGGGACATCAAGGGGATCTTCTTTACCCAGATCCTCGCGCCGGAGTTTTTGTCGGACGCCCACTATCAGGAGTTTACCAGCAACTACGGGCAAAAGTATTATTTTCTGGACGACGGGGCAAACGAGCAGTACTTCCCGCCGGACAGCGATCTGGTGAAGTGCCGGGAGGGCTGGGCGACGGTGTCCGTGCTGGGCTGGGACATCGCGGTAAAGCGGGCCGAGCTGCCCGGGCCGGGCGATCTGCGATTATAGGATGAAGGGGAGTGCTTCCATGAAGAGCAACGTGCATAAAATAGGCGCGGGAGCGGTGCTGGTGCCGGCAAGCGGCGTTTTGATCAACCTGCTGTTTTTTGTGGTGATGGAAAAGCTTTCGGGCTCGCTGGATGTGCTTTTGCCGTTTCGTTTCGGCTACACGCTGTTTCCGCTGATGCTCGTGACGGACGCGCTGTTTTTGGCCTTGAGCGTAGTGGAGTCCAGAAGGGACGCGCAAAAGCCGGGCAGCGGCTGCGCGTGGCGGGCGGTGTTCATGCTTATGTGGATGCTGGCAAGCGGCGTCATCGCGTACCTCACCTTTCGGGCCAGGGCGCAGGACGCCATCATCTATACCCCGTTTTGCATCAAGGGCGCGCTGATGTGCATAACGTACCTTGTCAGCGCCGTCGCGTTTTTGTGCCGCCGCCCGGGGGTGGCCCGCGTGGCGTTTGCGCTAAGCTCGCTGCTGATCGTTCTTGGCGTCGGCGCGTACTCGGTGGCCAGCATGTACATTTTGGTCAGCGCTTACGCGGGCAAGTATCTGATCCTGGGCCTGATCGGCGTGTGGGCCGTGGAGTGCCTGCCGCTTTATCTTCGCATGATCGGCCTTGCCATGTCCGCGCACAAGATCGAAAAAATATAATAGCTTTTTTACGCGCCGAGGGCAAGGGCGATCAGCGTGTAGGCCGCCCCGCAGGCGAACATCGTAAGGATGGGATTCCATTTTGCGCGGCGCAAAAGCAGCACTGAGGCCGCAAAGCAAACGGCGGCGGGGATGTCCATCGCCGAAAGCGACAAAGCGCCCTCACGAAAGATCGCCCCGATCAATACCTTGAGGCCCGCCGCGGCGATCAGCGCCACCACCACCGGGCGCAGGGCGGAGAGGATCTCTTCCATGGCGCTGAGACTGCGGAATCTGCGGTACAGCGCGGCGATGACCGACACGATCACAAGCGAGGGGCTTATGCAGCCAAGCGTCGCGGTGACCGCGCCCAGCACCCCCGCCGTGCGCATGCCGACGAAGGTCGCGGCGTTCAGGGCGATGGGGCCGGGGGTCATTTCCGCGATCGTCACGAGGTTTGAAAACTCCGCTGCGCTCAGCCACATATGCTTTTCCACCACCTGCGCCTGCAAGATGGGCAGGGAGGCGTAACCGCCGCCCACGGTAAACAGGCCGACCTGGAAAAAGGTCCAAAACAGCGTAAGCAGCATCATGCGCGCGTATCCCCCTTCGGCTTTTTTGACGCAAAGAGCGCAAGCGACACGCCAAGCGCCAGCGCCAACAGCAGCACCAGCATCACGTTTACCTTAAAAAAGAATACGCCCGCAAAGGCCGCCGCCATCATCAGAATGTAGATGGGGCGCTTTTTTTTGAACACCTTTACCGCAAGGCTTGCAGCCGCGTCCAAAATGACCGCGGCCACGCCCGCCTGCATGCCGCGCAGCATTAGCGCCACCACGCGGTTTTGGGAAAAGGCGTCGTAGATGAGCGTTATGAGGGACAAAATGACAAGCGGCGGCGTGATGGCCCCAAGCACCGCCGCGATCAGCCCCGGAACGCCAAGGGTGTTAAGGCCAAGCAGGATCGAGGCGTTTACCGCGATGGAGCCCGGCGCGGACTGGGCGATCGCGACGTAATCCAGCATTTCCTCTTCGCTCAGCCAGTGCATCTCGTCCACAAATTTGCGCTTTAGCACGGTCACGATGACGAAGCCGCCGCCGAAGGTGAAGGCGTTTACGCAAAGGATCCCCCAAAACAGCGTAAACAGGCTGCGCGCGCTCCTCTTCACAGATATACCTCCTCTATGAGCATGGCAGTATTGTAGCGCATAAGGCTCCCTTGCACAACGCAAAAGGGGCCTTCGAACAAATATTTAACTTGACCCTGAGGGGGTCAGGTGTTATAATTCCATTCCGGTAATAGGTTCTGTGCCATAGACAGCGAGCGCTTTTTAAGCATAACATCTTCGGATTCTCGCCGAGGCGCAAAGGAAAAGTGAGATCAGGCTAACGCCTTTTAAATACTTTGCCCTTGCGTCAGTGCGCAGGGGCTTTATTTACCGTCATGAACTGGACGGAATGCGAGGTGTTTAGTAAATGTCCGAAAATGAAAAGAAATCCAGCGCAAGAATCGCAAAGGAAGGCATCGTTGAGCAGCTGAAGGAGAAGTTCTCCAAGGCCTCCACGATCGTTCTGGTCGACTTCCGCGGCCTGACCGTAGAAGAAGACACCGCCCTGCGCGTGGAGTTCCGCAAAGCCGGTGTGGAGTACACTGTCATCAAAAACAGCATGATCCGCCTGGCCACCAAGGATACTCCCTACGGCGCACAGCTCGACGCGCTGCTGGAGGGTCCTACCGCCGTTGCCTTCGGCTTCGAAGACATGATCGCGCCCGCGAAGATCGCGGTCGAGTACGGCAAAAAGACCAAGAAGCTCGCCATCAAGGGCGGCGCCAGCGACGGCGCTTACCTGGATGTTGCCGGTGTGCAGGCTCTGGCCGAGCTGCCCAGCAAGGAAGTACTCATTGCCCGCTTCATGGGCAGCCTGATGAGCTCTGTTTCCGCGCTCGCGCGCGTTCTGGAAGCTCGTCGCAAGCAGCTTGCAGGCGAGGAATAATTCCCGTCCTGCGTCAATCAGTTAAAATTTGGAGGATAATACCATGAGTATTGAGGAGATCATTTCTGCTGTTGAGTCTATGACCATTCTCGAAGTGGCCGATCTGGTAAAGGCCATGGAAGAAAAGTTTGGCGTATCCGCCGCCGCTCCTGTGGCCGTGGCCGCTGGCCCCGCTGCCGCCGCTGAGGCCGTTGAAGAGAAGACCGAGTTCGACGTGGTGCTGAAGGAAGTCGGCCCCGAGAAGATCAAGGTCATCAAGGTCGTCCGCGAAGTGTGCCCCGAGCTGGGCCTGAAGGAAGCCAAGGCCGTTGTGGACGAGGCCCCCAAGACCCTGAAGGAGAACGTTTCCAAGGAAGCCGCCGAGGAGATCAAGAAGAAGTTCGCCGACGTCGGCGCGACCATCGAGATCAAGTAATCCGGTTTACGCCTTTTGGACGCCTTGCCGTGTTTTGCGGCGGGGCGTTATTTATTTGTGCGGAACTTGCAAAATATTCTTTTGCCGCTTATAATTTTAAAAAAGGACGTGCGTCCCGGGCAGGGGCGCGTAAGGCCGGGAGGCAGTAAATGAGGATTCTTTTTGCGGAGGACGACCGGGACCTGTCGCGGGCGGTCAAGGCGCTGCTCGAGCGCGCGGGCTACGCGGTGGACGCGGTCTTTGACGGCGGCGACGCGGTGGACTACGCGATGGCAGGCGGCTACGACGGGCTGATCTTCGACTGGATGATGCCGGTCAAAAGCGGGGTGGAGGCGCTTTGCGAATTGCGCGAAAAGGGCGTGCAGCTGCCCTGCATGATCCTGACCGCCCGGGACGCGGTGGAGGACAGGGTGTCGGGGCTGGACGCGGGGGCGGACGATTATCTGCCAAAGCCCTTCAACGCCCAGGAGCTGCTTGCGCGGGTGCGGGCGATGCTGCGCCGCAGGGACAGCTACGTGCCGGACGTGGTGGAGTTTGCAGATCTTAAATTGGACAAGGGCGTGTGCGAGCTCAGATGCGAGGATAAGGCCCTGCGCCTCACCGGCAAGACCTACAAGCTGATGGAGCTGTTTATGGAGAACCCGCACGTGCTGTTTTCGGTGAACCAGCTGATGGAGCGCGTCTGGGGCTGGGACGCGGAGGCGGAGATCAACGTGGTGTGGGTAAACATCTCGCAGCTGCGAAAACGCTTAAGCGAGCTTGGCAGCCGCGCAGAGATCCGCGTGCACCGCGGAAGCGGCTATTCTCTGGAGGACGCACAGGCATGATCCGAAAGCTCAGACTGCGCTTTACGCTGATCGCCGCGATGGCGCTTACCCTGGCCATGGTGCTGGTCGTTGGGGCGGTAAACCTTGCAAACCTTTTGAACGTCAGGCGGGAACTGAAAAACACCCTTAGCCTGATCGCGGAAAACGCCCAGCCGGGGATGCCCATGGGCTTTGGCAAGGACTCGCCCGGGCGCAGCAGGCACGAGCGCAACATGATCAGCGAAGCCAACTGGTACACGGTGTATTACAGCCGCAGCGGGGAAATCCTGAATATGAACTTAAGCAGCATGAGCGAGGCGGACGAGGACAGCGCGCGCAAGATGGCAGAAAGCGCACGCGAGAGCAAGCACAGCAGCGGCACCCTCGGGGAGCTCATGTTTTTAAAGCGCTACGAGGGCGAAAGCCTGCGCTCCATCACCTTTTTGAACTGCGAGACCCGCTTTAACTCGCTGCGCATGCTGGGGCTGTTCAGTGGACTTGCGTGCCTTGGCGGCATTTTGCTGGCGCTTGCCATCGTTTCGCTGCTGAGTCGCAGGGCGGTCATGCCGACCATCCGCAACATCGAGCAGCAAAAGCAGTTCATCACAAACGCCAGCCATGAATTGAAGACCCCGCTTACGGTGATCACCACCAATATGGAGCTGATGGAGATGGAAAACCCCGGAAGCCCCTGGGTGCAGGGAACGCTGAAGCAGGCGGGCATCATGAAAAATCTGGTGGAGGAGCTGGTGTACCTAAGCCGCATGGAGGAGGAAAATGCCCCCCTGAGCATGGAGCGGCTGCGCCTTGACGAGCTTGCAAGGGAGGTATCCGAGCCCTTTGGCGCGATGGCGGAATTCAAGGGCCTGACGTTTGAGACCGAGCTTAGCGAGGTCAGCGCGGATGGCGACCGGGCGAGCCTTGCGCGGCTTTTGTCCACCCTGTGCGACAACGCGGTAAAGTATGCTACCAGCGAGGGGCCGATCCGCCTGCAGGTAAAACGGGAGGGAAGAAGCGCGGCCCTGATCGTTTCAAACGCCGTGGAAAAGCCGCTTGACGAAGCGCAGTGCACGGAGCTTTTCCAGCGCTTCTACCGCGCCGACCCCTCCCGCAGCAAGGAAAAGCAAAGCGGCTTTGGCATCGGTCTTGCGATCGCCGCCGCCATCGTGGAAAAGCACAGAGGCAGCATCGCCGCCCGCATGGAGGGGGAAAGGCGCATCGCCTTTACGGTGCTTCTGCCCCTCAAAAGCGCCTGAGTATTAAAACGGGATTAATTTTGAATTTAGATTTAGTATAATTCTTAAATTGAACAAAATTCTCAGAAATGTACTTGCACAGGGCTTGATCTATATGGTATAATCGTTTTTGAACAATACGAGGTGACAACATGAAAAGATTTAAGATGACCCAGGAAGAGTACGAGCAGGTCAAATCGACACTCGACTCCAACACAGACCGCAACGCCGACCGCCGCCTGCGCGTGCTGATCATGCGCCACGAGGGCCATAAGCTGGCTGAGATCAGCGAGATCACCGGCATGCAGATCAACTCCATCAGCCAGATGTGCCGCCGCTACAGGGAGCAGGGCCTTACTGAGTTTGTGCGCAACAAATATACCTCGCATCGCCATGCTCTGACCGAAGCGCAGGAAAACGAGATCCTGGGCGCCTTTGAAGAGCAGATCCGGCAGGGCAAAAACGTATCCGCCAGCGAGATCAAGCGCGCCTTCGACGAGGTGCGTCAAAAGGATACCGGGCGCGGCTACATTTACATGGTGCTGAAGCGCCACGGCTGGAAGGCCATGCGCAAAAACACCTCTCCCAAGTCCGCGCAGATGAAGCCCAAGGGACCCAATCAGGTCTGCTGGGTGCCCGGCACGCTGGAAAAGAGCAGATAAATAAAAACTGCGCCTTCCTGATAAAATAAAAATCCGCAGGCCAAAAAACTTGCGGAAGCTTTTAAGCACGCCTCTGCCGCCCAAATTGCGGCAGAGGCGCGTTTTGTTTTATGCAATCGCGGCAGGCGCTAATTCCATTTGGCGGCCAGATTCTTGAGCCGGTTTTTCAGCTTCTCCGGGCTCAGATCCTCGCTGTCGATCACCTCGATGCCCATGTCCCGGGCGCGCCGGTACTGCACGGGGTCCAGCTGAAGGGGCCTTAAGCACACAAGGACCGGCGTCGCGTAGCCGTTTCCAAAGCGGGAGGTCACGCTGGCGATCTGGCTCATGTCCCATTGATCCACCATGCCCACCTTGCAGGAAACATAGAACTGCCCGATGCCGCTTGTGGCGATCGCGTCGACCTCGTTCGTGGTGTCAAGATCGTCCATGTCGTTGTCCCAGCTCAAATGGCAGCTCATGCGCACGTCGTCAAACGCGCCGCAGTCCTTGAGCGCCTGATAGATGTACAGTTCCAGCACCAGCCCCTCCATGTACAGGCAGGGGAGCATTTCTCTGTAGCTTAGGTCGATCACGCGCTTTTGGCGCTCGAAGGTGAGATAGCGAAGCGCGCCGATCTCCTTTAGGCGGGTAAGCGTGGCGTCCACGAGGGGGAATCTGTCCTCCGCACTGTTAAAGATCCTGGGGGCGTCATAGGTGCCGTCCGAATTCAATTGCAGCTGGATGGCCTTAAAGTAGCGGTTCAGGGCGGACCACGCGCCGCTGTTTTCGCGGCAGTATTCCATCATGGGCGCAATAAGGGCCATCGCATCGGGATTGTCCACGATATCCGCGCCGTGATCCTGCTTGAGCAATTCGCCGCCGCCCAGGGCGATGGCCTGTGCCACGCTGAATCGCGGGACGGGCAGGCTTTCCACGTCGAAGGGCGCGCCCACCAATTGCACGAATGCCCGCGACGCGGGATGATACGCGATCACGCTGAGCTGGCGCTTTGCGCAGATGCCGCCAAGCGCCAGCAGCATGTACTCGCTGCCGCCGGTGGCGTCGGCGATCAGCTCCGCGCCCTCGTACAGGTCGATGCTCTGCTCCAGCGCGTCGTAAATGGCCTCGTAGCTCGTTTCGGCGCTGATCCACTCCACGTCGCAGTGCAGATGCGCGCCTTCAAATACGCGCAGGATGCTTTCGCGCCATTTGTTCGGGGCACCGGGGCGGCTTGGCTGATTGAGCCGCCGGTCTCCCAAAAACACCACGCGGTCGGGGCGCAGGGCCAGGGAGGTGATGACGTTGTTCAGGGGCTTTGCGCTGTCATAAAGCTCAAACAATACCTTCATGGTTCCGGGCTCCTTCTAAAATACTATTTACAGCACCTGTATGTGCGAAACGCCGTAATATTGAAAACAGCGAAGGGCTTCCTCGTCCACGCGCTCGCCGGGGGCCAGGATCGGCACGCAGGGCGGACAGGAAACATGCCCCCATACAAACACGCGCCCAAGCGCCTCCTTCGCGGAGACCTCCTGCGCGGGGTTCAGCAGCGCCTCCCTTACGGACAGGACGCGCTCAGGGCGCGGGGCGGGCGGGGGACAGGTATCTATTGCCGGGGCCTTTGATACGCTCATTAACGCCTCTTCAAGGCGGGAAAGCGCCTCCTCGCCCTGGATGGGGGAGGGCATAAAGGTCAGAAAATCGGGGTCTGAAAACTCTGCCTCGATGCCCCGGGCGCGCAAAAGGGCGTGCAATCCGCCTCCGCTGTAGCCATAGGGCTTTGCATGGATAGAGAGCTTTAGGGGCTCGGCCCCCGTCAGGGCGTAGCCCCGCGCCCTCAGGCGCTGCTTGAGCGCCGCAAGATGGGTGCACAGCGCGTAAAGCTGGGAAGGAAATTCCTCCTCCAGCAGAACATTGCATTCGTCCAGGGAGATCAGCGTAAGGTACGAGGGACTGGAGGAGGCAAAAAGCGCCATCGCGCGCCTGGCGTTTTGCGTAAAGCCCTCCGGCGCGGCTTTTGAAATGTGCAGATACGCCGCCCCCGTAAGCGCGGGCAGCGTCTTGTGGGCAGAATCGCAGCACAGATCTGCGCCAAGGCTCAGGGGATGAAGATCCTCTTTTAGGAATCTCAGGTACGCACCGTGGGCGTTGTCCACAAGCAGCGGCACGTCCGCCTCGCGGCACACGCGGGAAAGCCCCGCGATATCCTGCAGCCGGCCAAGATAGTCCGGGCTGGTCACGTAGACGCCCGCGGGCTTTGTTTTGCGGGCTTTAAGCGCGCGCCGTAGCGCGCCCGGCGTTACGCTGCAGGATACGATGCCGTCGTCCTTTTCCGACCAGAGCCACTGCGCGTCCATGCCCGTGTGGGCCAGCGCGGATAAAAACGCCTTGTGGCAGTTGCGCGCTGCAAGCAGCACCGGCGCGCGGCCGCGCCGTCTGGCTTCGAGCAAGGCAAGATACACCATCGCGCGTATGCAAAGGGATGAGCCCTCGGTGGAATAGAGCGTAAGGCGCGAGCCAAAAAGCGCGGCGGCGTTTTGCTGGCTTTCTGAAATGATGCCCTCGTCCGCGTACAATTCGTCCGCTCCGGCGATCTCGGTGATGTCCAGCGCGCTCAAAGCGCCGTACATCCCCTTGTGGCCCGGCATGTGCATGCGCAGGCCGCCGTTTTTTTCGTAGGCCCGGACAAATTCGCTGATGGGAGCGTTCATGCCTCAGCGGTCTTTGCCGCTTCGAGCCAGATGGCGCACTCCATGCGCTTTTTGAACAGCTCGCAGCCGCTTTCGTAGATGCCTTTTACGCTGCCGGTCGCGTGGTAGGCGTTGGCCGCGCAGCCGCCGGAGCAGTACATCCGCGCCCAGCAGGTGCGGCATTCCTCGCGGGCGTAGACGTTGCACTGGGCAAACTCCTGCTGCGCCACGAGGTTCGTGACGCCCTCAAACACGCTGCCCAGACGGAAGCGCTCCTCGCCCACGAACTGGTGGCAGGGGTACAGGTCGCCCCAGGGGGTCACGGCCATGTACTCGGTGCCGCTGCCGCAGCCGGAGATGCGCTTGTA
>CADBNW010000122.1 GCA_902796025.1 uncultured Eubacteriales bacterium
GCTGGCGGGCGTTACCAACATCGGCTCCGTACAGGGCTACATGATGCTGGACGGCGACCCCATCCCCATGCCCGGGCGGCTGTACTACCGCGGCATCGAGATAAACGAATTGATCTCCAACCACGTGCAGCGCCACATGTTCGGCTTTGAAGAGGTGTGCTACCTGCTTTTGCTTGGCAAACTGCCCACCCGCAAACAGCTGGACGACTTTAACGCGGTCATCGCCGCCGCGCGCCACCTGCCGGACGGCTACAACGATTCCGTTTTGTTCAAGGCCCCAAACCCCTCCATCATGAACAAGCTCTCAAGCGGCGTGATGGCCCTGTACTCCTACGACGAGGATCCGGAGAACGTTTCTCCGGAAAACGTGCTAAGGCAGTCCATCCAGCTGATCGCCCGCCTGCCGGTCATCATGTCCAACGCCTACAACGTAAAAAGGCACCTCTTCGACCGGGATTCACTGTACCTGCACGTGCCAAAGGACGAGCTTTCCATCGCGGAAAACCTTTTGATGATGATCCGCGACGACAAGCACTATAGCGACGAGGAAGCGCATCTGCTTGACATTTGCCTTACCCTGCACGCGGAGCACGGCGGCGGCAACAACTCCACCTTTACCTGCCGCGCGCTGACCTCCACGGGCACGGACACCTACGCCACGATCTCCGGCGCCATAAACGCCCTCAAGGGCCCCCTGCACGGCGGCGCGAACGGCAAGACCATGCAGATGTTTGACGACATCCGGCAAAACTGTCCAAACGTGCACGACGAGGGCGCGCTGAAGGACTATTTAAAGCGCATCCTGGACGGCGAGGCCGGCGACGGCTCCGGCAAGATCTACGGCCTGGGGCACGCGGTCTACACCGAAAGCGATCCCCGCGAGCTGCTGCTGAAAAAATACGCAAGGGAGCTTAGCCCCCGCTTTGGCCGGGACGACGACTTCGAGCTGATGGAGAAAATCGAGCGCCTGGGCATCGAGCTTGTGATGGAAAAGCACCGCGACCACCGCGTGATGTGCGCAAACGTGGATATGTATTCCGGCCTTGTGTACCGCATGCTGGGCATCCCGGATGAAATGTTTACCCCCCTCTTTGCCGTAGCCCGCGTATCCGGCTGGTGCGCCCACCGCCTGGAGGAGCTCATTTCCGGCGGCAAGCTCATGCGCCCCGGCTACAAGGCCGTCATGCCCAAGGGCGCGCACTACGTGCCGATGGAGGAAAGAACGTAAGAAACCTTTGGGAAAATCCATAAACTGTCAGCCTTCGCAAAAGCGCTTGAGGGCTGGCAGTTTTTTGTATCCGAGTCTGGCTTTACAAAAACAAGTCATTTGGTTTTATTCTTCCATTTTCCTGTTGACAAGCGCACTGCTTTATGCTATCATTCTACTATGTTACCAGTTTATCATGGTAAAGTAATGGAGCGGGCGAGGCCCGGAAGGAAGGATTAGGGTATGAAAAAACTGATATCTCTGGCGCTTGCACTGATCATGCTGCTTGGCATGGCGGCCCTTGGCGAAGCCGACATGGAATATGTGGTAAAAAAAGGCACGCTGGTCGTTGGCATCACGGACTTTGCCCCCATGGACTACCGCGACGAAAACGGCGAGTGGATCGGCTTTGACGCGGATCTGGCCCGGGCGTTTGCCGAGTACCTGGGCGTGAAGGTGGAATTCATCGAGATCGAGTGGGACAACAAGGTGCTCGAGCTGGACGGCAAAACCATCGACTGCGTGTGGAACGGCATGACGCTGACGGACGAAGTGATGAGCGCGATGGAGACCTCGAACGCTTACATGAACAACGCCCAGGTGGTCATCCTGCCCCTTAGTAAGATCGAGCAGTACGCCGACGTCGAAAGCCTCTCCGCCCTCACCTTTGCGGTGGAGGCGGGCAGCGCGGGCGAAAAGGAGATCGACGCGCTGGGCTACGGCAAGACCACCGTCTCCTCTCAGGCGGACGCGCTGCTGGAGGTCGCGGCCGGCACCTCTGACGCCGCGGTGATCGACGCGCTGATGGCGGGCGCGATGGTGGGCGAGGGCACCAGCTATGCAAACCTCGGCTACAGCTTCGGCCTGAACAGCGAGGTCTACGGCGTGGGCTTCAGAAAGGGCAGCGACCTTGCCGGGATGCTGAACTTCTATCTGCAGCGCGCCTACGCGCAGGGTCTGCTTGCGGAATTGGCCGAGAAGTACGGCGTGCAGGCCGCGCTGATCGCGCAGGAATAAAGCTTCTCACGCAAAGCGCATAGGCAAACGGCTGCCCGCATAAGAAGGGCAGCCTGCAAAACAGTAAAGGAAAGGCCGGGCTCGCGGCGCGAGTCCGGCTCATCAGTTTATTATGAAGCTGATTTTGGAACAGATGCCGGTGGTCCTCCAGGCGCTGAATACCGGCTTTTTGCAAACGCTCAGGCTGTTTTTCGTGACGCTGCTTGGGGCGATCCCGCTGGGACTCATCATCGCCCTTGGCTCCATGTCGTGCTTTAAGCCATTAAGCCTTCTTACGCGGCTGATCGTGTGGATCGTGCGCGGCTCGCCCCTTATGATCCAGCTGTTGATCATCTACTATTTTCCGGGGCTTGTGCTGCACAATCCCGTGTGGGGAAGCGGCGAGGCCGGGCGCTTTACCGCGGCGTCCATCGCGTTCATCTTCAACTACGCCTGCTACTTTTCCGAGATCTACCGGGGCGGCATCCAGGGCATCCCCGTGGGGCAGGAGGAGGCCGGCAGGGTGCTTGGCATGACGCGGGGGCAGATCTTCTTCCGCATAAAGCTTTTGCAGGTGATCAAGGCCATCGTGCCGCCGATGTCCAACGAGATCATCACCCTTGTAAAGGACACGTCCCTTGCCCGTATCATCGCCCTGCAGGAGATCATCTGGGCGGGCCAGGCGTTTTTGAAGGGCAGCCGGGGCATCTCCGGCGCCATCTGGCCCCTGTTCTTTACGGCGGTGTATTACCTTGTGTGGAACGGCGTGCTTACGCTGCTTTTGGGACGGCTTGAAAAAAAGCTGGCCTACTACAGATAGGAGGCGGCGGGTATGCTGAAGGCAAAGGATTTGATAAAGAGCTTTGGCCAGCTTGCGGTATTGAAGGGCATTTCCCTGCACGTGAACCGGGGCGAGGTGGTTGCGATCATCGGCCAAAGCGGCTCCGGCAAAAGCACGCTGCTGCGCTGCCTTAACAATCTGGAGCGCGTGGACGGCGGCAGCATCCAGATAGGTGGACAGCCCCTTGTGACAGACGGCGCGTACGTGCCAAAAAAGCAGCAGCGGGAGATCTGCCTCAAGATGGGGTACGTGTTTCAGAACTTCAACCTTTTTCCCCACATGAACGTACTGCGCAACCTGACCGAGGCGCAGATGTGCGTGCTAAATCGAAGCCGCGAGCAGGCGGAAAGCTACGCAAGGACCCTGCTTGGCAAGGTGGGGCTTTCCGACAGGGAAAAGGCCTACCCCTACCAGTTATCCGGCGGGCAGCAGCAAAGGGTGGCGATCGCAAGGGCGCTGGCCATCGATCCCGAGATCCTGTGCTTTGACGAGCCCACGAGCGCGCTCGACCCCCTGCTCACCCAGGAGGTGCTTGGCGTGATCAGGAATCTGGCAAACGAAAAGCGCACCATGATCGTGGTGACCCACGAGATGGCCTTTGCAAGAGAAGTCGCTGACCGCGTGGTCTTTATGGACCAGGGCTTCATCGTGGCCGAGGGCACGCCTAACGAGGTCTTCAAAAACGAGCGCGTGCGCGCGTTTTCCAGGATGGGAGAAGAAGACGTAAAAGCACCAGATACTGCTACTGTGAAACGATTCCTGTCGAATAAAGAACGGGCTGCAGCAGAAATGCAACAGTCCGGGGTGGCTTGGAGGGGTGTAACCCCTCCAATTTTAATCCGCAGTGGCGGCATGTACGGCGCGAGGACAGCGATTTTTGTGGAGGGAGCGCAGCGAAGCGGAGACGACCGGAACAAATAATCGCTACCTCTCAGTTTTTGTGCCCGGAAATCTCCGCAGAGATTTCAGCAAAAACTGTTAACCTGTTGAACAAGCTATCACATTTTGCGTTTTGTCTAAAACACAAACTTGGTCAACCTAACCAACCGCTCAAAATGAATCTTTGATTCATTTTGAGCGAGAGGCTGCCCAGCAGCCGGCAGCTTAGCCCCCGCTTGGGAGGAACATAAGGTTTTCGATGTCGTGGCCTTTCACCTCGAAGGGGTCTACGGACAGGGTCAGGTGAAGGCCCTGATCGATCGTGCAGGCAAACACCTTTTCCATGTTGTTCAAATGGGGCTGGGACATGTTGATGCCGTTTAGGCCCTCAAGCTTTGCAAGGTGATCGATAAAGTGATCGCCCCGGCCGCAGAAGTGCACGATGCCGCCGTATTTTTTCATGAGCCTGCCGTCGTAAGGGGCGATGAACTCGTCGTAGAATGCGGGCGAAAGGTTCATGGCGCTGTCGTCGCGCACGACGAGGGAGCCCTTTTCCCGGTGCCGGAAGTAATTGGCGCGCCCGACGTTTTCGGGAAAGAGCTTGAGCCATTCATCGATCTCCACCTCGATCAGATCGCTTATGCGACTAAGCAGCGCGTGCATGGTCTCCGGCTCGTCGTACAGCGCATAGAACAGCTCGCTTCCCCACAAAAGCTCAAGGTTATCCATCGGCCCCTGCAGATCCGGCTGCTCGCAGTGCACGTATTTGCCAATTTTGGGATACCTCTCCCCAATCTGCTTGAACAGCTTTCCCACGCGCATGACGTGCTGAAAGTTGCCGCTGAGCTTGTCGGGCAGGGGCTTATCCAGCAGCGCTGCGCAGGCCTCCGGGCCAAGCTTTACCACGTTTGGCAGCGTGTCCGTTTCGCGCGGCATCACAAACAGCGGCGCGCCGAAGGCGGTGGCGATGTTGGCTACGCCGTAATTGGCGCGCACCCTGAGGCAAAACGCACCCTTGCGCGACAGGGTGTGGTTCACGCGGCCAAATTCCTTTATGACCATCAGCTCGTCGTCGACCAGCGCGTCGTTTATGTTGATGGATGGCCAGTCCAACTTCGACGGGATGCCGCGCAGATGAACGGGAAGCGCGCTGCTGCCCGCCCGGTGATGGGACCAGTCGTTCCAGAAGGAGAGGATCTCCTCCTCTTGATCCACGTCGATGCGGCTTTCGATGTCCTCGAGGTATCGGTCCATTGCAAGCGTCATATCAGCACATCTCCTATCCTGTAGCCCTCGGGCAATTCCTCCTCCGCTTCAAAGACCACCTCCGGATCCTCCAGCGCGGGCAGGAAGGCCGCAAAGGGGATCACGTCGAACTCCGCGCCGTAGGCGCTTTGGCCAAACCAGCCGCCCTCGCGCGCCTTGAGATTGAGGTCCCTTGCAAACTTTGTGCGGTTGGAGCAGTCGTGCACCACGACGGGCCACTTTTCCCGGGAGGCCTGCGCCATGAGCTTTAGCGTAAGCGCCCGGCTGCAGATCGGGCTTACGTAGCCGTGGCGGTACATGTACAGGCTTTCGCCCAAGTAGTTTTCGATGTTGTTGGGGTTTAGGTGCAGCTCCGCAAGGTTTATAAAATCCAGCCCCGTTTCAAGCAGCCTGTCCTTTTTGCCAAGCAGCACAGGGTACAGCTCCCGGGTCATGGGGGTCTCCACCCCCACCATGGGGATGTACTTTTTGGCCTCGGCGATATGCCCGATTACCCGGTCGGAGCACATGCTTGCGCCAAGGTTGAAGCGGATCTCGTCAAGCCCCGCCCGGCCCAATTGCTCAAGCTGAGAGGCGGTCGCGCTTATGCCGTTGGTGTACAAATGCTGGTAGATGCCGTGCTCGTGCATCCGCCTTATAAAGGGATAGTACTTTTCGATCTCCATAAAGGGCTCGAGGTACACGTAGGCCACGCCGGAGGGCTTTTTCTGGATGCTCAAAAGCAGATCCAGATCCTCCTCCCGAAAGCGGCTGCCGCCGATCTCCCACATGCCCTCGCCGATCGGCGGGATCTGATCCAGCACGCCATAGTCGTAGCAGAAGGGGCAGGCGGCGTTACAGCGGTTGGTGCGCCGTACCGCGCCGAGCCCCGACCCCAGAAGGCAGCTGATGCAGCCCTTGGGAAAACGCTCCTTCCCACCCACGTAGTAAGTGCGCCCGTTCAGGCTTTGAAGACCGGGAATTTGACTAAGCAGCCCGGCGTGCAGCTTTTCGGCGGCTTTTTCCAATTGGCTTATGACCGCGTAGGCGATCTCCAGCTGCTTTGGGGTGAGCTCCTCGCCCGCCTCGGACATTTCAGCAAAAAAGCTGAACCACTGCAGCGCGTCGCGCTTGGATATGTTCATGCTCAGATCCCCTCTTCAGGCTTTAATCCGTAAGGTCCACGTCGGGATTGATGTGGATCTGGTACTGCGAAAAGTCCTTTTTCAATTCCCCGTACAATACGTCAAGAGCTTCCTTAGCGCTTATGTCAAAGCTCAGCACCACGTCAAAGCGCATTTGCTTTGCCTCGGTATCCACAAAAAAGCCGTGTACCTGCAGCGCCCAGGGGTGCGTAAGCACTTTTTCCTTTACCGCGTCACGCAGCTTTGCCGCTTCGTCCGAGCCGGTGTTGTAGGAATAGACGCTGATGCCGGTAAGGAAGATGCCGGTCTTTTCGTAGACCTGCTGTTCCAGCCTGCGGCTCAAAACGTCCAGCTCCGCTACGGTCATGGTGTCCCTTAGTTCCAGGTGCACCGAGGCGTAGTTGCGGTTGGGGCCGTAGTTGTTGATGAAAAGATCGTACGCGCCGATCACCTCGGGTTCGCTGGTCAGCGCCTGTTTTACCGCGTGCGCGTCCTCCGCGTCCGCGCGGTGTCCCAGGATGTCGTCCACGTTTTCCAGCAGCATCTCGACGCCGGCCTTGATGATGAGAACGGCGATCAGCACGCCCACGTAGGCTTCGAGGCTCACGCCCCAGGCGATGTAGATCAGCGCGCTTGCCAGCACCGAGGAGGACACGATGGCGTCAAACAGCGCGTCCTGCCCCGAGGCCTCGAGCGCGCCGGATTTTACCGCCTTGCCCTGCGCCTTGACGTAGCGGCCCAAAAGCAGCTTTGCCGCGATCGCGGCGGCGATGATGATGAGGGACACGACGGTGTAGGAGGGCTTTTCGGGGGATATGATCTTCTTGATCGATTCCACCAGCGCGGTGATGCCCGCGTACAGCACGATTGCGGATACGATGGTCGCGCTTAAGTACTCCACCCTTCCGTGGCCGAGGGGATGCTTTTTGTCCGGCTTTCGGGACGCAAGCTTTGCGCCGATCACGGTGATGACGGAGCTCAAAGCGTCGGACAGGTTGTTTACCGCGTCCAGTATGACGGCGATGGAGCTTGAGATAAGGCCGACCGCGGCCTTGAACGCAGCCAAAAGGACGTTTGCGCCGATGCCCACAAGGCTCGTGCGCACGATGACCTTATCCCGCTGCGCCTGATCGATTACCTGGCTCATAATATGTTCCTTCTTTTGCTGTCTGAAATTTATTTATCGAAGATGCTTTCAAATATGCCGCAGATCACCACAAAGCCCAGCGCCACCAGCGCCACCCGGAGGGGCTGCCCGGTCTGGGCAAAGACGTTTGCGTAGGCAAACGCCAGCACAAAGACGAGGGTCCTGAACAGCCCAAGCAGCACGCTGACCGCAACCGAGCCCCGAAACACCATCACCTTCAAAAGCGCGATCATCACAAGCGCCGCCACGACGATCATCAGGATGTTTGTGACGTTCATCGCAACCTGCGGCAGCTTTTGCCCGCCAATCCAGTCGATCAGCTTTTTGACCAGGTTTTGAAACACCAGCGTATTGTAGCCAAGCCAGGTAAGGCACACCGCGCTTACCCCGCAGCTCAATGTGGCAACGCCGCGCCCCGGCAGGCGCAGAAGGAACGGCCACTCCCTCATCATGTCGTGGATGCGATTGTACAAAAGCATGCGAAGCAGCGTGTACACGGGGATGGACAGAAGCGATAAAATGATAAAGGAGTACAGCGCCTGCAAAAAGCCCGCGCTGCGGCCGATCTGTCCAAGATGTCCCCACACGTCCGCAGGGCCGGAAGCTGTGCCCTCGATGTAGGGCGCAAGGTCCTTCAGTACGTCGTAAAAGCCGTAAAAATCCTGCGTTCCGCCGTAGAGCGGAAAGCTGCCAAGCCCAAGCGCCGCTTCGTCCCAGCGGATCACGTCCCCCGGGATGAGCTGGGAAAGCTCCAGCCCCGGCGCGACGGCCTGCAATATGGAGGGATACATAACCAGCACGCAGCCCACGAGCAGCGCTACGGCCAGCAGGGTGCAAATAAATCGAAGCATGGTTTGCCCTTTCAGAGGATGGTCTCCATGCCGGTCTTCAAAACCCGCATGCCCATGCTCTCGTAAAAGCGCCGCGCGCCGTCGTTGCCCTCCCATACGTTCAGGGTAAGGTCGTAGCAGCCCTGCGCCTTGGCCCAGGCACACACGTGCTCATACAAACGCCGCCCAATGCCCTTTCCCCTTGCGCGCTCGTCCACGCACAGATCGTCGATGTACAGGCTTTTTCTTTTTTGGAGGTTTGCGTCGCCGAAGCTTTGCATTTCGCAAAAAGCGTAGCCCAGCGCGCCCTCTCCCTCGTCGTAAACGAAGATGGGACGGCTTTCGTCCTTCAAAATGGCGCGCAGCGCCTCGTCGTCGTATTTGCGAAGGCCGGGCTTAAAAATATCCGGACGGATGTCGCTGTGCACCTTTGCGACCTGCAAAAGCAGCTGTCCGATGCGGGGGATGTCCCCCTCCGCCGCCAAGCGTATTTCACCCATGATTTTCCCTTTCAAAAAACGGATCTGTCATATTTCTTCTATAGATACCATTCCAGCATTGATGATAGCACAAGTGCAAGGGAGTGTCAAGCTTCGCGGCGTTTTTGCTTTGCCCTGTGGAACCTTGCGAAGGCTCCGGACAAATTTCGATTGATGGCATATAAAGCTTTTGCCTTGACTTTTTGTCCGGCGGGACTATAATTTTCCCTGGAGGTGCTGCGTATGTTTGAGAAAGACGACGTGCTTAGCCGGGTGCTGAACCCCGACACAAGCGATATGCCCCGCGCTTACCGTCTGGCGGATTACAGCCGCATCCATAGCTGGGAGGATTATTCCAAGCAGATGGACGACGAGTATCGGCAGTGCGAGGGCGAGGGACTGGACATAGAGGCCTTAAAGCCCGCCTTTGAAGCGATCAGGCAGATGGAGCCGGGGGCGTTTCGGGCGCTTGCGGCGGACAGGCTGTTTGAACTGATCGGCCAGTGCAAAACGCGCAAGGATTTTTGCTTCGAGGAGCCAAGCGATCTTGAGGGCATCCTTGCAGCGCGCCCCGCGCACACCAGGCGGCTGCGCAAGGCGGACGCCGCCCGCCTGCCCGCGCAGCTTCGCGGCGCATGGTATGGGCGCATCGCGGGTTGCCTGCTTGGCAAAACGGTGGAGGGCATCCGAACCGAGGAGCTTTTGCCCTTTTTGCGGGACAGCGGAAATTTGCCGATGCACCGCTATATCGTATCCGGCGACGTGCCGCAGGACGCCCCTTCGCGCTACCGCTTCGATTTTCAGCACAGGTGCTATGCGGATAAGCTCTCCTTTGCCCCTGCGGACGACGACACCAATTACACCTGCCTGTATCAGCAGCTGATCGAAAAGTACGGCCGCGATTTTACCAGCAATGACGTGTGCGCCATCTGGCAAAACCGTCAGCCCAAAACCGCCTACTGTACCGCAGAGCGTGTCGCGTACATGAATATGAACCGCGGGCTCACCCCGCCCCATACCGCCACCTACGAAAACGCCTACCGCGAGTGGATCGGCGCGCAGATCCGCGGGGACTATTTCGGCTACATCAATCCCGGCGACCCGAAGACCGCTGCCGAAATGGCCTGGCGCGACGCCCGCGTATCGCACGTCAAAAACGGCATTTACGGTGAAATGTTCATTGCCGCCATGCTCGCGTGGGCCGCGGTGGAGAGCGACCTTATGGAGATCATACGGGCCGGCCTTGACGAGATCCCCAAAAACTGCCGGCTTCAGAAGGAAGTCGAACAGCTGCTTGAACTGTACCGCGCGGGCGAAAGTGAGGAAAAGGCCTTTTCGTGGATCCACGTGCTCTACGACGAGCACACCGGCTACGGCTGGTGCCACACCAACCCCAACGCCCTGATCGTGTGCGCGTCCATGCTGTGGACGGGCGGTGACTTTGGCAGGGCGATCTGCCGCGCGGTGCAGACCGGCTTCGACACCGACTGCAACGGCGCCACTGTGGGCTCCATCCTGGGCCTTCGCGGCGGCATCGCCTGCATCGAGCAGCGCTGGCTTGCGCCCCTTGGCGGCCAATTGAATACCAACATCATCGGCGTCGGCTGCGCAAGCATCGACGAGCTCGTATCAACAACGCTGAAGCATATCGGCGCTTAAAAGCCAAATCTGTGTTATAACAAACAACAGGGCGGCCGGGTGGAGCATCGCTCCTCCGGCCGCCCGCTTTGCATAGATCGGGCTTTCCGGGATTTGGATTTTTCTTAACAGCTTTTCCTTTCCATTAGCCAGCTGCGCAGAAGGAGGCGGGACTGCTCCTCGCAGCTGTTAAAGTGGTGGGTTTCGCCTGGAATGATCTCAAGGCGGCAATTCTGGTAGCGCTGCGCGGCCAAACGGGAGTCCTCAGGCGGCACCATATCGTCCTTATCCCCATGCAGGATCAGCACGGGGTTTTTGTAGCGATCCATGGCGTCCTCAGGGCAAAGGAGCTGCGCCGTGCGAATGTAATTGGCACCAAGGTACAGGCCCTTCAGGATCTCCGTTTCGTCCGGGAGGCTGGCTGGGTCAAACGTCATGGCCAGCATGTGGCCCTCCCTTGCGCAGCGGGGGATCAGAAAGGCCGGGGCGCGCAGGATAAGCCCCTTTATCAGATTTGGTGAAATGGCGCCCACGAGCGCCGCCGTCAGCCCGCCCTGGGAATGGCCGGACAGGTAGAGGTCCGTAACATGATCAAGCCGCCGGGCGTAATTGATCACCGCCAGGGTGTTTGAGATCCACTTTAGGATAGTGTGGTTTTTGAATTCGCCACCGCTTTCCCCGTGGCCGTACAGGTCAAAGCGCAGCGTGGCAAAGCCCGCCTCCCGCATGGCCTCACAGGCGGCCAGGGTGTGGGGCCTGTCCTTGTTGCTGCAAAAGCCGTGCAGCACGATAACCAGCGGGCAGGGCTCCTCAGACGGGCGCTCCAGTACCGCGCTCAAAGAAATGCCGTCGTCCATGATGCAGATCTTCTGCAAGCGTATTTCCTCCGATCCACGCGCCGGATACAAACGCCGCCGTGCTTCCTTTTTCGCATTTTACTGCCCGAAGGCCAAAATTGTCAAGAAAAAGCGATTGAAATGAATCGGAGATTCATTTCAATCGGAGGGCTATGCGGCCCCTCCAGGCCACCCCGGGGCTTTTACATGCTTTGTCCCGGGGCTCTTTTACATACTTTGTGTTGATACTTCTTCCCAAAAGCGGTATAATGATTACAACTATATTTGTGCAAACACGGAGGTACAGCATGAAGCTCAATCTGCAGGAAATCAAAAACCGCGCGCAGTGGCTGGACAAGGGCTATGCGCTGCCCGAATACGACGTGGCGGCGGTAACGGAAAATACCCGCCGGGCTCCCCGGTGGATCCACTTTGGCGCGGGCAATATTTTCAGGGCTTTTCTCGGCTCCATTGCCCAGCGGCTTTTGAACCAGGGCAAAATGGACACCGGCATCACGGTATTTGAGGGCTTTGATCCCGAGATCATCGAAAAGGCCTATCGCCCCTTCGACAACCTCTCCGTGGGCGTTACGCTGATCGGCACGGGCAGCGTGAAAAAAGAGGTGCTGGCCTCGATCTGCGAATCCCTGACCATCGCGGACGACGAAAGGGCCAGGCAGATCTTTGCCTCCCCGTCTTTGCAGATGGCCTCCTTCACGATCACGGAAAAGGGCTATTCCCTGCGCTTTGCCGAAAAGGACGCCCAGGGCAAGCCTGAGGACGCAGCGGGCCTGATCGGCTATGTGACAAAGCTGCTGCTTGCGCGCTACAACGCCGGCGCAAAGCCCATCGCCCTTGTCAGCATGGACAACTGCTCCCACAACGGCGAAAAGCTTGAGGCGGCGGTAAGGTTCGTGGCCGAAAGCTGGCTCAAAAACGGCTATGTGGAGCAGGCCTTTGTGGATTACATCGACAAGCACGTCTCCTTCCCCTGGACGATGATCGACAAGATCACCCCCCGTCCCGACGAAAACGTGATGAAGCTGCTGGCTGAGGACGGCTTTGAGGACGGCAGCCTGATCGTCACCTCCAAAAACACCTATACCTCCGCCTTTGTAAACGCCGAGGAAAAGGAATACCTGGTGATCGAGGACGACTTCCCCGCGGGCAAGCTGCCCCTTAATGAGGCGGGCGTATACTACACCACCCGCGAAACCGTGGAAAAGGTGGAGCGCATGAAGGTGACCACGTGCTTGAATCCCCTGCACACCTGCCTTGCAGTATTTGGCTGCCTGCTTGGCTTTAAGACCATCTGGCAGGAGATGCAGGACGAGGATCTGAAGCGCATGGTGGAGCGCATCGGCTATATCGAGGGCCTGCCCGTGGTGACCGATCCCGGCATCATGAAGCCCGAGACCTTCCTGGGCGAGGTGCTGAAGGACCGCCTGCCCAACGTATTTTTGCCCGACACCCCCCAGCGCATCGCCACCGACACCAGCCAGAAGCTGTCCATCCGTTTCGGCGAAACCATCAAAAGCTACATCGCGCGCGGCATGGATCTGTCCGCCCTCAAGGGCATCCGCCTGGTCGAGGCCGGATGGCTGAGGTACCTGATGGGCGTGGACGACTGCGGAAACGCCTTTACGCCCTCTCCCGACCCCCGCATGGACGAAATGAAGCAGCGCCTGGAGGGGCTGAGCTTTGCACACTCCGAGCGCGCGGAGGAGATCCTTCTTCCGATCCTGCGGGACGAGAGCATCTTTGGCGTCGACCTTGAAAAGGCGGGCCTGGCGCAGGACATCATTTGCGCCTTCAAGCAGATGAACTCCGGCGCGGGCGAGGTGCGGCGCGCGATCCACGCGCTCAAGGACTGCTAAATGCAGTGGAGCTACGGCTTTGATTTTGGCGCGGACGCCCTGCGCATGGTGTCCGCAGGCAGCGACGAGATCCTCTTTGAGGCCGCGTACGCTGCCTTCCGGCCCGGCGAGGACGCCCCCTTTGCCTGGGGCGACCGCGCCTGGTCCTTTTTGGGGCGCGAAAGCCAGGGCATACGCCTA
This sequence comes from uncultured Eubacteriales bacterium, assembly GCA_902796025.1. Classification (GTDB taxonomy): domain Bacteria; phylum Bacillota; class Clostridia; order Christensenellales; family Aristaeellaceae; genus RUG14130. The sequence continues at coordinate 13,301 of CADBNW010000122.1, forward strand.
AAGCAATACATGCTTGGCAACCTGCCCGCGGAGCCCGCGCTCACGGGCCGCTGCATGGCAAGGCTGATCAGCCTTGACGAGCGCAGGCTGCTTGGGCGCAAAAGGGCGCTTTTCGCGCTCTCCCCCGACACGCCGGAGGGCACGCGGGACGTTGCGCTGAACGCCGCGCTGCAGGCGGGCCTTGACGCATGCGGCGCCGTGCACGCGGACATGGCGGCCGCGCTTGGCTGCGGGTTGGACGTGATGGCGCAAAAATGCTGCTTTATTCTGGATATCGGCGCGCGCCACATGGCCTTGAGCGTGCTTGCGGGCGGGCGGCGCATCCGCAGAAAAAGCCTGATGTACGGGCTTGACCGCGCGGACGAGGCCGTGCGGGACGCGGTGCGCGGGCAGTACGGCTATATCATCTCGCCCCGCCAGGCGCGCATCCTGAAGCACGCGGCCTACGCCCAGGCGGGCACGCCCCTTCGCGCCTCTGGACTGGACGTGGAAACGCGGCTGCCCGCGTATTTCGAGATCGATCCCGCAAGTGTGCAGCCTTGCCTGAACGGCGTGATCGCGGGCCTGCTTGAAATGTGCCTTGCGGGCCTTAGGGAGCTTACCCCGGAGTGCGCGCAGGACGCCCTGGAAAGGGGTTTGACCCTCTGCGGCGGCGGAGCGCTTTTGCCGGGGCTTGACGAATCGCTGAGCGAGAGCCTGAATCTTCCGGTGCACTCCGACGCGGACCCCACGGAGGCCGTCGCGCGGGGCATGAAGCTCATCGTGGATCAGTCCGAACTGTATTCTCCCCTGATCGTGGATTGGCGGGAGGCGGGCTTAAAGCTGTGATACGCGAGGTAAAGATCGGCCAAAGGCGCATCCGCTACACGCTTTTAAGCGGCAGGAACCGCACCCACGTCAGGCTCAAGCTCCTGCCAGGCGGCGAGATCCAACTGGGCGTGCCGCAGGGCTTTCCCCTTCGGCAGGCGGACGACGTCATACGGCAAAATCTTGCAAAGCTGGACGAGGCGCTTTCGGAGATGAATCGGCAGCGCCAAAGCGCGGACGGGACGGTGCTGTACGAAGGCAGGCGCCTTCAACTGGACGTGATCCGGTCCGGCGCGGCGCGCGTCGAGATAGGCGGCGACAGGCTGATCGTGCACGCGCCAGACCTCACAAAGGACGCGCTGCACTGGCAGGTCAAGCGCTTTTTGGTGACGCAGGCGCTGGAAAAGCTGCGCGCGCAGCTGGACAAATGGTCGCCCACGGTGCCCGTAGCCTACGGCCGCGTCACCGTGCGGGAGCAAAAGAGCCGCTGGGGCAGCTGCTCCAGCAAGCACAATCTGAATTTCAACTGGAAGCTCATCATGGCGCCGCCCGAATGTCTGGAATACGTGGTGATACACGAATTGTGCCACCTTTTGTATTTCAACCACTCCAGACAGTTCTGGGCGGAGGTGGAAAAACGCATGCCCGGCTATCAGCTTTGGCGCAAGTGGCTGAAGCAGCACGGCAGCGAACTGAGCCTGAATATATCGGAGGAAGCATAGTTGTCTAAAATCATTGCGACCGCCAATCAGAAGGGCGGCGTGGGCAAAACCACCACGGCGGTCAATCTGGCCGCGTGCGTGGCGGATCTGGGCAGGCGCGTGCTGCTGGTGGACATGGATCCCCAGGGCAACGCCACAAGCGGTCTGGGCATGAGCGCAAAGGGCGGAAACGAGCTCTACAGCGTGATGACCGGGCTGTGCAAGGCCTCTGAGGCGGTGCGCGTCACGCGCTTTAAGCATTTGTCCCTTTTGCCCTCCAGCGTGGATCTGTCCGGCTGCGAGGTGGAGCTGGTGGGCGAAGCGCAGCGCGAAAGCGTGCTGAAAAACGCCCTTGGCGAGATCAGGGACGAGTACGACTATATTTTTATTGATTCGCCCCCGTCGCTTGGCCTGCTCACCTTGAACGCCCTCACGGCGGCGGACAGCGTGCTTGTGCCCATCCAGTGCGAATACTACGCCCTGGAGGGCGTGGGCCAGCTGATCAACACCCTGCAGCTGGTCAAAAAGCGCTTGAATCCCCCTTTGGAGGTGGAGGGCGTGGTGCTGACCATGCTGGACGGGCGCACGAACCTGGGCCTGCAGGTGGTAAGCGAGGTAAAGCGCTATTTTAAGGGCAAGGTCTTTTCCACGGTGGTGCCGCGCAACGTGCGCCTTAGCGAAGCGCCGTCGCACGGGCTGCCCATCCATATATACGACCCCAACTGCACGGGCGCGGACGCCTACAGAAAGCTGGCGGGCGAATTTATCAAGCGAAACGAGGGCTAACATCATGAGCAATCGACTGGCTCCCCACGGCCTTGGAAGGGGCCTTGGCGCGCTGCTTGGAGATATCGACGAAGCCGCTGACGCGGTGCGGGCGGAGGCTGCCCCCGGCGACGCGGTCACGGAGCTTAATCTAAGCGATATCGACATCAATCCCGATCAGCCCCGCAAGCGCTTTGACGACGAAAAGCTGGAGGAGCTGGCGCAGTCCATCGCCTCCGTCGGCGTGATCCAGCCCATCGTCGTTGCCAAAAACGGGCTGCGCTACACGATCATCGTGGGCGAAAGGCGCTTTCGGGCAAGCCGTCTTGCGGGCAAAAGCACGATCCCCGCGATCGTTCGCTCCTGGGACGAATTGACGCGGCTTAAGACCGCGCTGATCGAAAACCTGCAAAGGGCGGATCTGAACCCCATCGAGACCGCGCAGGGGCTGAAGGCCCTTATGGAAAAGTGCGGCCTTACGCAGGAGCAGACGGCGCAGGTGGTCGGAAAAAGCCGCGTGGCGGTCACAAATACGCTAAGGCTGCTCACGCTTGACGAGCGCGTACAGACGATGGTGGAAAACGGCGTGCTGAGCGCCGGCCATGCCCGCGCGCTTGTCACCCTTTCGCCCGACAGACAGCTGCGCATGGCGGAGCTTGTGCGCATGAAGGGCATGAGCGTGCGCGAGCTGGAGCGCCTGTGCGCCCAGCCGGAGCAGGAGCCAAAAGCCCCAAAGCCCCCCAAATCCCAGGAGCTCAAGCAGCTTGAAAGGATGGCGCGGGAGAGCTTTGGCGCGCGCGCGAAGATCGACGGCGACGAAAATAAGGGAAGGCTCATCATCTCCTATGATTCCAGAGAGGATCTGGAGGGGATCTGGAACGTGCTTGAGGCCCTTCGTCAGGGGGAAATGTAAAAATGAAAATAAAACAGCTGGGGTCCCGTCCCCAAACCGTCTTTGACGGCGCCTTTGCCCCAGACGCGCCGGGCCCGGTATGGGAAACGCTGGAGCCGGTAACAATCGACCAGTATCCCTGGCTTGACAAATACCCCTACCGCTGCCGGATGGAGGCGCGCCTTGGCATGAGCGAAAACGGGCTCGAGGTGCTGCTTTGCGCCTTAGAGGAGCCCATCATCGCAAAGGAGACCCGCTGGGGCGGAGATGTGTACCTCGACAGCTGCATGGAATTGTTTTTGATGCCCTTTCCCGAAACGGACAAGCGCTATCTGAACATCGAAATAAACCCCATGGGCGTGGCCCACGTGGGCTGCGGCGAGGGGCGGCATGGCAGGACCGTGCACCGTGAGCCCGTAGAGGGCATGGACATAAGGGCCTATCACACAAGCGGCTTTTGGGCGCTTGCCTTTTGCGTGCCAAATAGCCTTGTGAGCTTGCACTTTGGCAGGCCTTTTAAGGACTCCGGCCTTATGCGCGGCAATCTCTATAAATGCTCCGGGCCCGCCCTGCACGAGCATTACGGCTGCTGGAACGCCGTAAAGAGCCCCGCTCCGGATTTCCACCGCCCGGAATACTTCGCCGATATGCTCATAGAGCCAAAGGACAGATAAATGGACTTCAGACAGCTCTGCGCGGCGGTGGAGGCCATTTTGTACGTGGCGGGAGAGCCCGTAAACGCCGAGGCGCTGGCGCATGCCCTGAACCTCACCCGCCAGGAATTTGAAAGCGTGATCGACCAGCTGCAGGAATCGCTGGTGGTCGAGGGGCGGGGCATACGCCTCAATCGCCACGGGGGCGAGATCCAGTTTTCCATCAACCCGGACTGCGCAAAATACGTTGAAATGTTTTTGCAGCCGGTCAAAAAGCAGACGCTCAGCCAGGCCGTGCTTGAGACCCTCAGCATCATCGCCTACCGCCAGCCGGTCACCCGCGCGGACATCGAGGCGATCAGGGGCGTAAAGTGCGACTACTCCGTGCAGCTGCTTTTGACCCGCGGCCTGATCGAGGAAAAGGGGCGGCGGGAAACGCTGGGCAGGCCCATCCTCTACGGCACCACCGACAAGTTTTTAAATCACTTCGGCCTTGAGGGCTTAAGCGACCTGCCTGGCTTCGGCGAGGACGCGGCCCAGGGCGCGGGCGAGGAGGAATTGAAGGTATGAGGCAGCACATCGATACCATCCCCGTTTGGGACGCGTTCAAAACGGACTGCGAATGCCCCTTGTGCGAACTAAGAGAGATAAACGAAAACAACTACGTCACCTCCTTTACCGGCGGAAGCGTGATGGAGCCGGACGTGCGGGTGGAGGTCAACACCAAGGGCTTTTGCGCAAGGCACTTTAAAATGATGATGATAGGCGACCGTCGCCTTGGCGTAGCGCTTATGGCGCATACGTACTTAAAGCAGACCATGGCGCGCCTTGGCGAAAGCAAAATGGCGGTGCAGGCCGTTCCCGCAAGGGGCGGGCTGTTTTCCAAAAAGGCCCCGGCGGCAGGCGTGGATCTAAGCCCCATAACCGACAGCTGCATCCTTTGCGACCGCTTGAACGCCACCATGGAGCGCTACGTCTACACTACCGTTTATCTTTGGAAAAAGGACGGCTCGTTCCGCTCGCAGCTTGCTTCCTCCAAGGGCTTTTGCCTAAAGCACTACGCTGAGCTTTTGAAGGCCGGCCCCGAGCAGCTGAGCGGGCAGGAGCTTAAGCAGTATAACGACATGCTCAACGACGTCGAAATGAAAAACCTTGCGCGCCTGGAGCAGGAGATCGAGTGGTTCACCCTGAAGTTCGACCACAAAAACGCGGACAAGCCCTGGGGCAACAGCCGCGACGCCCTGCCCCGCACGGTGCTGAAGCTGAGGGGCAAGGAGTGAAGGAGCTTGCCTGCGTTCGCGCGCGCATGGCCCGGCCCGCGGGCGGCGTGCAGTGGGGAAGGGCGCTGTACAGGCCGCCCCGCCTCGTGCGGGCTCAGCTTGGCGCGCCGGTGCCGATTTTGTTTATCAGCGATCTGCACCTGCGGCCGGACTGCCCCGAAATGGCGCAAAGGGCGCTTGACCCCGCAAGGGGAGAGCAGCCCGCCCTCATCCTGCTGGGCGGGGACATGAGCGAATACGACGAGGGACTCGTGCTTTCGCTTGAGGCCCTGCGCAGGGTGTTTCCGAATACCCCCGCCTTTGCCGTGCCCGGCAACAACGACGACGGCCTTTTTGGGGGCGACCGTAAGGCGCAAAGGGAAGTGTACGACAGATACGGGGTAGGCTATCTTTTAAATGACAGCAGGTCCCTCGTCCTTGACGGACGCAGGGTGGAGATCGCGGGTGTAGAGGACAGCTATACCCATACCCCCTGCGCCGAAGGGCTGTTTTCACAAAGGGAGGGCGTTTACCGCATCCTGCTGAGCCACGCGCCGCTCAGCTTTTTGCTTGACGCCGGGGCGGATCTTATGCTGTGCGGCCATACCCACGGCGGACAAATGAACGTCCTTGGCTTTACCTGCTACTTTTTGGGCTATGAATCCGGCTACCGCTACGCGCTGCTCTCCGGCCGCAGGCGCTTTGGCAAGACCCTGCTGCTGGTTTCCCGGGGCATCGGCTACAGCAAGCTGCCCGTGCGCATCGGCAGCCGCAGCGAAATCCATCTGATCACGTGAGGCTTTACCCATGAGAATGAGACTGAAAAAGTGGGCGCGTCCCGAGCTTGAGGCGTGCCCGTTTTATGTAAAAAGCCCAGAGGAAATGCGCGGCGCGTGGAAAAGCGCCTTTTCGGACCCGTCCCTCCCCCTGGAGGTCGAGCTTGGCTGCGGCAAGGGCGTATCCACCGCGCAGCAGGCGCTGTGCGAAAGGGGCGCAAACCTCGTCGCCATCGACATCAATTCCAGCGTCCTTGGCGTGTGCAAGCGAAACGTGGAGGCGGCGTTTCAGGGAAAGCGAAGCGTTGATAACCTTTTGCTTATGAACTACGAGATCGAGCGCATCGAACAGGTCTTTGCCCCGCAGGATGCAGTTAGTCGCATTTACATCAATTTTCCAAATCCCTGGACGCAGCGCCACCGGCAGGAAAAGCACCGCCTGACCCATACGCGCCAGCTGATCAAATACCGCGATTTTCTTGTGGACGGGGGCGAGATCTGCTTTAAGACCGATAACGACGAATTGTTTGAGGCCTCCCTTTCCTACTTTCCGGCGGCGGGCTATGAGATCGTGGAAAAAACAGGCGACCTTCACCGGGAGAGAACGCGCCCCAACTACATAAGCGAGCACGAAAAGCTGTTCATCTCCCAGGGCGTAAAAATAAAGGCCCTGGTCGCGAAAAAGCTCACCGACTGGCATCCCATTGAGGATTTATGAATTATTTCAAATCCACAATTACATATTGCAGCTAAAATCTGCTAAATTAAAACAAATTTTGCATAATTGCCGCGTAAGTACTTGCATTTTTGATATCGATGGCTTATAATGCCATCTATCAAGCTTTGCAAGGAGTTATTTATGAACAGAGTATATAATTTTGCCGCCGGTCCCAGCATGCTGCCCGAGGAGGCGCTGGAGCAGGCCGCGCGGGAAATGCTCTCTTACGGCTCCA
>CADBNW010000123.1 GCA_902796025.1 uncultured Eubacteriales bacterium
TCCCTATCCCAGGGAGGACGACGGGCTGCGCTGGGGCGACTACAGCTGGAACCGCGTGGAGCCCATGAACCGCAACGACCGCTATCTGGCGGGCGTGGCGTACCTGGACGGGGAAAGGCCCTACCTCATCATGTGCCGGGGCTACTATACCCGCACGACCCTGGCGGCCTACGATTTCTTCGAGGGGCGCTTTCACAGGGTCTGGGGCGTGGACAGCGGCTTTATTCCCATGCGCAACCCCTTCGCGCCCACGCCCTGGGGCGCGCTGGGCAGCGATCCCACCTACGGCATGATCGTAAATCAGGGCAATCACTCCCTGTCCATCGCGGACGTGGACGCGGACGGCTGCGACGAGATCGTCTACGGCGCGTGCGTGATCGATCACGACGGAAGCGTGCTCTACAGCGGGCAGGGCTTTTTGCCGGACGGCCGCTTTATGAACTGGGGCCACGGCGACTCCATGCACGTGGCGGTCATCGACCCGGATACCCCGGGGCTCGAGGTCATGCACGTCTTTGAGGACGGAAGCGACGCCCCCTACGGGCACGCCCTGGTGGAGGCGGCAGACGGCGAGGTCGTCTACGGAAAGCCCTCCGACCGGGATCTTGGGCGCTGCATGATCGGAAAGCGCTTACCCGACCTTCGCGGCTGGCAGGTCTGGGCGGACGACATGCGCGACTGCAAGGGGAACGTCCTGGAAACTTCCAGGCTTCCGGGCACCAATTTCTCCGTGCGCTGGGCGGCGGATCTCACCACCCAGGTGCTTGGCAGCGTGGACTATCTGAAAAACGACGGCAGCGGACAGGTGAGCGACGAGATCCACGGCGTGATGCTGAAGGCCGAGGGCGCGCTGACCAACAACGGCACCAAGGGCACGCCCTGCCTTGCGGCGAGCCTCTTTGGCGACTACCGCGAGCAGGTGATCCTGCGCCTTGCGGACGACAGCGCCCTTCGCATCTATACGCCCACGGAGCTTAGCCATCACAAGCTCTACACCCTTTTGCAGGATGTGCAGTACCGCCTGGGCGTGGCCTGGCAAAACACCTGCTACAACCAGCCGGTGTATCCCTCCTTCTACTACGGCCCGGACATGAACTTTGGAGATTTGCTGGATTGAGCACGATCATCACACGAGACATCCCGCAAGGCGCGCTTGCCCCTTACGAAAACCTGACCCGCAGGCAGCTGGCGGCGCAGGACCGCTTTATCGCGGAGAGCGTGCCGGTCATCGAGGCGGCGCTTGAGGCGGGGCTTACGCCCCTTAGCCTTTTGTGCGAGCAAAGGCACGTGGAGGGCAAGGCCGCCCAGCTCATTTCGCGCCTTGGAGACGTCCCCGTATATGCCCCGCCGGACGAGGAGATCCGCGCCCTTACCGGATACGAGCTGTTTCGCGGCGTGCTGTGCGAAATGCAGCGGCCCAGGGCGCTTTCGCTGGACGAAGCGCTTGGCGGCGCGCGCAGCTGCGCGGTGCTGGAGGACGTATCGGACGAAACGAACCTCGGCGCGATCTTCAGAAGCGCCGCGGCGCTGGGAGTGGGCGCGGTGCTGCTCACTCCGGGCGCGGGCGACCCCTACAGCCGCAGAAGCGCCCGCGTCAGCATGGGCGCGGTGTTCCGCGTGCCCTTTGCGCGGATCGGGGAGATAAGCGAAGGGGGCGCTTTGGCGCTTTCGGACAGGGGCTTTACCCTATGCGCGCTGGCGCTTGACGAAAGCAGCGCGCCCATCGACGGCTTTTCCTGCTCCCGCCCCGCGATCCTCCTTGGAAACGAGGGAAGGGGCCTAAGGCCCGATACCCTGCGCTGCTGTCCCAACCACCTCATCATCCCCATGCACCACGGCATGGACTCCCTGAACGTCTCCGCCGCCGCAGCCGTGGCGTTTTGGGAGCTGGTGGGAAAGCGCCAGAGGCCGTAAAAACGGCGATGCTGGACGATTGAAAAAGCAAATGAAAACATACGAGTTTGACGGGGCGATCCACCTGGATCCGGAAAGTGGCGGCGCATACGTCGCCTTCCCCTGGGATCTCCGTGCGGAGACCGGAAAAGGCAGGCTGAAGGTCCACGCGGCGTTTGACGGCATCCCCTACGTGGGCAGCATCGTCAATATGGGCGTGAAAAACGAGGACGGAAGCGTCTGCTATGTGATCGGCATTTTGAAGGCGATCCGGACCAGGCTTTGCAAGGGGGAGGGAGACTTCGTCCACGTTGTGATCACCGCAGACGGGGGAAAAAGCCATGACGCCGGATGAGATCCTATTTTTTGACGGGCATCCCGCTGCGCTGCCCCTGTACGAAAGGCTGAAAAGCGGCATCCTTTCAGAAATCCCGTCAGCTCGTATCGAGGCCAAAAAGACGCAGATCTCGTTTTTCACAAAGCATATGTTCGCGGCGGTATCCTTTGCGCCTGTGCGGAAGGCAAAACAGCGCCCGGAGCCCTTTCTGACCGTGAGCTTCGGCCTGCCCTGCCTGGACACTTCTGCCCGCATCGACGCGGCGGCGCAGCCGTACCCGGGCCGCTGGACGCATCATGTCATGATCGGCTCCGCCGAAGAGGTGGACGCGGAGCTGATGGGATGGATCCGGCAGGCAGCCGCGTTCTCATCCGCAAAGCGCTGAACAGGAAGGGAGGCCGCCATGCCGCGAAAAACGGTTTTCGAAATGAAGGTGTCCGAGGTCTATCCGCTGCTTGTGCAAAAGGCGGAGCGAAAGGGCCGAAGCAGAGCTGAAGTAGACCAGGTGACAGCGTGGCTTACGGGGTATGATATGGTGACAGCAGACCTTGATGTGACCTATGCGGAATTTTTTGACCGTGCGCCCCAAATGAATCCGAGGGCCGCCTTGATCAGGGGCAGCGTCTGCGGCGTAAGGGTGGAGCAGATCGAAGACCCTCTGATGCAGAAGATCCGCTGGCTGGATAAGCTTGTGGACGAGCTGGCAAAGGGAAAGCCCATGGACAAAATACTGAGGTGAAGGCGCATGTGGAAGTGCCCTAAATGCGGACGAACGTTCAAAACGGATGACCAAAGCCACTATTGCGGAAAAGCTCCGGCGACGGTGGACGAATACATTTCTGCGCAGGATGAAGAAATCCGCACACAGCTGCAAAGCGTCCGCTTGGCGATCAGGCGCGAATTGCCGGATGCGGCAGAAAAGATCTCCTGGTCGATGCCGACCTATTGGCAGGGCGTAAACATCCTCCATTTTGCCGCGCAGAAAAAGCATATCGGCCTTTACCCCGGTCCTGAGGCGGTCGAACGGTTTGCAAAAAGGCTGACCGAAGCGGGCTGCGGCTTCAGCAAGGGCTCCATACGGATCCCGTATTCAGACAGCCTTCCGCTGCAGCTGATCTCCGACATCGCCGCATGGTGCCGCGAAACGGGGCATCATGCTTAGAAAGCCAATCCTGTTTTTGTTACGGGGAATGCTCCGAACAATGGGAAAGAGCGATTTCCTCTGTGAAAACACCCTGCATCTGCGTTCTGCAAAATTTACCGCTGGGTGAGAACCTGCTGGTACCTTCGCAGGAAAGCACATGGTCGCATGGCTTAGTTGGTAGAGCACATAAAGAAGAATTTCTCGTGTGCTGAGTTTATTCTGGATACCCCATGTTGGAATGAGTGGACAAGTGCTTTTTACTAAAGATTGGGCTATCGACTCATCATTCCGAATATCACAAAAAGGCAAACTTCTGGTTTCCGAGACGACCGAACAAATGTCATGGAGGGAGATAACAAATGGAGATCCGATATGCCAAACCCGATGATATTGAAATGATTTCGGAATACGACGAGCACGTTTCGAAGGAAGAACTGAGAAACGTTATCGCGATGAAGAGGATCATCCTTTTGTTCATAGGCGGTCAATTCGAGGGCTGGTTGAGATTCAATCTGTTCTGGGACAACATCCCGTTTATGAATCTCTTGTTCATTTTAGAAGAACAAAGAGGTAAAGGATATGGCAGAAAACTGGTTGAGTTCTGGGAACATGAAATGGCAAAACAAGGCTACA
>CADBNW010000124.1 GCA_902796025.1 uncultured Eubacteriales bacterium
AAAAATACGCTGCGCAGATCGAATACCGGGCACTCGGTGTCCCGCGCCGCCTTCATGACCTCAAGCGCGTATCGCTCCTGCCAGCGGTAGATGTATTCCGGGCCGCCAAGGTAGCGCTCGATGGCCTGTGCGTCAAGGCCCTGGCTGATCCAATCCATGTAGCGCTTTGCAACGACCGGCAGCGGCGTAACCAGCAAGGGGCGAAGGCAGGCCTTCTTCGCATCCATAAGCAGCGCGCGCAGCTTTTCGCCAAAGTCCTTGAGCGGCACCTTGGCCTCGTGGTAATCTTCCGGGCTCTTTGCGACCTCCTCCCAGTTCAGGGCGGAATCGTTGCCGCCGACCTCCACCACCAGCAGCGCGCCCGGCTGCTTTTCGCACTTTTCAAACATCTCTCTTGCGTTGTCCACCGTTCCGCCCACGCGCGCCAGATTTTTCAGGCTGTAGCCCTTTTTAAGCAAGGCGGAAACATAGGTCTCCCGGCATAAGGTATAGCGGGAGGTTTTCGTATCGTACATAAGGCCCCGCGCAATGGAATCGCCAAGGATGGTGATCAAGCTCATTTATCTCACCTCACGCTTCGAATTCTTTTCATAGAGTCATAAGGCCATTCTTCTTCAAGGAAAGCACAGCGTATCCAGACAGCAACCTCTTTCCCTTTTATAACGTGTAAGCGTCTGGCAGAGTGCACAGGTCCTGCAAATCCAGATATGGCAGTGCGTTCGCGCTCTTACATAATATTCCATATTAGATGCTTTGTCACGCTACTGTTGTCTCACCAGACTCTACTGCACCCGATTTGCATTTATAGAGTGAAAGGCTTGCTTTTACCTGGCAAATATGGTATAATAGAGCCATTCTACAAAGGGTAGAGCCGTGTTTTTCCTTGTTTCTACTCACAGTAGAGCATTTTTGCCCGATATATTGGCATCAGCCGACATTTACGATGATGGACCTTGGAGAAAAGACAAGTGGACAGAAATAACCCGGAGGCCTGGCGCGCCGCGCTGGCCCAAAACCTTGGCAAATACCGTAAAGCAGCAAACCTTACCCAAAGCGAGCTCGGCGAAAAATTGAGCTACAGCGACAAATCCATCTCCAAGTGGGAGCGGGGCGAGGGCGTGCCGGACGTATCCGTATTGATCCGTCTAAGCGAGCTTTACGGCGTAAGTCTGGACGAGCTTCTCGGCCAAGCAAAGCAAATCGAAGAAGCGCAGGAGCCAAAGCACAAAAACCCCATCGTGCATCACGTGGCGGCCATCCTGACCATGTGTGCGATCGTGCTGATCGCCGCGCTTTTAGCCTATGTGCTGGTAAACCTCATCGCCCCGCAGGCCGAAAACGGCTGGTTGGCATTTGTGGTCGCCCTGCCGGTCATGTTTGGTGCCATTGGCACCGCCTTTATCGTGTGGAAGAGCTACGCCTGGGCCTTTGGCGCGCTCTCTATCGCCCTGTGGACGCTTTGCGTAAGCCTCCAGCTTTTGTTTTCAAAGCTCAACCCAGCGCTGATCTACGCAAGCGGCGGCATCTTGCAGCTGGCAGCCATCCTGGTTTGCGGCTTTATCCTGCTGCACAGGTCGAAATAGCATAAGCTATGAAAAGGATCGTTCGGCGGATTTTCGAAAAAATCAAGGACGAATTGCAGCTTGGGCTCTCGCGCAGGCTCGCAAAGATCCTGCTGTGCGTCTTTGCATTCTTCGGCGTCTACTTCCTAGTCCTCTCCCCTCTGACAAACGACGGCATAAGCATAGACAAGGCGCTCCCCTCAAAAGGGATCTATGAAGGCTGCAATTTTGTCTACAGTTCGAAATCCCACATCGTCGATATGGTTGAGATATTCTTTTCGCACGGGCAGTCCAGAATAATCCAGGTACCCTGTATCACTCAAAAGCTGCTGGACGAAATCGAGCATGTGCCCAAGGGCGCTCAGCTTGAGATGCTGCTGCACCCAAGCAGCAATTCCATTCTGATGCTGTCTGTGGACGGCAAAACACTGCTGGATTTTGATGAGTCAAGCAAGCGCATGACTCAGAAGGCGTCCGCCGAAAGGCCGGTTGGCGTTGTTCTGCTTCTTCTTGCGATGCTGATGGCGGCAAGGCTGACCATTGGTGATACAAAAGCGGCACCTCCCCATTCCCTTTCATAAAGGAGCATCCTATGCGTTACAAAGTGGACATCACGCCCCATCCCTCCTGGTGGCATCGCTACGCAGGCATGGATTTCGGCAGGGACTTTTTCTTTGACGCCGCAAAGCGCACGGAGTACGACCGGGACATGCGCCGGGCTCTGTACGAGCAGTTTGGCGAGTTTGGCCTTGGCGAAAAGGATCCCGCGTCCCGGGGAGTTCTGTTCAGCGACCTGATCGCTTGCGGTTTTCTGTATTCCCAGCTGCTCGGCTGCGAGGTCGAATTTTCTGCAGGCGACGCTCCGCAGGTGCGCTGTGCGGAGCTAAGCGACGAAGCGTCCCTTGCCATCAGCCCGCCCCTGCTGTCAGAAAACAAGCTCTGGCAGGAGGTGGAAAAGCAGATCGCCTGGCTCGAAGCCCGGTTCGGAACGTTCGAAAGCGCGATCAACCTGCAGGGCATCCAGAATATCGCTTTGGATCTTCGAGGGCAGCAGCTTTTTGTCGATTATTACGACGAGCCGGAGCTTGCAAGAAACCTGCTCTCCTGTGCGACGCAGCTGATCCTCGACATCGGAAAAAGGCTCTACGCTGTTTCGCCCGTCATCTCCGGCGGCGTCACATCCATTATAAAGCAGGCCCTGCCCGGGGTGTATCTTACCAGCAACTGCTCCGTCACCATGATCTCAAACGCCATGTATTGTAAGTACCTGCTGGAATATGACGCGCGTTTGGCCAAGGCCTTTCCCTGCTTTGGCGTACACCACTGCGGCAGCAACATGGAAAACGTGATCGACGGCTACCTGCGCCTGCCAAACCTTCGCTTTCTTGAGATCGGCGCAGGCAGCGATTTGCAAAAGATCGCAGAATCCATCCGCTTAAGGGGCCTGAACGGCATCGTCTGCAACATCCGCTTTTCGCCAGTAAAGCTGAAGCAGGCGCGTCCCCAGGAGATCCGCGCGCACATCGACGAAGCCGTCGCGGCCTTTGGACCAAAGACAGATCTGTGTTTTTCCTGCGTGGGCATCGACGCAGATACCGAGCCCGGCCAGGTCAAAGCCTATCTTTCCGCTTTTCAGTAAGCGTCAGGGGGAGGTCACAAAAAAATGGATTTCAAGCATTTTCCCATAGAAAAGTACCTGCGCATGCGCGAGCAAAGCGAGCGCTTTTTGAAAGCTTTCCAAAGCGGAGCGGGCCCGCGCGTCGCTGTGTGCCAGCGCCCCGGCTATCAGTTTACCGGCCCCATTTGCCGCTACGCCAGCCAGCAGCTGGAAAACGAGTTGGAGTACATCGCCCAAGCCATGCGCTACCGCTCCGACATCATGATTTCCGCGCTTGAGCCCTGGTACGGCGTGGGCATCTACGCAGCGGGCTTTGGCGCAAAGTATCTGTGGCTCGAGGGCTCCGCCCCGCAGACGCGCGCCTTTATCAGTGACCCGTCGGAGATCGCCGATCTTCGTCTGAAGCCTCTTTCTGAGTGGGAAGAGATGCAGGAAGCCCTGAACCGCATCCGCTATTTCAAGCGAGAAACCGCAGGACAAATCGGCATCACCCTGACCGACACCCAGTCTCCCAACGACACCGCCAGCCTCATCATGGACGCAGCGGAGTTTTTCGCCGACAGTCTGGACGAGCCGGAGCTTATCGCCCCGCTGCTCGATAAAATCACAGACGCCATCATCCAGTACAGTCGCATTCAAATGGAGGAGGCGGGCGACGCCTATTGCGCGCCCGGCCACATCGCCCTCTCCGGCCTTTGCGGGCAGGGCGTCATGCTCTCCTGCGACAACATGGCGGTGATGTCGCCAGCCGCCTTCCAAAACGCGGAAGCGCCCTGGCTTTCACGGATCGCCCGCGAGCTCGGCGGCGTATCCACGCACGCCTGCGGCAGGATCACGCACAACGTCCCGCAGCTTATCAAGGTCCCCGGGCTCAAGCTGTTTGACCTTTGCATCGATCTTGGTGATCCAAATCCCAACGAACCCGAAAAGCTGGCCGCGCTGGTTCAAGGTCTAAACGACGTCACCGTGCAGGTGCGCCTGAGCGTTCACCGCCAGCATCTTTTAAAGCCCCTGCTGGACAGCGGCGCTCGCCTGCAGATCGTCTTCGGCCCCGACCCCGATCCCCTCGTCAGCAACCGGCTGGTAGAGAGCTTCAAGGAAAAATACCTATAAACTACAGAGGCGCGTATAAAGTCATTCCACCAAAGCGCAGCATTAAAGCCTTCCCTTGATGAGGAAGGCTTTAGTTTGTAACCCCGTTAGAAGCTGGGCGGATGAGGTTCTGTATCCCGTAGACAGTCCTCTATGGTTTTGCGAGCACCAATTAAAACGGCATATTGACACGTGACACATAGGAAAGTGAATCCCGTTGCAGCAAGACAGAACCTCATCCGTCAGCGCTTGCGCGCTGCCACCTTCCCCTAAAGGGGAAGGCTTTGTAAGCTCTTACTTGCATCGTATATCCCTTCAGGAAAGGCAATAAAAAGCATCCGCGCCGTTTCAGCGCGGATGCCTTCGTTATCTTGTATTAGTCGCCGATGATCTTGGTGACAACGCCGGAACCTACGGTGCGACCGCCTTCACGGATAGCGAAGCGGAGGCCTTCCTCGCAGGCGATGGGGGTGATCAGGGTGATCTCCATGTCGATGTTGTCGCCAGGC
>CADBNW010000125.1 GCA_902796025.1 uncultured Eubacteriales bacterium
GCCCAAGAAGCACAACTGGTGGGGCCCCGCCGGCATCACCGGCCCCTGCGGCCCGGACACCGAGATGTTCATCATCAAGGATCAGCCGCCCTGCGGCCCCAACTGCTCTCCCGCCTGCGACTGCGGCAGATACCTCGAGATCTGGAACGACGTTTTCATGCAGTACAACAAGCAGGCCGACGGCAGCTATCCGCCGCTGGAGCACAAAAACGTGGACACCGGCATGGGCCTTGAGCGCACCATCGGCGTGCTTCTTGGCGCAAAGAGCGTGTACGAGACCGACCTGTTCAGGGACATCATCGCAAAGATCGAGGAGCTGAGCGGCAAAAAGTACGTCGCGGACGACGAAAACACCCGCTCCTTCCGCATCATCGCCGACCACATGCGCACCGCCACCGTCATCATCGGCGACGACAGGGGCGTAACTCCCTCCAACGTCGATCAGGGCTACGTGCTGCGCCGCCTGATCCGTCGCAGCGTGCGCCACGGCATGAAGCTTGGCCTGCCCGAGGGCGCGATGAGCCAGATCGCTCAGGTCGTCGTCAAGCAGTACGAGGAAGTCTATCCCGAACTCAAGCGCAACGAAGCTCACATCTGCGAGCAGCTCAAGCTTGAGGAGGAGCGCTTCCAGAAGACCCTGAAGCAGGGCATGAAGGAATTCGACAAGCTGCTTTTCAACATCAACCGCATGTCTCAGGCGGTTTCTCCCGTGCTGGAGGCGGAGGACGCGGACTTCACAGCCGCCTGCGCAAGCGCCGCCAAGGCCCTGCCGCCCCGTCCGGAGTATCAGGAGCTGATCGCGCTGCTCAAGGATGCAAGCGACAAGCCCGCTATCCGCAAATCCGCCGAGGCTTTCCTTACCTCCTTAAAGCGCATCGACGGGCGCAGCGCCTTTAAGCTCTACGACACCTACGGCTTCCCGATCGAGATCACTGTGGAGCTTGCAAAGGAAAAGGGCCTGGACGTGGACGAAGATGGCTTCCAGGAGCGCTTCAAGCAGCATCAGGAAACCTCCCACGCGGGCGCGGAGCAGAAATTTGCCAGCGGCCTTGCGGACCATCAGGATCGCACGGTCAAGCTGCACACCGCGACCCACCTGCTGCACGCGGCGCTTCGCCAGGTGCTGGGGGACGAGGTCGCCCAGAAGGGCTCCAACATCACCACCGAGCGCCTGCGCTTCGACTTTTCCTTTGGCCGCAAGATGACCCCTGAGGAGGTCCAGCGCACCGAGGATCTGGTAAACGAATACATCAAGGCCGCCGCGCCCATCACCTGCGAGGAGATGACCGTGCCGGAGGCCAAGGCGCAGGGCGCAATCGGCCTGTTTGAAAGCAAGTACGGCGAGCGCGTGCGCGTGTACACCATGGGCACTTTCTCCAAGGAGATCTGCTCCGGCCCCCACGCCCAGAACACCTCTGAGCTCGTGCACTTCAAGATCTTGAAGGAGGAGTCCTCCTCTGCCGGTGTGAGGCGCATCAAGGCCACTATCGAGGGATAGCAAAAAGCAAAAAAATCAGACTTCCCGCCTGCAAAATTGCCCGCAGGCGGGCCTTTTTGTGTTGTTTCTGCGCAGTTTTCATTAATTTTGTTCGCTTTTGCGCATGGATTCGTTGACAAGAGAAAAGCAAACGCATAAAATAATGTAGATATTATATACCCATAGTTCCTTGGGTGTGCAATTTCAGAACATACGCGGCTACAGGCCATATACAAAAATTGTATAAAGGGGGAAGTGAGAACAGTTTGAGTCCGACGCTTATAGGAATCATTTCGGCGGCAGCCGGTATCGCGGCGGGCGCGTTTGGCGGCTATCGATACCGCAGGAATTATACGGAAGCCAAAATTCAGCGCTCGGAGCGCTTCGCGGAGGAGCAGCTTGCGGAGGCTACGCGCAAGGCCGAGGAGATGCGCTCCAAGGCCGATGAATACAAAAAGGAACAGATCCTCGCCACCAAGGAGGAAATCCTCTCCCTGAAGGACGAGCTGGACAAAGAGGTCAAGGACCGCCGCGCGGAGGTCACTCGCCAGGAGCGGCGCGTCACCCAGCGCGAGGAAGCGCTGGAGAAAAAGTACGACGCCGTGGAGGCCCGCGAGGATGCGCTGAGCGCCAAATACAAGCAGGCGGAGGCGCTCGAGGCCGAGGCCCAGCAGCTGCACGACCAGCAGGCGGGCGAATTGGAGCGCATCAGCAACATGACGATGGACGAAGCGCGTCAGATCATCATGAACCGGGTGCAAAAGGACGCCTACCACGACGCAGCAGTGATGGTAAGAGACATCGAGGCCCGCGCCAAGGACGAGGCGGACAAGAAGGCCAGAAACATCATCTCTCTCGCCATCCAAAAGTGCGCGGCGGATCACGTGGCGGAGACCACAGTGTCCGTGGTGGCGCTGCCAAACGACGACATGAAGGGCCGCATCATCGGCCGCGAGGGACGAAACATCCGCGCGCTCGAAACCGCGACCGGCGTCGATCTGATCATCGACGATACGCCCGAGGCCGTCATCATTTCCGGCTTTGACCCCGTGCGGCGCGAAATCGCGCGCGTGGCGCTGGAAAAGCTGATCATGGACGGGCGCATCCATCCCGCGCGCATCGAGGAGCTGGTGGAAAAGGCCAAGCGCGAGGTGGACAACCAGATCCGCGAGGCGGGCGAAAACGCGGTGTTCGAGACCAATCAGCACTCCCTGCACAGGGAGCTGGTGATGCTGCTTGGCCGCATGAAGTACCGCACCAGCTACGGCCAGAACGTACTGAAGCACTCCATTGAGGTCAGCCACCTGGCGGGCGCGATGGCGGCGGAGCTGGGCGCGGATGTGCAGCTTGCAAAGCGCGGCGGCCTTCTGCACGACATCGGCAAGGCCATCGACCACGAGGTCGAGGGCACCCACGTGACCATCGGCGGCGAGCTTGCGCGCAAGTTCCACGAGAGTGAAGCGGTGGTCAACTGCATCCTGGCGCACCACGGTGACGTGGAGCCCCAAAGCGTCGAGGCGGTTTTGGTGCAGGCAGCCGACGCAATCTCTGCCGCAAGGCCGGGCGCGCGCCGCGAGAGCATCGAAAACTACATCAAGCGCCTCGAAAAGCTGGAGGAGATCGCCAACTCCTTCGAGGGCGTGGAGAAGTCCTTTGCGATCCAGTCTGGACGCGAGGTCCGCGTCATGGTGAAGCCGGAGGACGTAAACGACGCCGGCACCCTGGTGCTTGCCAAGGAGATCTGCAAGCGGATCGAGGCGGAGATGGAGTACCCCGGACAGATCAAGGTAAACGTCATCCGCGAAACCAGAGCCGTGGAAATGGCCAAATAAGAAAGCAAAAGCCGCCTTTTACCGGGCGGCTTTGTTGTATTTTAAGAAAGGACAGATTTGTCATGCTTATACGTCAGCAAGCCTTCTCGGGCACCCAGCACCGCTTTTTGAAGGGCGGCCTGCACTGCCACACCACCCGCTCCGACGGGCAGCTTTCCCCGGAGGAAACGATACGCCTGCACGCGCAAAACGGTTACGACTTTCTTGCACTCACTGATCACCGCTTCTATAATTTCAAAAACTACGCGCCGGAGACGGGCGTTTTGATCGTGCCCGGCATGGAGATCGACGTAAACCTCACCACCCGTGCGGGTATGTGCTTTCACACCGTGGCCATCGGCCCGGAAGAGGGCAAAAACGGCTACAGCCAGGACGAGCGCGTGAGCAACGCAAGACTTGCAGGCGCCGCGGAGTATCAGCCCTTCATCGACAGCCTGCGCGCGCACAACAACCTTGCCATCTATTGCCATCCGGACTGGAGCAGGACCCCCGCGCGCAGCTTTGAGGACCTGCAGGGCTGCTTTGCGATGGAAATATGGAATTCCGGCTGCGCCATCGAAGACGACATGGACACCGACAACGGCCTGATCTGGGACGAGCTGCTGGTGCAAAACAAGCGCATCAACTGCGTGGCCGTGGATGACGGGCACAGGCCGTACCACCACTGCAAGGGCTGGGTCATGGTAAACGCTGAAAAGAAGCTGGACTCCATATTGGAGGCGCTGGAGCAGGGGCGCTACTATTCCTCCTGCGGGCCGGAGATCTATGATTTTTATGTCGAGGATGGGGTGGCCTACTGCCGCTGCTCGCCCTGCGCGCGCCTGCGCTTTATCTATGGCCTTCGTCCAACGCCCCTAAAGCGCGACAGCGAGGGCGGGCTGATCACCCAGGCTTCGATGAGCGTAAAGGGCTATTCCTATGTAAGGCTTATGTGCGAGGACGCGCAGGGGCGGCGCGCCTGGAGCAACCCGATCTATCTGGATTAAACAGGACGGCAGTTCTTTTTGCGCCGCAGCGTCACTTTGTGCCGGCATCCAGGGGCTTAGCCAGGATCGTGCGCTGATGGGTGTAGATGACAAAGCCCGGGCGCGCGCCGGAGGGCTTTTTGACATAGCGGCGGCGGGTGAAATCCACCTCGACTGTGTCCGCTGCGGAGGCCTTGGAATACCTTGCGGCGATGCGCGCGGCGTAGAGCAGCGTCTCCTCACTTGGGGAGGCGCTTTTTATGATCACGTGGGAGCCGGGCACGTTTTTTGCGTGCAGCCAGGTTTCCTCCGGCTCCGCGCCGAAGGTCAGCGCCTCGTTTTGCATGTTGTTGCGCCCGGCCAGCACGCGCGTACCGTCTGGCGCGGTAAACTGCATGGGGCTTGAGGGCGGCAGGGCCTTTTTCTCCCGGCGGGAGGCGGTATCGCGGATGTAGCCGCCCTTTACGAGCTCGCTTCGCATTTCCTCAAGCGCGGCCTCGTCCGTGCACAACTCCAGATTTTCAAGCTGGCCTTCGATGTAGCTTAGCTCCTCGCGCCCCTGGCGCAGCTGCTCCAGGGCGAGCTTTCGCGCGGTCTGCGCCTTTTTGTAGAGCTTAAAGTAGCGCTGGGCGTTTGCCTGGGCGTCCAGCCGGGGATCCAGAGCGACTGAAAGCGGTGCGCAATCCTCCGAATAGTAATTGGGAAGGCTGACCTCGGTCATACCCTTTTTTACAAGCTGCGGGCTTGCCATCAGCATTTCGCCCTTGATGCGGTATTCCTCGCTGGCTTGGGCGGAATCGTAGGCCTCCTGCTGCAGGGCAAGCTTTTTTTGCAGGCGCTCCTCGTGGGTCTTGAGAACGCGGCGCACGGCGGCGCTTTTTTGCTGCATCCGCATAAAGGTGTCCCGCTGCAGGTAATATTCGTCCGTCGCCTCACTCAGGGTCGGATAGGGGCAAAGCGTGCCGTACAAGCGGCTTTTGAAGGGAAAGGCTTCAAGCTCCAGCGCTTCCCCGTCCGGCCCAAGGCGCACGGCGGGGGAGGGAGTGGAGAGGATCTCACTGATCGCCCTGCAGGCGCTTTGGGCATAGGGTTCAGCGTTTTCGACGTAGGCTTCCGCGTCGCCGCAGGCGCGATAGGCGATCTCGCGTGCCAGAGGCAGCGAAAGGCCGCTGACGCTTGCCTGCAAAAGCTTTGGAAGGCTGCCGCTTTTGCCCGCAAGGCGGGCCTGCAATTGCTCAGGCGTTAGCGCGTCAAAGGGCAGCTTTCCGTGCTCCGGCGGGGAGGTGTAATCCAACCCCGGCAGCACCAGACGAAAGCTGGAGATCGTTTCGTTGATGTGGCGCGCGCACTCCAAAATGCGCCCGTCACCGTTTACCAAAATGATGTTTGAGTGCTTGCCCATGAATTCGCAGATCAGCTTCTTTTTTGCGGCGTCGCCCAGCTCATCCGTGTGCTCGATTTCAAAAACCAGGATCCTGTCCGCGCTGACCTGCCTTACGCTGGTCAACCGCCCGCCCAGCAGATGCTTTCGCATCAGCATGCACAGAGCCGGAGGCTCCAGGGGATTTGCCTTTTTGACGCGGGTGATGTGCGCCCGGCCGCAGTCCGCGCTGGCGCTGATCAAAAGCACGAGGTTTTCGCCGGGGCAGCGCAGGGTAAGCAGCACTTCGTCGCGCTCCGGCTGCTGGATTTTGTCCACGCGCGCGCCGCTTAGGCGGCGGTCAAGCTCTTTGGATAGGTGATACAGCGTAATTCCGTCCATGCATGTAGCTCCATAACGATACTCTTTGCGCCAGATTATAGCCGCCCAGCGTAAAATGTGCAAGCCGTTTGGCGAGGAAGGGGTGCTTTAGAGGGATAAAACATAAAAGGCGCGAAGAAGCCTTCGCGCCTGACAGAAACGTTTTGAATAGCCTATGGGGCTATTATTCGCACTCCTGCACGAATTCCGCGATGCGGCCTACGCCCACGATGATCTTTTCCCGCGTGGTCGCGTAGCTCAAGCGCACACAGCGGTCGTCGCCAAAGGCGCGGGCGGGCACCACGGCCACCATCTTGCTTTCCAGCAGCGCGCCAGCAAAATCGTCGCTGCCGGTGATGACCTTGCCGTTTACGCTTTTGCCAAACAGCGCAGACACATCCAGCATCATGTAAAACGCGCCCTGCGGCAGGCGGCACTTGAGGCCTGGGATGGAGGAGAGCATGTCGTACATCAGGTTTCTGCGGGCGGTGAACTCCATAAAGCTTTCGTGCATGAAGCGCTCGCCGTTGGTGAGGGCGACGGCTGCCGCGTGCTGAGCGATGGAGTTAGCGTTGGAGGTGGTGTGGCTTTGGAAGGAGGTCATGGCGCGGATGATGTTTTTGGGCCCCGCAGCGTAGCCGATGCGCCAGCCGGTCATCGCGTAGGATTTGGATACGCCGTTTATGACGATGGTCTGCGCCTTGATCTCGTCGCCCAGTGAGGCGATGGACACGTGCCGTCCGCCGTCGTAGATCAGCTTTTCGTAGATCTCGTCGCTGATGACGTAAAACTCGTGCTTTACGGCAAGATCCGCGTATTGCTTGAGCATATCCTGGCTAAGCACAAGCCCCGTGGGGTTGTTTGGCGAATTGATGATGAGCGCCTTTGTGCGGGGAGTGATGTGCTTTTCCAGTTCTTCCGCCGGTACGACGTAGCCGTTTTCCGCTTCGCCGTTTACCATGACGGGCACGCCGCCGGCCATGGCGACCATCTCCGGATAGCTTACCCAGCATGGAGCGGGCAAAAGCACCTCGTCGCCGGGGTCGAGGATGGCGGAGAGGGCGTTGAACAGGCACTGCTTTGCGCCGGTCGAAACCACGATGTCTGTCAGCTCGTAATCCAGGTTGTTGTCGCGAAGGAGCTTGGCCTGGATCTCGGTTTTCAGCTCCACTGTGCCGGCTACGGGGGTGTACTTGGTGAGCCCCGCGTCCAGCGCGTCCTTTGCGGCGTCCTTTATGTATTTGGGCGTGTCGAAATCCGGTTCGCCCGCGCCAAAGCCGATGACGTCAAGCCCCATCGCGCGCAGCTGCTTGGCGCGGGAATCGATGGCCAGGGTGACGGACGGCTGAATGTTTTTGCACTTTTGAGAAACTCCAAGAGGCATTGCTTCCACCTCGAAATGTAATATTGCGCATAAGCACAGTTGTCATTATGCCACGCAGCTTACAAAAATGCAATAGCACAGAAGCAAAAATTGCAAAAATAGCGCAATATTAACCTGTATAAATTCAATTTCGGATGAAAGCAATACGTGATTATGCAAATCTATGGCTTATTTGCTCAGCAGCACGTACACGGCGTGCGCAGCCTGGGCGCTTAGCGCGGGCTGGGAGGCGTTAAAGCAGCCGTCCTCCAGCTCGATCACGCCCAAAGCGCCCGCGATGGCCGCGCTGCCCTTTTGCTCCTCCGGCAGGGCGGCAAAGTCCAAAGCCTCGCTTGTGTAGATGCCCGTAAGCCTTGCGGCGTTTGCGTAGCCTGCGGCACAGACCATCACGCGCATCAGTTCACTGCGGGACACCGCGCCGTTTTCGTCTGCCTCCGGCAGCGTGCCAAAGCGGTTTTTAAAGCTGTTTTTCAGCTCGTCCCCCTCGAAGGCTTCGCCGCTTTCGTAGCCGACGGCCTGCAAAAGCAGGTGCATGAGCTGATCGCCTGTAAGCGTATCCTTAGAAGTAAAGCCGCATCCCGCAAGGCCTACGCCAAAGGCGCCAAGGCGGCGCACCTCGCTGTCGTAGAGCATTTCGGTCTCGGGATAGGTATAGCTGCCGTCTGAAGCCTGCTTGGAGGTATAGCGGCTTGCGTCAAACGCGTCCACGGCGTAGATGCCGTCCGTGTGCTTAAAGCGCCAGCAGAGGGTGAGCTTGCTTTCGTCAGGCGCTGTGGTCGTCACGTAGCCAAGTTCAAGGGGAGCGTCGCTGATCCAGAGCCTTGCGGCCTCCGCTTCGCCGATCAGATTCTCGCCCAAGGGAGCAAAGGTCTGCTCCTCGTCCCAGCTGAGGGAATAGTCCCACAGGGTGCCGTCCACACCCGTGCGCAGGGTCAGGCTGTTGGCCTTAAAGGGATAGCCCTCGTGCGTGCGGGTAAAGACAAAGCGCCCGGTAACCTCTTCGCCAAGCATCGGCTGCTGCGCGCTTTCGCTTGTGAGGCTCAAATCATCGGAAAGCTCTGGGAGGTAACGCTCGATAAAGTGCTGGGCGGCTTCCTTTTGTGCATCGATGGGTGCGTCTTCATCGAAGGAAGTGTATCTGGTGACGCTTGTCCAGGCATACAGCAGCTTGCCGCTTTGCGCGTCCACCAGCAAATGGCGGTAGAGCTGGACGCCCTCCAGCTCGCGGGTGTAGTTCAGGTTGGCCTGAGGCTTTTCCTCCGATACCTGATAGCTGACGCCGGTGAGCAGGTCGCTTTCGCCGAGCTTTAATTCTGGGATCTCCCGTACAGCTGCGTCCAGTGCCGATCTACTAAGCACGCCGTCGTAGTGGGCGATGCTGTCAAGCTCTGTCTGGGTGAGCTGACGCTTGCTCATCAGCGCGCCCGCAGCGCTGTCCTCGTCCTCAGCCTCCTCCGTGGCACTGTAGACCACGACTGGCTGCTCATTCAGCAACAGCCCGGTTTTCGCGTCGACGGCCAAGAGGCCGCGGGGCTTTAGCGTGTAGACCAGGCGGGCCGGTTCGCCATCCGTTACGACGAGATACTCCGCCTCCATGGTGTATGCGGCCTGCAGAGTCTGACGGGCCGCTGCTTCATCGATCATGCTTGTCTCCGGCTGATCGGGAATGGGGGCATACTGCTGGTGGGCGTCAGAGCGGTAATAGCTGTTTACGCGGCCGCTGTCGCAGTCGATGCCGAGGGTTATGCTGATGTCCGTGGGATAGCCGTCCAGGGTGAGATGTCCGACGGCGCTGAACTGATCCCGGAAGGAGTGCACGAGCGAGGGCTTCAGCGCGTCCAGCTGCCAGCCCCAGCGGCTGGTGTCGATGACCTTTGCAAGGAAGGCGTCCGCCACCTGTGAAAGGGCAGGGGCATCGAGCTTAGGAAAGCGCGCGCCGAGGCCGGGCTGCGCGTTTGGACGCTCCTGATCGTCGTAGCGGTAAAAGCTGAACACGAGGCCGTCCCGGCTGCAGCTTACCTCCGCCCAGCGGTTTTCGCCGCTCCAGGACAGCGTCCAGCAGCCGTCGTTCAGGCTGCCGGAGAATTCGCTGTAGTCGTCCGGAAGGTCCAGCTGCTCCTTGACCAGCAGTGTAACGCGCGCCATTTCGCTGGAGAGGGTCTCTTCGCCTAAAGCGCAAAGGCTTGAAAGCGCCAGGATCGCCGCAAAGAGCAGTGCAAGGTATTGTTTCATAAAAATCCATCTCCTTATGAGATTGCTAACGCTTTGACGCACGAACGGCGAGGGATGTTCCAGGGCTGTGCGGCAAAGAAAACCCGCCGCACGGGGCGGCGGGGAAGGGAAAAGCATGGGGCAGTACGAAGGACTATTGCACGATCGGCATTTCGACGCTGCGCGCCATTTGCAGGATCTGGGCCTTGAGGGACTGCGTGACCTCTTCTACGAGCTTGTCTGTAAACTCGCTTTTTTGCATCGTGCGCGTAAGCTCCTCCTCGATCAGCCTGCGCTGACGGGGCGACTTCAAGCTGGCGGCAAGGCCCGGCGCAGTGATCCTGCGCACAAGGCCGGGAAGGTCTGCGTTTCGGATGGCGTTTCCGGCGGCCTTTTTGCCGACGAACGCGACCACGAGGCCGATGACGATGCCGACGATCACGCCCACGGGGCCCTCCGCCAGCAGGGCGACGGAGCCGCCGCCGCAGAGCATCGCGGAGACGGTTGCCGTGACCACGTAGGCGATGGTGGAAAACAGCCGGTTTTCCATCATCAGCTGCATGCGCTGGGGGCCCTCCAGGGAGTGCACGGCCTTCAGATTCATGCTGGCGCGGTCGATGCTGTGCGCGCGGCAGATGTCGTCGATGCCGCTTTGCAGCTTTAAAAAGAGC
>CADBNW010000126.1 GCA_902796025.1 uncultured Eubacteriales bacterium
CCCGGGCTGAAGCTCGGCGAAAACGACTTAAAGTGGTGGCGCGACGCCAAGGTGGGCATGTTCATCCATTGGGGTCTGTACTCCATTTTGGGGCGCGGCGAATGGGTGCGCTTTGCGGAAAAGCTGCCCTATCATTCCTACGAGGCGCTGACGGAGCAGTTTGATCCCCAGGATTTCACTACCGACGAATGGGCGGAAATCGCAAAAACCCTGGGCGCAAATTACGCGGTCATGGTCACCCGCCATCACGACGGCTTTGCCCTGTGGAACAGCGCCGCAAGCTGGAGGGGCTTTACGTCCTTTAACGCCAAGGCGCATCGGGATTTTGTGGAGGAGTTTGCCGTCTCCTGCCGCAGGTACGGTCTGAAAACCGGCTTTTACTACTCCCCCATGGACTGGCGCTTTCCCGGCTATTTCGATCCCGAGCACCTTACTCAAAATGCCGCGCTCATGAAGGCGCAGTGCTACGGCCAGGTCGAGGAGCTGGTCACCCGCTACGGCGCGCCGGACATCTTATGGTACGACGGGGGCTGGCTGGCCCACAAGGGCTCTGACACCTCCAGCGCCTGGTTCTGGGAGCCGGACAAGCTGAACGCGATGGTGCGCAAATACGCGCCCAGGGCGCTTGTCAACCCCAGAAGCGGCTGGGAGGGCGACTTCTACTGCGACGAGGGTTCTCACGAGGTAAGCGGCAAGATCATCACCGTGCCCTGGGAGAAAAACCTGTGCCTGTGCTCCGGAGCCAGCTGGGGCTGGATGGCAAACGACCCTGTGCAGCCGCTTGAGTGGCTGATCCGCATGCTGGTTAACGTGATCTGCCGGGACGGGAACATTTTGTGGAACATCGCGCCGGACAAAAACGGCAAGCTATCGCCGGAGATCCGCGCGCGGATCGCGGAATTTGGCGCGTGGATCAAATCCCACGGCGAAGCCATCTATGGAACGCGCGGCGGCCCGCTGGAGCCCGTGGACGGCGTGTACGGCACGACCTTCAGACAGAACTGCATCTATCTGCACGTGCTGGACCAAAATGCCTTCCATGGCATGGCTCTCCCGCCGCTGCCGGGCAGGCTTCTGAACGTGCAGACGCTCGATAACTGCGCCGTTCCCTACAGCTGCGAAGACGGTCAGGTGCGCATAGACCTTTCCTCCGTCCAGGCGCAGACCTGCGCCGTACTCCGCCTCACCCTGGACAGCGAGGTCAAACCTGTATCATCCCAGGTCTATTTTACAGGCAAGGGCTGACAGACCCGCTTCTTACGCAGGATAGCAACAGCGGCAGCGTTTTTTTGCGCTGCCGCTGTGTTCTATCCGTCCGCTTAGTCCTGTTCAAACAAAGCGCGGTGCGAATTGAAAAAATCATAATACGTGCGCACGGCCTCCAGTTCCGTCCACTTTTTCACAGCGGCAGGAGCTGCGTCCAGATCGTAGATCCTTGCTCCGCGCAGCGCAAGGATAAAGGGTGAATGCGTCGCGATCACAAACTGGCAGTTGAAAAAGCGCGCGGAGTCCTCCAGATATCCCGCAAGCTTCAGCTGATTCTCCGGCGAGAGACTGTTTTCAGGTTCATCCAGCAGATACAGCCCATCTTCGCCGATCTTTTGCGTAAAATACGCGTAGGCGCTTTCACCGTTTGATTGTTCCCGCACATTGTCCTTCATGTTCAGCCTCACATAGCGGGATTGGGTTTTGCTGCGGGCCTGAACGATTTTTTTGAGCTTTTCGTAATCGTCTATGCTGCGCAGCCTGAAATCACGCTCGTTTTTATTGTCCAGGTATTCTTCAAACAATTCCTCCCGCCTGCGGTCTATGCCGCCGTTCAGAGCGCGCAGATCCTGCATGAATTCAAACACGTCGTCGCTCACGATCACCCGGCTGTTTTCGGGGATCGGCATGCGCGTTTCATAGCGGCACAAATGCGTATAATCCTCGAAGAAGCTGGAACGGTTGTACAGCGTCTCCCGCGCAAGTCCAAGCTTCTCTCCGATCACGTTCAGCGCAGTCGTCTTGCCCGAGCCGTTCCCGCCATACAGGATCGTGATCGGCTCAAATTCGATTTTAGCAAGTCCGCGCCCGCTGAGCACGTGAAACGGGTACACCGTGTCGTAACAGGTGCGCTTGACGCTCAGCCGAAAATCAAATTCCGCATCGGCGTCCGGAAAGGTAAAGCAGGAAAGGTAAAGCATGCGGCCTCGTTTAGGATTCCTCTATTTTTAAAGCAAGCGCATACAGGCTGTCTGAAGCAAAGCGCTCCGGCAGCTTTACTTCAAGCCCCATGGACGTCCTCTCAAAGCCAAGCGGCTCGCCGTTATCCAGCGCGCTGATCCTTTTGCAGCCTTCACTCCAGGGAACGAGTATTCTCCCATTCAGCGTTTCGTTTGCCGCAACGGGCTTCAACGCATAGACAGTATTTCCCCTGCGCGTAAAACCAAAGTCGCCGCTTTCCAACTGCGTTTTGGCCGCGCGAGTCGAAAAGATCGCTTCGCCGTAGGTTTTCAGCCACTCGCCAAGCCCCAGCGCCGCCTCCATGCCGCGTCTGGGCAGCCGTCCGTCCGGCTGCGCGCCAAGGTTCAGCGCAAGGTTGCCGCCGCGCGTTACGACGTTGATCAAAAGCCGCACGAGCTCGCGCGGGGGCTTATACTCGTCGTCGTAGCCGTAGGCAAAGCCGTTGCCGATCGAAATGCAGCTCTCCCAGGGCACGTCGATGGGCTTTTGAGGGATCGTCTGCTCCGGCGTGATGTAGTTTTCAAACGCGCCGCCCACGGTGCGGTCGGCAAACAGCAGGCCCGGATTTTTGGCCCGAAGCTTTTTTGCAAGCACATCCAGGCGGATGTCCTGACCGTTTGAGGGCCGCACCTGTCCCCCGTCCAGCCACAGGATGTCCACGGGGCCGTAGTCCTCCGCAAGCTCTGTAAGCTGCGCGTGCGTGTATTCCACAAAGCGGTTCCACAGCTCCGGGCGGGCCTTCGGGTCATAGGTGGGATTGCGGTCGAAGGCGACCGGCTTTTCACAGTCCTTGGCCCAATACCAAGGGCAGTGCCAGTCGGGCTTTGAGAAGTAGGGCGCAATGGCGATGCCACGGGCGCGGAAGGCGTCAAACAGCTCCTTTGCAACGTTTGCGCGCCGGTTCGTGTGGAAGGGGCAATCGCTGTTTGTGATCTTGTAGGGAGAGTATTTGCTATCGAACATGCAAAAGCCGTCGTGATGCTTCGTGGTGAAAATAAAGTAGCGGAAGCCGGCCTCCTTCGCAAAATCCGCCCACTCGTCGGGATCGAAGCGGATGGGATTGAAGGTCTTGTTCATCGCAAAATACTGGGTGCGGAACTTTTCATTGTCCGGCTCCCATCGATAGGCAGTCCTCGACCAGTAGGCGTCGCCGTCTGAGATCGGCCAGCTTTCGCACATGCCGAGCTGGCTGTAGGTGCCCCAGTGCACCATAAAGGCGAGCTTCTGATCCTTGAACCACTCAAGCTTTTGAAGCACCGCAGGTTCCGTTGGCTGCACATATCTTGCAGCGTCGGTAAAATTGATGATGTCCTCTCGCGTATCCGCGCCCATAGCGTACCTCCCAAACAAATGCTGTAAGCATTATACCACCTTGCCCGCTTTGCCGCAATCCCCGTTTTGCTGACCAAAAAAGTTTCGCAGGCGCGCGATACTTTTTTAGCATGCGCATCTTTTTCCTACATAAGAACCCCGCGCCCGGAAAACCGGGCGCGGGGTCATGGGGTTTAACGCAACTTAAGCGGGATTATTATTCCTCGCCCAGAGCGCGGCGGTTGATCTCAAGCAGCTCTTCGAGACCATAGGTGTTCAGCTGCTCGCAGTAGGCATCCCACTCAGCCTCAACATCAGCCTGGCCGGCGATCCACTGCGCGGTCTTGGTCTTGATGTAGTTGTTCAGGTCAGCCTGGATCTCAGCGGAACGGGTGGTGTCCTCTTCGGAGGTGCTCCAAACCTCGGGGAACTTCTCGTTCAGATAGGGGCCGTAGAGCTCCATCTTCATCTCTTCCTGGAGGTCAACGTTGGGAGTATCGCTGTTGTAGGGCAGCACGACAGCGGGATTCTCTACATAAGCGTCATCGTGATAGTAACGCGGCAGAGAGTTGGCGAAGCGGTTGCCCCAGCTGTACTTCTCCTTCATCTCTTCAGACCAGTCGGTGGTGTCGATCTCCTTGTAGAGATGCTCGCCCAGCTTGGTGATGCAGATGTCGAAGGGGCCGCTGGAGGTCTGACGGCTGATGTCGGCAGAGTAGAGATAGTCGAACCAGCGGATGATGATCGCAGCCTTTTCCTCGTCGCACTTGTCGGTGATGACGGCCTGGGTGCGGAAGAGGGTCAGACCATTGGAAATGCGATGGTATACGGGATTCTCGACGCCCTTCAGCACGGGCAGGGGATGCATGGCGTTCTTTACGTACTTCTCGTACTCCTCAGTGCCCTCGGGGAAATTGTCGTAGGCATCGCTGGGGCCGTAGGAGATGTTCACGCCGTACAGATCCTGCTTGCCCTTGGCAGCCCACGTCGCGACGTCCTGAGTGAAGATCTCGGGGTCGATCAGGCCTTCGGCATACAGATCGGCGAAGAACTCGATGAACTCCTTGTAGGCTTCGGTGTTGGCGCCGAAGGTGATCTTGCCATCAACCAGGGAGAAATAGGGGAACTGGTTCTTGGTGCCCGCGGCATCCACGCCCCACCAGCCAGAGAGCTTAGAGATGTCCAGGTTGTTCGGGTCTCCGGAGAAGGGGATCTCGTCGGAGGGATCACCGTTGCCGTTGGCATCCTGATCGCGGAAGGCAATCAGAACTTCCTTCAGCTCGTCGGGAGTGGTGGGCATTTCGAGGCCCAGGCGATCCAGCCACTGCTGATTGATGTAGGGGATGTAGAAGACCTGGGGCTCCCTTACAACGTAAGGAATGGAGTAGATGTGGCCATCCGGCAGGGTCATCGAAGCGCGGATGCCGGGCTTGTCGAGAACTTCCTGGATGTTGGGAGCATACTCAGCGATCAGATCCTCCAGGGGCAGGAAGGTATGATCTTTCATGCCCATGTCGATCAGGTGCTGATCGCCCAGCGTCCAGCCCGCGATAACGTCGGCATAGTCGCCGCTGGAAAGGGCGATGCCGAGCTTTTCCTGCTGAACAGGATAGGGAGCCATTTGCCATTCGATGGTGATACCGGTTTCCTCTTCCATGATCGGGAACATGATCTTGTCTTCCGGCAGACCACTGTCATCCAGGAAAATGGAGAAGGAGTAGGGCTCGTTTACGATGGGCAGGCCAGTCTCGTTCCAGTCCGCAGCCAGCGCAGAAACGCTGGAGAGGGCCAACAGAGCGACCAGCACAAGAGCCAGTTTCTTCATAGGGGTTCCTCCTTGAAAAATATTATGCTACGCCATAAAGGCGCATCATTTGGTTTTGCGATCAGCCCTTTACGGAGCCGATCATGACGCCCTTTACAAAGTGCTTCTGTACGAAGGGGTAGATGATGAGGACCGGGATGGAAGAGATGATGATCAGCGAATACTTCATCATTTCCTTCAGGGCCTCCAGGCGCTTTTGCTCAAGCAGCTGCTCCTGCGTGAGGACCTGGTTGGTCATAACGTTCGTGTTCAGCACCAGGATGTTTCTAAGCTCCAGCTGCAGGGGCCACAGTTCGCGCTTTTGGATGTAGATCAGGGCGCTAAAGTAGCTGTTCCAGTGGCCGACGCCGTAGTACAGGCAGAGGATGGCGGTAATGGCGCCGGAAAGCGGAAGCACGATGTAGATGAAAAACTTCGTGTTGCCGCAGCCGTCCAGCTTTGCGGCCTCCATCAGCTCCTGCGGTATGGTCGTTTTAAAGAACGTTCGCGCAACGATCATGTTGTAAACGCTTAAGCACCCCGGGAGCACCAGCGCCCACCAGGTATCAAGCAGGCCCGTATCGCGGATGATGATGTAGGTGGGCATCATGCCGCCGCTTAAGAACATGGTGAGGATGTAGAACAGGGTGATCGGGCGCTTGAGCGTAAAGTCTGAGCGGCTTAGGGCGTAGGACGTGGGAATGGTGACAAGAAGGTTAATGCAGGTACCAAGCACCGTGATGATCAGGGAGTTTCTGAAGCCGCGCATGACGGTCTTTGTCTTGAAAACTTCTGTGTAGCCGTCCCAGGTAAAGCCCACAGGGGTCATGATGACCTTGCCTGCCGATACCTCGATGGGGTCGGAAATGGAGGAAATGATGACGAAGTACAGAGGATACGCGACGATCAGGAAGATGAACGTCAGGATAATGAATATGATCGTATCATAAATGACATCGCCGCGGGTGCGCCTTAGCGCATGATGCTTTTTTTCCATATCGCTTTCCTCCTTTCCTTAGAACAGCGCGTTGTCGCTCATCCTGCCGGTGATGTAGTTGACGGTGACCAGCAGAATGGAGTTGACCAGACTGTTCATAAGACCGACGGCAGACGAGTAGGAAATATCGCTTTTGATGATACCGAAGCGGTAGGTATAGGTCGCGATGATATCGGAAACTGGCAGGTTCAAAGCGTTTTGCAGCGCGTAGACCTTTTCAAAGCCGACCGACAGAATGGAGCCCATGTTCATGATCAGCAGCATCGTCATCGTAGGTGTAAGGAAAGGAAGGTCGATGTGCAAAACGCGCTGGAACTTGGTAGCGCCGTCCACGATGGCAGCTTCGTGGTATTCGGGGCTTACGCCGGCCAGCGCCGCAAAGTAGATAACGGAGGACCAGCCCATGCCCTGCCACACGCCGGACCAGACGTAGATGTGACGCCACATGCTGATCTCGGACATGAAGTTGATGGTGTTGCCGCCAAGCAGACGGATCACGTTGTTTACGACGCCAACGCGCGGGGACAAAAACAGGATCAGCATACCGCACATGACGACGGTCGAAATGAAGTTCGGCGCGTAGGTCACGGCCTGGATGATCTTGCGGTATCTTTTATGGCGGAAGGAATTGAGCATCAGCGCCAGAATGACGGCGACCGGGAAGCCAGCGGCCAGGGAATAGGCGCTCAGGATCAGAGTATTGCGCACCAGGATCAGCCAGTCGGCGCTGTTGAAAAACCGGATAAAGTTCTTCAGGCCGACCCAGTCGCTGCCCCAGATGCCCGGCTTTACCTTATAATTGCGGAAGGCGATCTGAACGCCGTAGATCGGGATATAGTGGTAAACGATCGTGAAAAATATTCCTGGAAGACAGAACAGCAGCAGATCCCAGTTGCCGCGCATCCTTTCCAGGAAACCCTTTTTCCTACGGGTTGCCGCAGAAGTCAATGTCGATTCCTCCCCCGTTGATCTGATGGCTCAGATTAAATAACACGTCATGCGTCAATTTGTAACAAACGAATTTTATCACATTCGCCCTATATCGTCAAGGTACTTTTCAAAATTTGTCAGTTTTGTTGAAAAATTAGCAACTTAATTCATTTTGATCATTTTAAAAATTTGTTTCTTTGATGATTCCTGGGGACCAGGGCCACGGCTTGAGCCGCGCAAAAAGGGGCTGTTGTGCTCCAGCCCCTTATGCTGTCAGAAATGCGCATCAGCGTATATCGACGTTGTATTGCGCCGTGTCTCCGTTTTTGGTGACGCGCACGTGGGCGCGCTTTTCCTCCCATTCGATATCCACCTTCGCGCCGCCCCGTGCGCGCAGGCCCCTTACGCTGCCCTTCTTCCAGGCCGCGGGCAGGGCGGGCAGGGGGTGAAGCGTGCCGTCCTCCGCGCTGTCCAGCAGCATTTCGCAGATACCGGCGCAGGCGCCGAAATTGCCGTCGATCTGGAAGGGCGGATGCGCGTCGAAGAGGTTCGTATACGTCCCTCCCCCGTTTCTGCCGCCGCCTGCATAGGATACGCCGCTGGTGCGGGAGGACACCATGCGAAGCTGGTTGTCCAATAGCTTTAGCGCG
This sequence comes from uncultured Eubacteriales bacterium, assembly GCA_902796025.1. GTDB lineage: Bacteria > Bacillota > Clostridia > Christensenellales > Aristaeellaceae > RUG14130. The sequence continues at coordinate 7,919 of CADBNW010000126.1, forward strand.
TGGTCGCCGTCGTGCAGCCTCGCCCACTGGCAGATGCGCCAGCCCATCGCCCAGCCGGTGCTCTCGTCTCCCCTGCGCTCAAGCGTCCGCCGCACGGCGGCGGCGTATTCGGGCGTAGACTCGGGGCTCATAAGCCTTCCGGGATGCAGGCCGTAGAGGTGCGAGATGTGGCGGTGATGGATGTCCCACTCCTCAAAATTCTCGCTCCACTCCAAAAGCTCGCCGTCCTTGCCGATGCCGGGAAGCCTGACGGACGCGGCCGTATTTTGGGCCTCCTGGGCAAGCTGCTCGTCCCTGCCCAACAGGCATGCGGCCTTTGCAAAGATCTCAAGGCAGTCCTTCACGATCTCCTGGCTCATGGTGGTATATCTGTCGACCATCAGGCCTTCCCCGTTCAGTCTGAACATATTTTCAGGCGAGGTAGCGGGAGCAAAGATGTACTTTCCCTCCTCGTCCTTGATAAGCTGGGACAGGAAAAATTCCGCGGCGCGTTTGATTGCAAGATAGGCGTCCTCGCTCAGCACCCCGGGATCGTTTGAATACTCGTATTCCTCCCAGATGTGCCGGGCCAGCCAGCCGCCGGACATGGGCCAGGCGGAAAAGGACGAGGAGCCAAAGCACTTGGCGCCCACGGGGGTCGAAAGTCGCCACAGATCCGTATTGTGGTGAGAGCAGCTGCCAGGCGCGTCATAGTACGCCCGGGCCGTGCGCTGCCCGCTTTCGCTGAGCTCGCAGATCAGCCGCTTCATGGGCTCGAAGCACTCGGCAAGGTCCGTCATAAAGACGGGCCAGTAGTTCATCTCGGCGTTGATGTTCAGGGTATAGTTGCTGTTCCACGGCGGCGTCATGCTGGCGTTCCAGATGCCCTGCAGGTTCATGGCCTGGCTGCCCGGGCGGGAGCCCGCGATCATCAGGTAGCGGCCAAAGTTAAAGTACAGGGCGTACAGGGCGGGATCGCTCAGCCCCTCCTCGTGGCGCATAAGGCGCTGATCGGTGGGCAAAAGCGCCTCCGCTCCCCCGCCAAGGTCCAGCTCCACCCGATCATACAGGCTGCTTACATCCTGCACGTGCTCACTTTTGAGTTCATCATAGCTCCTTTTTTCGGCCCGGTCGATTTCATCGATGCAGGGCTCCCGGTAGGGCTTTCCCTCCGTGACGGGATGCTTCTTCCAGCCGTTAAAGGAGGTGCGGGCGTTAAAGAGGATCGTCATTTCGTCCGCGTGGCGCAGCGCCAGATGTCCCGCGCGCAGCTCAAATTCGCCGCCCGGCGCCAGCACGCGCGCCTGAGCGTAAAAGCCCATGCCCTTTTCTTCGGGCCTGGTGGCGTAGGTCAGGCGGTCTTTGGCAAATTGTCCCTTGCCGTATTCCCATTGCACGCTTGGGCAATTGCCCTCAAAGCTCAATTCGCCTTCCCGCACGGCGCAGACCGCGTCCGGCCCCGACTTTAGCGAAATGCCGCAGTTGATTGCTCCCTTTTGGTCTGCCGTCACGCGCATGACCAGCACGTTTGCGGGAAAGCTCACAAACGTTTCCCTTGTAAACTTCACGCCGTCTGCCGTGTATTCCACCAGGTGCACGCCGCGCTTCAGATCAAGGCTTCGGCGGTAGTCGCTTTCCCTGCCCTCGTGCTCAAAATCGATGTCCATTTCGCCAAGGGCCAGGTACATCTGCGACCAAAGGCCGGTGACATCGTTTTCCAAAAGCAGCTGCGCCTTCAGGAAATCGCCCTGAAGGGCCGCCTCACGCGCCTTTTGCCAGCCCTCGGGCGCGTTCTCGCGCTGATAAAAGCTGGGCGCGCCGCTCCAAAGCGTATCCTCGTTCAGGCAGATGCGCTCGCGCCGCACGCCGCCAAACACCATCGCGCCCAGCCTTCCGTTGCCCAGGGGCAGCGCCTCGTTCCAGTTGAGCGCCTCCTGCGCGTACCAAAGCATATCCCGTCCGTTGTTTTCCATTTCGCAGCCTCCGGTCTATTTATTGTTTTTCTTTGATCGACACAAGCATTTCGTCAAGGATCTGCGCGGCTTCGTAGATCAGGCGCGGGCAGGGGCGCTTTTGATAAAACTCCTGCGTGCGCGGCTCCGGATCGCTGCCCATCTGCACGGGCAGGCCCGCCTTTTCCAGCAGCTCCCGGCAGCAGATGCTCTCCTCCTTTTCCCTGAAGCGCTTAGCAAACGACCGCACCAGGGCGTAATGCCGCTTCTTGGCCTCGTAATCGCCCGGGGTGTCGTAGCCGCAGGCTGCCCCCAGCACCATGGCCGCCGCGCTCACCGCGCCGCAGGTCTCGCGCAGCCGTCCAAGCCCTCCGCCAAAGGAGGACGCAAGGCGGGCGGACTGCTTTTCGTCAAGCCCCGTCACGTCGCAAAACGCGCAGAACACGGCCTGCGCGCAGTTGTAGCCCTGCAAAAACAATTCCCGCGCGCAAAGCGCATGATCCATGGACATTCCGATAAAGTCTCCTCAGTTCCAATAAATCCTGGTATGAACGGCAAGCGTTTTATAAATCATACCACCAAAGCGCGCGCGATTCAATATGCTGCGGGCGGGTTTTTTATGCGAAAGCCTGTGCAAAAAATTCGGCGAAGGGTGGACTTTTTGATCCCCGATACAGTATAATAAAAGGGCATCAAATCTGCATAAGGGGTGTCAGCGTGCCAAATTTCAAAGTATGCGCCAACCGCTTCGAGCTGGACGGCAAGCCCTTTCAACTGATCGCGGGGGCGATCCACTATTTTCGCGTGCCCCGCGAATACTGGCGCGACCGGCTTTTAAAGCTGAAGGCCTGCGGCTTTAACGCCGTGGAGACCTACGTGGCATGGAACGCGCACATGCCGGAAGAGGATGTGTTCGACACAAGCGGCATGCTGGACATCGGCGCGTTTTTGAGCCTTGCGCAGGAGCTTGGCCTGTACGCCATCGTGCGCCCCGGGCCGTACATCTGCTCGGAGTGGGAATTTGGCGGCCTGCCCTGGTGGCTTTTGAAGTACGACTGCGCGCTGCGCTGCATGGACAGAGCCTATATCCGATTTGTCGATCAGTACCTGGACCATTTGATCCCGGTATTGCTGCCGCATTTGTGCACGCGGGGCGGCAACGTTTTGATGCTGCAGGTGGAAAACGAATACGGCTCCTACGGCGACGACAAGGAATACCTTGCGCATCTTAGGGACGGATACCTCCAGCGGGGCGTGGACGTACCGCTGTTTACCTCCGACGGAGACTGCAAGTGGATGCTGACGGGCGGCACGCTTTGCGGTACGCTGCCCACGGTGAACTTTGGCAGCGATCCCGAAAGCCGCTTTGAAGCGCTTAAGCCCTTTAAGCCCTTTGGCCCCTTGATGTGCTCCGAATACTGGAACGGCTGGTTCGATCACTGGGGCGAAGCGCATCACACGCGGGACGCGCTGTCAGCCGCGGAGGATTTCAAAAAGATCCTTGCGCTCGGCGCTTCGGTTTCGGTGTACATGTTCCACGGCGGCAGCAACTTTGGCTATATGAACGGGGCCAACTGTCCCGATCCCGCAAATTATCAGCCCACGGTCTCCAGCTACGACGACGACGCGCTTTTGACGGAGGACGGCGATATCACGCCAAAGTACCGCCTTTTCCAAAAAGCGCTGATGGAAAGATCCGGAAAGACCGAGAGCGCCGAAATCGCGCCCTCCACGAAGGCGGAATACGGCGTTGTCCAGCTAAGCCAAAGTGCAGACGTATTGGACTACGCCCTGAGCGCGCTAAAGCCCACATGCAGCGCCTCTCCCCTTCCCATGGAGAAGCTCGGTCAGGGCTACGGCTTTACGCTGTACTCCTGCCGCGTTTTGGGCCCGCGCGAGGAAATGGATCTGCGCATCGACGGTCTGCGCGACCGGGCGCAGGTATTCGTGGACGGCCGCTTTGCGGGCGTCCTGTACCGAAACGATCCAAAGCCCGTGATCCGCATCGCCGTGCCGCAGGAGGGCGTGCGTCTGGACATCCTGGTTGAAAACATGGGCAGGGTGAATTACGGGTCCTATCTTCGCGACCCGAAGGGCATCCTGTACGGCGTGCGCCTGGGGCAGCAATTCCTCTACGGCTGGGAGATGCGCTCTTTGCCCTTTATGGATCTCTCAGGCGTCCCCTTTTCGCAGGGCGCGCCCGCCTTTTCGGGAAGGCCCCTGCTGCTTCGCGGCGCGTTCGACGCGGGTAAAACGCCCCGCGATACCTTCGTGCACCTGCCCGGCTTCAAAAAGGGCATGATCTTTGTAAACGGAAAGCCCCTGTCCCGGCACTGGGAGATCGGCCCGCAGCGCAGCGCGTATCTGCCCGCGCCCTTCCTGCGTCCTGGCATGAACACCCTTGAGGTATTGGAATTGGAGGGCTTTGACGCGCCTGCAGCCTGCCTGCGCGCTGAAGCCGCGCTTGGATAAAGCGCTTTAACGCAAAGCGAGGTTTTGCCATGAAAAAGAAGCTTGCCCTTACGCTGATCGCGCTTATGATCTTTTCAGCGTGCGCATACGCGGCGATAAATACCTTTAACGCCTTCGCGCCGGATGAGTTTGAACAGCTGCGCTCCTGCGTGCAAAACGCAGATAGCCTGAGCGCGGACATCGAGACCCTGGAGCGCTACGTCACAAACCCCACCTACGACGATAAGGCCGAAGCCCGCCAGGCGCTTTCAAGGCTCAAGCAGCTTGCCGCTTCGCTTGAGACGCTTTCCCAGATCGTGAACGCCAAGCAGGACGGGACGGGCGTTACCTATGTGCTGAACATGAAAAGCATGAAGTTTCACGATCCCGCCTGCTCCGGCACGAGGGACATCAAAATCAGTCTGAACTACACCGGGACGCGCGAGGAGATCACGGCGCTCGGCTTTGAGCCCTGCGGAAGGTGCAAGCCCTAAAGCGCGTCCCCTTATGGCTGGGCAAAGCCGGCTAAAGCGGGCAGCGCAGCAAAATACCAAAGCGCATCCTCATACCCTGTGCCTTGCGGGGCTGAACAAATACCACTTCGATCACTACAGGAGGCCACATGAAGCTCGACAAGATCTGGTTTGGCGGCGACTACAATCCCGATCAGTGGGACGAAAAGACCATCGACGAGGACATGCGTCTGTTCAAAAAGGCGCACATCAACATGGTGACCCTGCCCGTTTTTTCCTGGGCCAAGCTGGAGCCCGAGGAGGGGCGCTATAATTTTGAATGGCTGGACAGGCTTTTGGATAAGCTTGCCGCAAACGGCATCGGCGTAAACCTTGCAACGCCCACCACCGCGCAGCCCGCCTGGCTGTCCACGAAATATCCGGAGGTGCTGCCGGTGGACATCCAGGGCCGCCGCCGCACCCACGGCATGCGGGTGTTTTTCTGCTACAATTCCCCCAAATACCACGAGCGCTCCGCCGCCATCGCGGGGGCCATGGCGCAGCGCTACGCGCACCATCCGGCGCTCAAGATCTGGCACATCGCAAACGAGTACGGCACGTACTGCTACTGCCCCATCTGTCGAGGAAAATTTATCGAATGGCTGCAAAAGCGCTACGGCAGCCTTGAAAAGCTGAACGAGCGCTGGTTCACCTCCTTTTGGGGCCGCACCCTCTACGACTGGCAGGAGATCCAGCTGCCCACGGAATTGAACGACGATTACCGCTTCAATCCCACGATCCAGCTGGACTACATGCGCTTTGTGACCGATTCGACCGCCGACTGCTTCACCAACGAGTATCAGGCCATCCGCAAATACTGCCCGGATATCCCGATCCAGACCAACATGTCCGGCTATATCAAAAAGCTGGATCAGTTCGTCATGGCAAAGCGCATGGACATCATCGGCTGGGACAACTATCCCTGGCCCACGGACGACAAGTCCCTCGTGGCGCTCAAGCACGACATCATGCGCGGCCTCAAGGGCGGGCAGAGCTACATGCTTGCGGAGCAATCCCCCAACCAGCAAAACTGGCAGCCCTACAACCGCTTGAAGCGCCCGGGCGAGGTGCGCATGCTCTCCTTCCAGGCGCTGGCGCACGGCGCGGACACCTGCCTGTTTTTCCAGATGCGCCAGTCCGTGGCGGGGCAGGAAAAGTTTCACGGCGCGGTGATCTCCCATTCCGGGCGCGACGACACCCGCGTGTTTAAGGAGACCGCGCGCCTTGGCGCGGAGCTTGAAAAGCTCTCCCCCGTTCTGCCCGGCATGCGCAGCAAGGCGGACGTGGGCATGCTGTTTGACTGGAACAACTGGTGGGCGCTGGAGAATTCCTCCGGTCCCAACCGGGACATCAACTACCTGAGCACCGTAAATCTGTACTACCGCGCCTTCTTTGAAAAAAACATTCCCGTGGATATTTTGTCCGAGGACGCAAGCCTTGACGGCTACAGGGTGATCGTGCTGCCGATGCTGTACATGTTTAAGCCCGGCCTTGGCGACAGGATCTGCTCCTTCGTGCAAAACGGCGGCACCCTGATCGCAACCACCATGTGCGCGCTGGTGGACGAAAACGACCATTGCGCCTTTGGCGAATACCCCGGCCCCCTCAAGGACGTGCTCGGCCTTCGCATCGAGGAGACCGACGCCCTTTTGCAAAACGCGGAAAACCGCGTGTCGCTTGACGGCGAAAGCTTCCCCTGCACGCTGCTTTGCGACGTGATCCACCTTGAGGGCGCAAAGTGCCTGGGCTGCTTCGAGCAGGAGTTTTACGCTGGCTCCCCCGCCGTCACGGTAAACGAATACGGCAAGGGGCGCGCCTATTATATCGGCACGCAGCCGGATCGGGCGCTGCTTGAGCGCGTGGTAACGAAGCTTGACCTTGCAGCCGTAAAGCCCGGCTCCAGGGATCTTGAGATCACGCGCCGCTTTGATGGCGAAAATGAAGTCATCTTTGCCCTGAACCACGCACAGGAGCAGGGCTTTATCGATCTTGGTTCCACCCAATACACCGAGCTTCTGACCGGCGCGCCCGCAAGCGGCACGGTGTACATCGCCCCAAACGACGTAGGCGTATTCTGCCGCAGAAAGGATATTTAGCATGACCTCCCGTCAAAGATTTTTGGACACCATCGCCCGAAAGCCCGTGGACAGACCCGCCTTCTGGGCGGGCATGCCGGATCCCGCCTCCCTGCCTGCGCTGTTTGCCTATTACGGCGCAAGCGACATGCCGGGCTTCAAGGCCGCGATCGACGATGACGTCTACCCCATCGAGCCGCCCTACAAAAGCGAGACCGCAAGCGCCATCTACGCCGCCTTCGACTGGTATCTGAAGGGCGACGTGGACGCCTACAACCGCACCCTCACCACTCCCGGCTTTTTTGCCGAGAGCGAGGACGTATCAGAGGTAGACACTTTTCCCTGGCCCGACCCCGCCAAATACATGAGCACGGCGGAAATGGAGGCGCGCTTCAGCGCCCTGCCCCGGGACAAGGCCTCCATCGGCATGGTGTGGAGCGCCCACTTTCAGGACACCTGCGCGGCCTTTGGCATGAACAACTGCTTTATGAACATGGTGGACAATCCCGAGCTTGTGCACGCGGTGAACGAGCGCATCGTGGATTTCTATCTGAAGGCCAACGAGATCTTCTACAAGGCCGCGCGGGGACGGCTGGACTGCGTGCTGATCGGCAACGACATGGGCTCTCAGCGGGGGCTGATGCTCTCTCCCAGGCTGATAGAGGAATTCGTTCTGCCCGGCTGCAGGCTTCTGACCCAGCAGGCGCATGCCTACGGCATCAAGGTGATCTACCACTCCTGCGGCTCCATCGTGCCCATCATCCCCATGCTGATCGACGCCGGCGTAGACGCCATCCACCCCATCCAGGCCAAGGCCGAGGGCATGAGCGCGGAGGCGCTGAAGGCCCAGTTCGGCGGCAAGGTCTCTTTCGTGGGCGGCGTCGACACGCAGGAATTGCTGGTAAACGGCAGCAGGGAAGACGTCATGGAGCGCGTGCGGGAGCTAAAGCGCCTCTTCCCCACCGGGCTTGTGATCTCTCCAAGCCACGAGGCCGTGCTGCCGGACATCCCCCCGGCCAACATGGACGCGATGTTTGCCGCCGCAAAGGAGCTTCTGTGATTTATTAGAAGGCAGGAAAAAACACCATGAGCGAGATTCTTGAGATCATCATGCTTTTGTGCTTTGGGGCCAGCTGGCCGCTGAACGTGATAAAATCCTATAAGGCGCGAACCACCAAGGGCAAAAGCCTGGGCTTTTTGATATTGATCATCATCGGCTACATCGCGGGCATCATTTCAAAGCTCACAAACGACGCCTACATGCAGGCCTTCGGGCAAAAATGGTACGTGCTGTGCTTTTACGTGCTGAACCTTTTGATGGTCAGTTTGGACGTTGCGATGTACTTCAGAAACAAAAAGCTTATGAAATCGGGCGCGGAATGATCCGCGCCCATTTGCTTGCTTTAACGCTGTAGCCCTTCGCGCTTTACAGCCTTACCGGCAGCACGCCGCTGTAGCTATCCTCACTAAGCGCGTCCAGCACCGCGTCGATGGAGGCGCTGGTGTATTCGTAGGCGCAGAGCACTTCGTCCGCGTCCCTGAAATACATGATGTCGTAGGGCGCGCCCATCAGCACCACGATGACGGGCTTGTTTTTTTGCTTCAGCTGCTTATAGACCTCGCACTGCGTGGGGCGGAACCTTGCGTTGTACACACCAAGCACGTACACGTCGCCCTGCGCCGCGTCCACCTGGCGGGCGACCTCCTCGTTATACTCGCCCAGGGGGAAGATCACTTTTTCGCCGCCAAAGCGCTTTTGCGCCTCGCGGGCCAGGCAGTCCGGCTCGTTGTCCGGGTTGTCGTCGCGGGTCATGGACAGGGCAAAGGGCGACAGGAACACGGGGTTTGAAAGCGCGATCTTGCTTTTGGGCCCAACCATGCGCGTAATCGCCGCGCGGTTGATGGCGCGGGTTTTTTTGATGCGCTCAGGCTCGGTCACAAGCTGCTTTGCGGCCTGCGCGTCAAAGACGAAGGGCTTGTCCAGACCGTATTTGCGCTTTACGCGCAGGATGCGCTCGTAGGACAGGTCGATGCGCTCGCGCGTCAGCCTTCCGCTCTCCAGCGCGGCGTAGACCGCCTCCGCCGCCTGCTTTACGGCCTCGTAGGTGTGCGACACGCACAGCATGTCGCAGCCCGCCTCGATCGCGCGCACCGCGCCCTCTCCCATGCCGTAGGTTTCCTTGATGGCGTTCATTTCGATGCAGTCCGTCATCGCGATGCCGTCAAAGCCCATTTCCTCGCGCAAAAGCCCGGTCATGATGCGCTTGGACAGGGTGGCGGGGTTGTCCGGGTCGATGCTTTTGAACACCACGTGGCAGGTCATAAGCGCATCAGCTCCGCTTGCGATGGCCCGGCGGAAGGGCTCAAAGTCCACGCTGTACAGTTCGCTTGCAGGCGCGTCGTTGTGGGGCAGCGTAAGATGGCTGTCGCTGTTTACGTTGCCGTGTCCGGGATAGTGCTTGATGGTAGCCAGCAGCCCGCCCTTCTGCATGCCGCAAAGCTCGTCAAGGCCGTACTTTGCGACCGTTTCCACCTTGTCGCCGAAGGAGCGCACGCCGATGATCGGATTCATGGGATCGCTGTTTACGTCTAAAACCGGCGCAAGGTCGGTGTTTACGCCAAGACTCGTCAGGATCCTTGCGCAGCTTTCTCCAAGCCATTTGCCGTCGCCCTGCCCCGCAGATACGCACATCGCGCCGGGGATCAGCGCCGCGCCCTCGCTGCAGCGGCAGGTGGAGCCGCCCTCCTGATCGGTGGAGATGATCGGCGCAAGGCCGGTTTTCTCAAAGGCGATCCTGCTTAACCCCTCGCACATTTTTCCGGTCTGATTGCTGTTTACAAAGTTCCGCTTGAACAGCACAAAGTTGCCGACAAGAAAGTCCTCCGTAAGGCGCGTCACCTGTTCGTCGGGTGCGCTTGTGGGAAAGCCCGCCATGATCATCTGCCCTACGCGCTTCTTCAATTCCAAATCTATCATAAGCCGCCTCATATCATCCTTGATGTCGCCCCATGGGCGCATCTCCAATTATATTTTACGCCCGGCCGCTTGTCAAGAAGCGCCGGGCGCAGGAAGGGAGAGTTAAGTCAAATAAGCTTTTCAACATGGCCAAACAGCTTTTTCAGCGCTGCGTCATTGCTCATACATCGTAACTCCCGTTGCACGTATTTCCCTGTCGATCGGCGAACCCTTTTCTATATGCCTGATGTCAAACAGGTCTACCTCTTAGCCCATCGTGTTTTGGATATCGTCTAAAAAACCAACAAACCTAAGCCCGGACAGGCCGCTGTCCACCAGCAGGTCGATGTCGCTGTGTTCTGAGGCCTGTCCCTTCGCGTAGGAGCCAAACAGCACCGCGCGGCGTATGCCGTAGCGGCGAAACAGCGGTGACAGAAGCCCTCTAAGCTGTTGAAATGTATAAATCGTATCCATGCAGCTCATCCTCCATCTATATTATACCTTATCGCTTAAAAAATCGCAAGGAGAAAGATAAACGATCCCCTCTTCTCAGCCTTCCTCCCCGCGAAAGCATTTTTCTCCCGCACTGCCACAAGCGCCTTTCCATTCGTATCAATCTGTGTTCAGCAACAAACAACCATTTTAAGGAGATAAAAAATATGCGTACCGCTTTAACGCTTTCTCAGGCCGCGACCGTCTGCGCCGGTGACGAATACGAGTTTTCTCAGGACAGTCTGTTTCTAAACAGCCTCAACGGCTCCACAGACCGCTACGGTTACTTCACCATGTGGCTCGATATCGGCGGCTATAAAAAGGACGAGATCGCAAACGGCTGGGCAAGCGTGGGCGTCACGCTGCAGTACGACAGCTGCCGCTCCAACCGCTATTTCGTTGGTCAGAAGGAACTCAGCCAGGAGGCCGCCCGTCAGTATGCCATGAGCGTCACCGGGCACGTGATGAGCCCCTCCGACTGGCAGTGGTAAGCATGCATGCCTAATGCACAGTCTGTCGCTTGAAATGGATCCAGGATTCATTTCAAGCGACAAGTTTTGTTATCCCTATGGATGCTTCGGCTTCAGTCGGGCAGCTTTAGCTGCAGCATTGACATTTAGACTATTTCTTTTCTACTGTGCATTTGACCGTACCAAGCGATGTATCATCATCCCACAATGCGGCTTCAAGCAGCAGATGATCCGGAAACTCTGCAAAGGGCTGGATCTCCGTGCGCATCAGATCTATAATACGCTCATCAGCGGCAAAAAGTTTCGCCGCCGCAAAAATGTTTTGGTATGAAAAACTCGCCCATTTTCAAATTGAATCGGGCGGGCGTCTGCTCTATAATGATCGCAGAAAAAAGGAGGGCAAAAAAATGAAGGAAGTATTCAACATCGAAGAGCTTGCCATAATGACAGGGCTTAGCACGCGCACCCTTCGCACTTACATCGCAAGCGGTTTTTTGAAGGGCGAGAAAATCGGCGGCGCATGGCAGTTTTCTTCCGGTGCATTGGAGGAATTTTTTGCCAACAAGGCCGTAGCGCCCGCGATCCGCGCCAAGCGAAACGCCGTTGTCTACGACTTTATGTCGGCCAAACCGGACGGAAGCGGAAAAATGTGCGTGCTGCTCGACCTGCCCATGGAGCAGGCGGCGGCAGCGTCCGCTTTCTTCTGCAAATATGTAAGCGAGGCAAAGCCTACGCGCGAGCTGCGCTTTGCTGCGGACAGGCTGGGCAAGGGCGCGCGCATCATTTTGAGCGGCAGCGACGCCGACCTTATGAAAATGCTGGGGCAGTATTACAGCCTGAAAAGCTGAACCGTCCAAAGCCGCAGCTTATTTTTTGCCGAAGATGCGCTCAAACTGATTGTTCAAAACGCGGATGATATTTCCTACCAGCAGGGCGGCGACGATGCTGCCTTCCCTTACGCCCTGCAGCTTTCCCGTAAACAGCAGACAGATGGCCGCGGAAACTGCGATATAGGCAACGTCAAAAGCGATCTTCACGTTCTCATAGCGCTTGCCGCTTTCAAAACGTCCGCCATGTAGCGGGCGGCCATGCGTTCCCCTTCGCTCCCTGGGGAGCGCTTTTGCATGCTGCGGCAAATATGCGTGATCTCCCTTACCATGAAGACAACCGCCTGCGCGCCGCTTTGATAAAGGCCATCCATTTTATCCATTGCGCTTCCTCAAATATCGCTTTATCCGGTATAGGCATTTTCGGCAGTGTTGGTAAAATCCTGCTTTTCCAGCCACTTGCGCTCGCCCTCGTTTTCCGGGATGTCGATCCGCTCTATTTTGAAGATCACCGGCCTTGTGCCGTCGTTGCAGCAGGCGATCATGACGCGGTCGTCGTTGGTCCATCCCTTCATGATGGAGCCGCCCTGCAGGGCCGTATAGACATAGCGGCTGACCGCATCCCACGCTTCGCCGCAGAATTTGCCGTTCATCAAATGATAAAAATCGTCCTGCTGCGGCGTGCGCTTTAGCAAAAAGCTGTCTCCCGGCTTAAAGAACGGACAGGGGCCAGACCTGGGATCGGCCAGATACTTCTCCTGCAGATCGGCAAAGCACTTTGTTTCCAGCACCGTAATTTTACACTCATGCTGCATGTTGTTTTTCCTCTTTTCCGCCTCCAACGAATGTGCCGCCATTATAAGCCAGACGCGGACCCGCCCTCAAGCCCGCCCCTGTTATTTTCGCCGCAAGCGGAAAAACATCTGCAAGCGAAACGGGACGATGCCCGCCCGGCAGGGCAAATCTCCCCTGCGATCCCGCCTTGCAAGCAGCGCCGTTTCGTGGTATGATACACCCATCACGATTTGGGAAGGAAAATTTGTCATGGCAACAGCGCAGGTAAAATCCAAACAGCGCGTGGCGCAGCACGGCGAGGTGTTCACCGCCCCGCGCGAGGTCAACGCCATGATGGATCTGGTAAAGCAGGAAACCGAGCGCATCGAAAGCCGCTTTTTAGAAAGCAAGCCGTGGTATTCGATACAATTATCGTTAACCCTCTCAGGGGTGTCGCTTAGGGTTTAGGGGTGTCGGTTAGATTTAGGAGCGTCGTTTTCAGAACCGGCATATTCTGAATAATGGCAGACGTGAAAATCTTGCTAATGTTTGTCAAGGGGTATGAGGGGTAAAATTTTCTAATGACCGCCGCCCTTGACAAACAGCATTCAAATGCTGGAG
>CADBNW010000127.1 GCA_902796025.1 uncultured Eubacteriales bacterium
GCGGATTTCCCGCTTGAATACTTCGCCGACGAAGTGCACTTTACCGAACAGGGCTACCGTCTGCTGGCCGAAAAAGTGGCGGGCAAAATACGCGAGTATCTGTAAACACACCCGGAGAAACGACGCGATGAAAAACGACAGAATGCGAAAGCTCATAAAAAGCTTACACACAGCATGATGGAGGTGCGCTATGAAAAAGCTGCGTTTTGGACTGATCGGCTATAAATTTATGGGCAAGGCCCACACCAAGGCCTACACCGAGCTGCCGATGTACATGGATCCGCCGGAGGGGATCGAAAAGGCCGTGCTCTGCGGTCGGGAGGAAGCGTGGGTCAAAAAGGTCGCCCTGCAGCTTGGCTGGCAGGAGACGGAGACCGACTGGCGGCGCCTGGTCGCGCGGGAAGACATCGACGCCATCGACATCACCTCGCCCTCTGACACGCATAAGGAGATCGCCATCGCCGCAGCGGAGCACGGAAAGCACGTGTTTTGCGAAAAGCCGCTGGCTTTGAACCTGCAAGACGCGCGGGATATCCTTACCGCCGTACAAAAGGCGGGCGTGCGCCATCAGATCGGCTTCAATTATCGCTTCGCGCCCGCGCTGGTGCTGGCCAAAAAGTTGATCGACGAGGGAAGGATCGGGCGGATCTTCCACGTGCGGGGCGTGTTTTTGCAGGATTGGGGCATCGATCCTATGTCGCCCTTCGTATGGCGCTTTAACAAGAGCATCTGCGGCAGCGGCTCCCTGGGGGATCTTGGCGCGCACGTGATCGACGCCGCGCGCTGGCTCGCGGGCGAGATAAAGAGCGTATCGGGCATAAACAAAACCTTTGTGAAGGCAAGGCCCGAGGCCGCGCGCATGGAGGGCCTGAGCGGCCGAGCGAGCACGGACGCGCCGATGCACGACGTCACGGTGGACGACGCCACCTGCTTTGTATGCCAGTTTGAAAACGGTGCCTTGGGCACGTTTGAGGCCACGCGCTTTGCAGCGGGGCACAAAAACGACCTTCGCATAGAGATAAACGGCGACAAGGGCTCGATCGAGTTCGAGTTTGAGCGCATGAACGAATTGAACTACTTTTCCCGGGACGACGCAGAGGGCGTGCAGGGCTGGCGCAAGATCCAGGTGACGGAGGGAAGCCATCCCTACATCCGCTACTGGTGGCCCGCCGGGCACGTGATCGGCTTTCCGGAGACCTTCTGCCACGAGCTATACGAGTTCGTGCGCCACATCCACGAGGGGACGGATTGCGTGCCGAGCTTTGAGGACGGCGTAAAATGCGCCCAGGTGATGGATGCGGTGGATCTGTCCATCGCCCGCCGCGCGTGGGTGGACGTGGATACGCTGTAGGGCGTTCCTAAACGGACAGAAATGGACAGGAGCAAAATGGACTACATCCACGATCTGCGCCGGCTCACCGGCCCGCGCAAGCTGATTTTGAACGCCACGGACGCGCTGATCGTGCGCGAGGGGAAGATCCTCTTTCAGCGCAGGGCGGACAACGGCAAATGGGGCCTGATCGGCGGACTGCTGGAATTGAACGAAACCTACGAGGAAGCGGCGATCCGGGAAATCCGCGAGGAGACCGGCCTTGAAGTAAAGCTTGAAAGCTTTCTTGGCATCTTTCACAACCACGACATGGTCTGGCCAAATGGGGACAGGGCCCACGTGATCAGCGCGTGCTACACGGCAAGCATCGTAAGGGGCGAGCCCCGGATCGATGAAGAATCCTTCGAGCTGCGTTTCTTTGGCAAGGACGAGATCCCTCCGCTGTTTGCCCAGGACCACATCGAGGAGCTGAAGGCGTACTTCAGCGGGGTGCGCTATCCGCTGCTTCGGGAAAACAGGGATCTGGCAAAATGACGCCCCTGATCTTTCATTGCGACTGCAATAACTTTTTTGCCTCCTGCGAGTGCCTCACAAACCCCGCCTTGCGCGACGTGCCCATGGCGGTCGCGGGCGATCCGGAAAACCGCGTGGGCATCGTGGTTGCCAAAAACGAGCTTGCGAAAAAGGCGGGCGTAAGGACGACGGACACGGTGTGGCAGGCCCGGCTCAAGTGCCCGGGCATCGTGTTCGTGCCGCCGCGCCACCGCTTTTACCGGGAGATCTCGGAGAAGGTCAACGCCATATACTGCGAATATACCCACTTTGTGGAGCCCGCGTCCATCGACGAATCCTACCTTGACATGAGCGGCGCGCCGGAGTATTATCAGCTAAGCGAAAAGGCCCTTGCCGACCTTCTGCGCGCCCGGGTACGGGACGAGATCGGCATCACCATTTCCGTTGGCGTATCCTACAACAAGATCTTTGCCAAGATGGGCTCGGACTATAAAAAGCCGGATGCGACCACGCTGATCACGCCCGAAAACTATAAGGACATCCTGTGGCCGCTGCCCGTTTCCGAGCTCATGTTCGCGGGCAAGGCCACAACGGCGCTTTTGAACAGCGAGGGCATAAAGACCATCGGCGAATTGGCCCAAACGCCCAAAGACCGCCTGACCCTGCTGCTTGGGCAGGGCGGAAGCAGCCTTTGGGACTACGCAAACGGCCTTGACGCAAGCAAGGTAAAGCCCTGGGGCTATCAGGAAGCGGCAAAGTCCGTAAGCCACGGCATGACGTTTCGAAAAAACCTCACGACGCAGCAGGAGCTTCATACAGGGGTGGCGTATCTTGCCGACCGGGTGGCCACGAGCCTTCGCCGCAGCGGCCAGAAGGGCGCGGTCATCAGCGTAAGCGTAAAGGACCCGCAGCTGAAAGTACGGTCCAAGCAGACCGCCCTTGACCATCACACCTGGCTGCAGCACGAGATAACGGACGTCGCCCTGCGCCTTATCCAATCGTTTTGGAGGGTCAGCGATCTAAGCCCCATCCGCGCCCTCACGATCGGGGTATCAAAGCTCATCCCCGCAGAGCAGGACGTGGAGCAGGTTTCCCTGATCCCGGATGACGAAGCGCAAAGGCGCAAAAAGCAGGACCGGCTGGAGACGGCCATCGACGAGATCAGAAGGAAAACCGGCGAGCGGGCCGTCACCCTGGGCTTTCAGAAAAACGAGGACATCGGGATCAAATAGCATACCCCATCGGGAGGGAAGAAAGGCACAGTGCATTATTCGGATTACGTCGATCCGTACATCGGTTCGATCTCGTACCTGCTAAAGGCCACGCAGCCGCTTATCCATCTGCCCCACAGCATGGCGCAGATCCGGCCCATTCTGGATCAGAGGATCAACGATTGCTATCTCGCGCCGCAGATCTACGGCTTTCCCGCAAACAGGGGCAGTATCATGCCGGATATCGGTCCAAGCCCCAGCTTCGTTTCCGGCTTCGATCACGATTTTGAACAGGTCAAATGCTATAAGGGCAGCGTGCTTCTTGAAGACAGCGGGATCACCGCCGAATACACCGTGACGGAGCACTGCGCCCTGTACCGCTTTACCTATCCCGGGGAGGGCCGGGCGCTGCTTCGCTTTTCCCAGCAAAACGGCAGCCTGAAATACGAGGAGCCTTGGATATGCGGAAGTGAAATCCGCGAGCAGGTGCCCTATTGCTTTGCCGCCCGCCTGTCTCAAAAGCCCATCGGCGCAGCGTGGGAAAACGGCGCGCTGATCCTTGAATTTGAAAGCGGCTGCAGCCTTGAAGTAAAGTGCGGCCTATCCTATATCGACGAAGCGCAGGCGCGCGAAAACCTGAGCCTCGAGGCGGAAAACCTCTCCTTCGATCAGGCCGCCGCGCGGGCCAGGGACATCTGGGACCGGGCGCTTGGCCGTATCGAGGTGGAGGGCGGCACCGAGCAGGAAAAGCGGGTCTTCTATACCTCGCTGTACCGCGTGTATCAGCGCATGATCAACATTACCGAAAACGGCAGGTACTTTAGCGCCTACGATCACAGGGTGCATCAGGGCGAGGGCGACTTTTACGTGGACGACGGCATCTGGGACACCTATCGCTGCGCCCACCCGCTGCAATTGCTGCTTGAGCCAGGGCGGCAAAGGGACATCATCCGCTCTTATCTTATGATGTACCGGCAGTGCGGGCATTTGCCGAGCTTTCCGCACCTTGCAGGCGACAGGCCCGTCATGATCGGAAAGCATGCCGCGGCGATGATCACAGACGCGTATCTGAAGGGCTCCCGGGATTTTGACGCGCTCCTTGCCTGGGAGGCGATGGAGCATAACGACAAGAATTTCACAAAGCTCCCCTGGGCGCTTGGCCCGGCCAATGGATTCGATCAGTGCTACGAGGAAAAGGGCTTTTTCCCGGCCCTGCCGGAGGGGGAAAGCGAGTGGCTCAAGGACGCCCATCCCTTCGAGCGCAGGCAGTGCGTATCGGTGACGCTGGAGACCTGCTACGACGAATGGTGCCTTGCCCAGCTTGCAAAGGCCCTGGGAAAGACCGATGAAGCCGCACTCTATTCCCGAAAGGCCCTGAATTACCAAAATCTGTTCAACCCCGCGATCGGCTTTATGGCCCCGCGCCTTGCGGACGGCTCCTGGGTAAAGGACTACGATCCCAAGTTTTCCGGCGGGCAGGGCGGCCGCGCGTTTTTTGCGGAGTGCAACGGTTGGACGTATACGCTGCATGTGCAGCACGATATCGAGGGGCTTGCAAAGCTGATGGGCGGAAAAGAGGCGCTTGCACAGTACCTGGACCGCTTGTTTACCGAGCAGTACGGCCTTAGCAAATACTCCTTCCTTGGCCAGTTCCCAGATGAAACCGGCCTGATCGGGCAGTTCTGCATGGGCAACGAGCCTTCCTTCCACATCCCGTATCTGTACAATTACGTCGGCCAGCCGTGGAAGACCCAGCGCCGCCTCAGGGAGATCATGCGCTGGTGGTTTGACGATACGCCCCGGGGCGTCTGCGGCGACGAGGACGGCGGCGCGATGAGCGCGTGGTTCGTTTTTTCTGCCATGGGCTTTTATCCCGTGTGCCCCGGCAGGCCGGAATACGACATCGGCAGCCCGATCTTCGAGCGCGTATTGATCCATCTTGAGGATGGCAAGACCTTCATCATCGAAGCAAAGGGAAATACCCGCCAAACAAAATACATCCGCAGGGCGGAGCTGAACGGAAAGCCCCTGCGCGGCGCAAAGCTATCTCACAGCGATATCGTATCGGGCGGGAGGCTCAGCCTGACCATGAGCACGCGCCCTGAAAACAGCTTTGGAGAAGAACAGTAAAGCGGCCCCTGACATAAGGAGGAGGACTATGGCTGAGATCCATGTAAACGCACAAAACATCACGGGGATCGTAAAGCCCTTAAACGGCCTTTGCAACGCGCCCCAAAAGCGCACCCTCAAATACTGGCAAAAGGCGGGCGTGCCCTATACGCGCCTGCACGATTCGTTTCTGGGCGTATGGCACGTGGTGGACGTAAGCGCTGTGTTTCCGGATTTTTCAAAGGACGAAAACGATCCGGCCAGCTACGATTTTGTCATGACCGACCGCTACATCCAAAAAGTGCTCGAAAGCGGCGCGGGCATCGTCTACCGCCTGGGCGAAACGGTCTACGACATGCCGGACGTCACGAAGATCACCGCCCCACCGGCAAATTACGAAAAATGGGGGCGCATCTGCGCGCACATCGTAAAGCACTATAACGAGGGCTGGAACGATGGCTTTCACTACGGCATCAAATACTGGGAGATCTGGAACGAGCCGGACAGCGACATCGACGACGATTGCATGCTGAAGGGCACCTTCAAGGCCCCCGCGCAGGAGTTTTACCGCTTTTACGCGGAGGCGTCCCACACCATAAAGCAGCTTTGCCCTGACGTGCTTGTGGGCGGATACGCGCCCTGCGCGGTAAACGATCCCGGGCGGTACGAGTTCTTCCTGGGCTTTTTGGATTACATGGATCAGCATCCGCACGCGTTTGACTTTATGAGCTTTCACGCCTACGCCGACAGCGCGGACAAGCTCAGGCTGCGCCTTAAAAAGATCGGCGACGCCCTGCGCGCGCACGGGCTTGAGGTTCTGCCGCTGCTCGTTACGGAGGTCGGCTATTTCTGGGAAAACAGGATGTGGGCGGAGCTTGCCCGGGACGACAACGAATACCGCATAAACGAGCTGGTGGAGGACATGCGCTCCCCCCGCGCGGCGGCGTTTTACGCCTGCGCGCTGTGCATTTTTCAAAATTCAAACGTCGCCGTGGCCAACTTCTACCGCACCGACTACATGACCATGTGGGAAAACCTGTTTACGGAGGCCGGCTCGCCCCGTAAGCCCTACTGGGCACTGGAAATGTTCCGCCGCCTGAGGGACGCGGGCGACGCCCTGCAGTGTGCGTGCAGCGCAGACGGCGTGTTTGCTCTGGCCGCGGGCAGCAAAAACAAGTGTGCTGTGTACATCTCCCAGTACACCGGCATCGCGCGCAGGTACAGCTTTCAGATCGACGGCCTAAGCGGCGCTTACCGCATGCGCATACGCGCCCTGGACGACGTGCGAAACGACGAGATCCTGGAGGAGCGCGACCTAAGCGCAGACGGCGCACTGAAAACCGAAGTGTACTTAAGGCCCTGCAGCGTCTACGTGATCGAAACAGAATTGCAATAGTTTTGTAATGATCAGTCGCCCGTTCCGGCGCTTTGATGGACCGAAGGGGCCCCGTGCCCAGGGCCGTTTATCAAAGCGCCGGAAGCAAAGCGCGTTCCCTGCGGGCGGAAGACCTGCGGTTTTCGCCTTTGCGCCTTCGCAGACATGCAAAACTTTCGTCATAAACTTGTACAGATTTCCACCTTTACAATTAACCCGAAGATATCTTATAATTAAACAGGTATTCTTTTAGTGTCGCAATGATGCTGCACTGATGTTGATACAAGAAGGCGGAAAACGATCGATGAAAGCATTTTTCACGCTTGCGCTGTGCGCCCTGTTGGCGCTGGCGCTGAGCCTCGGTTTATGTGAGACGGACCAGACCCCGGACGAAACTGCCGAAACGCCGGAATACGTCTTTATGCTGACCGACGCTGAGGTAGAGGCCAACAAATACCAAATATATGAGTTCCTCACAAAGGAGCTGGGCTTCAACCACGCCTCGGCCTGCGGCGTCATGGCCAACATCGACGTAGAATCCCGCTTCGATCCCGCCGCTGTGGGCGATTACGGCACCAGCTACGGCCTGTGCCAGTGGCACAACAAACGCTACGACAGGCTGATCGAATGGGCGGGAGAAAACGGCCTGGATTACACCACGGTGGAAGCGCAGCTGCTCTACATGAAATACGAGCTGGACAACAACTTCGCCTACGTCTTTAAGCGCATGGCAAACGACATCGTAAACACCAGCCGCGGCGCGTACTCCGCAGGCAATTACTGGTGCATCAACTACCAGCGCCCAAAAGACAAGGTAAA
This sequence comes from uncultured Eubacteriales bacterium, assembly GCA_902796025.1. GTDB lineage: Bacteria > Bacillota > Clostridia > Christensenellales > Aristaeellaceae > RUG14130. The sequence goes on from CADBNW010000127.1 coordinate 7,358, forward strand.
GCGCGGCGACGCCCGGGGCGAGCTGGCAAGGCAGAAATACTTTCCCGATTTTATTCCGATCTTCAATGAAGAACAGTAAAATAAAGAAAATTGCGCCGTCAGGCGCATTTTTCTTTGACAGGTATCCTCTTTTCGCAAGGCGGCTTCTTTCCGGGGTCCGAGAAGGAATCAAAAATTAACATTCCCTTTTCTTGACTTTGGAAAGCATGCGTACTATAATATTGTACTGTGGTAAGCACCTTTAGCTCAGTTGGTAGAGCACCTGACTCTTAATCAGGGTGTCCAGGGTTCGAGCCCCTGAAGGTGTATTTTTTCTTGAATAACAGCGCGCAGCCGTAATTGGAAGACTGCGCGCTGTTCTTTTCTTACGGCTCCTGCGGCGGGGCGTAAGTGACGCCAAGCTCCGCTTCGCTGGCAAGGCGGGTCATATTCCAGTCCAGCTTAAAGCGTCCGCCCTCGCTGCGGCTTGGGGTGTAGACATAGATTTCCGCCGTGTCTTCACAAAACGCGGGCGTCCAGCGGCGCAGTTCACTTTTCAGCCTTGCATAGTCCAGCACGATGCCCCAGATCTTGCCCAGCTTCTCGCCGGGCTGGGTCACCACGCAGCCGAGCGCCAGCAGGTTTTGCTTTCTCAATCGCTCCATCAAAACAGGCGCTGCGGCGGGCCTGTCTGATACAAGCTTAAACTGGATGCAGGCGATGGGGCGCTGCGTTTCGCTCAGGATGCTTTCCATTTCCCACAGGTCGACCGGCGTTTGCTTGTCCTCAACGGCCAGCGCAAAGGCGTTTGTCAAAAGGCTGTCGTAGGAGAGCACGCTGATGCTGTTTTTCATCACCGTTTCTTCGTCCGCGTCCGGGGGCAGGTCCTCGCGCGTAAAAAACGAGAAGGCGGGAAGCACATTTTCAAGGACGTCCACCTTTCCAAGCATCTGGCGCATCTGCTCGTCCTGTTCCTCCAGATACGCATCGATCTGGGAGAGGGCCTTCTTTAGTGTTGGGCAGTTCTTTGGCTTTTCGCTCGCCGGGCGCATGTCCGCAAGCAGGCTGCAGCGCAGCCGGTTTTCGCCAAACTGGCCGCACAGCCAAAGCCAGGTGTCATACGGCCGCTCCGGGTCGGTATAGACAGTAAACTCGTAAGGCTCCTCCCCGGGCGCCTTGAACAGGATGCCCCTTGGCTTTAGCGCCTACGGCGCAAAATAGCCTTTGGGCAGAAAGCTGTGGAAGCTCCAGGTCTTTTCGTATTTTTCCTTCAGCATGCGGCACAGCTGCTGGATGATGCCGGTATCCTCGCTGCAGGCAAACATGCTGAAATACAAGGCGTACTTTCCCTCCGCGTCCTTCAAAAAGTACGCGGGAAAGCGGGGCGTTGCAAGCTCCTCCTCAAACAGATCCCAAAATGCCTCTTCGGCAAGCTCGGTCTGGCCGTCGTCTATCATTTCTTCAAAGCCCTGTCTGCCAAAAAGCCGCACGAAGCTTTCGAGGCCGTTTTTGAAGCTTGCATGGCAAAGCTCCCTTGAGTCCTCATAGCGGTCAAAGCATACGCCGTCCAGACTCAATTCCTCGTGATGCCCCTTCAGGGATCCGTCCGCGCTGTCCACATATCTCCGGCAGCCGGGGCAATGCTTTTCCACAAGCTTGAGCAGCCGCTCGTCGTATTCGCGGGCACTAAGAAGCTCTGCCTCGCAGGGATAGACCGCCGCGTCCTCAGGCAGCTTGAGCCGCCTGTTTTTGACGTGCTCGCTTACAAAATATGGCGGGATGCACTTTTTTTCGACGAGCTGCTGCACGATAAAGCCCTTGCCGCCGCCGTGCGCTTTGACAAGCGCCTCGGGCGAAGCGCAGTCTTCGGGATAGAGATAGTAATCGCCGTCATAGAAAAAAGCCTGCCGCTTCACGTATCCTGCCTCCCATTATTCTTCGTACAGATCCGCGCGCACAAAGTTGGTCACGGCCCTTGGGGGCTGCTCGGGCAGGGGAAGATCCGCGGCGGCCTTCATTTTGATCAGGTAGGCCATGTTGTCCGCCAGCACCTGCATGGTGCGCACGCCCTCTTTGTCCGCGTACACGTCCTGGGGCGTAAAGCCGTGCACCATGTTCCAGTAGCAGCTGGACACCACGGGCATCTGGCTGATGGTGAAATACTTGTTGAGCTGGTCGAAGGTGGCCGTAGCGCCCCCACGCCTGCAGGAGACCACCGACGCGCCGAACTTCATGCGGAAGCGGCTGGCGGGAGAGGAGTAAAACAGCCTGTCCATAAACGAGGTCGCGCTGCCGGAGGCCGAGGCATAGTGCACGGCGCTGCCGATGATCAGCCCGTCCGCCGTGTCCATCTCGCTTGCCACCTCGTTTACAAGATCGTTTTGAAAGCATTTGCCCGCCTTGGAACAATAACCGCAGGCGACGCAGCCGCCGATGGGCTTTGCGCCCAGCTGAAAGATCTTTGCCTCGATGCCGTTTTGCTCCAGGCGCTCGGCGATGATCTTAAGCGCCGTATAGGTGCAGCCGTTAGCGCGCGGGCTGCCGTTTACCAAAATGACCTTCATGGAAAAACCTGCCTTTCTGAAATCTGGGAGAGTAAGATAAGGGGAGAGAAACAGAATAGTTAGGAGTGAGGAGTTAGGAGTTAGGAGTGGCGGAGGAAACGCCTGCGGCGTTTCTTTGAAAAAAGCCCCCGGACGACTTGCACTGCCCTTGCCCTCGGTCGCGCGCGGCGACCCGGAGAAAACAGGTTTTACCGATACGCGTCTAACTTTAACTCCTAATTCCTAACTCCTAATTCCTAACTCCTGATTCCTAACTCCTAACTCTTACCTTTTAACGTATCCGCTTTTTTCCACCAGCTCCTGGCCGTCGGGGCCGGTGATCCAGTCAAGGAACAGGCGCACGTTGGGATTTGCTTCGCCCTTTCTGCTTACGGCGTATACGGGGGTGATCAGGGGGTACGTTCCGTTTTGGATGTTTTGGACGCTGGGCTTTACGCCGTTTATCGCCAAAAGCTTTACGCCGCTTTCCATCATGCCGGTCACGAAAAAGCGGAAGCTGTAGCCGATGGCGTTGGGCAGGGTACGGAATTCGATGTTGTTTACAATGCCCGTCATGCCGTCCACCACGTACTCCGGCGCCTGCATGATGGGGGTGTTGCCCATCAGCCTTTCCAGCGCGGTCTGGCTGCCGCTGTTTGCCGGGCGCTGATAGGCCAGGATGTCGCCAAGCCCGCTTTGCCCCAGCGCGTCCCAGGAGGTCACCTCGCCGCTGTAGATCTGTTTGATCTGCTCCAGCGTGATATCGCTCAGGGGATTGTCCGCGCTTACGATGAACACGAACGCCTCGTAGCCGATCAGGGTATAATCAAATTCCACGCCCTGCAGCGCCGCGGCGATGACCTCCTCGTCGGACGGCCCCGCGCAGAAGATGACGTCCGTTTGCCCGGCCGTAAGCCGTTCATAGGCCTTGATGGTCTTCGTGCAGGTAAACAGCGGGTCTGTGCCTTTATCGGCCTTTTGATAGCGCAGGCTTTCGGGGTACACCGCCTGCGCCAGGGCCGCGTAGGTGGGCAAAAGCGCGGTCGCGCCGTCCAGCCTTGGATAGGGATACGCGCTGTTCCAGTCAAGGCGGCTTTCCCTGTCCAGGGCGACCACCTTGCTGCCCTCGTTTGGCCGGTAGGCGTCCAGGTCCAGGGACGCGCCCACGACCGTAAGGGGCTTTAATTCGCCGTTTTCCAGCATATAGCTCACGGTTTCGCCCCCGCGCGTCACGCGGATGCTGCCGTCGTCGTAGGTCATGTTGATGTCGTCGCAGCCAA
>CADBNW010000128.1 GCA_902796025.1 uncultured Eubacteriales bacterium
GCGGCTTTCATCTTTTGTACCTTGAAAACCGCAACCGCTGGGGCACCAACGACGATCTGGACGCAAAAGAGCGCTTCATGCGGGCGATGGCCGAAAAGTACGCCCTTGCCCCGAAGGGCGTGCTGGTCGGCATGAGCTGCGGCGGGCTGCACGCGATAAAGCAGGCCGCGCGCCATCCGGACACGGTGTCGCTGTTATATCTGGACGCGCCGGTCGTAAACCTTTTAAGCTGCCCCTTCGGGCTTGGCGCTTGCGGCAGCGAGATCGACCCATCTGCAAAGCAGGAGGCGCTTGACGCCCTTGGCCTTACGATGAGCGGCATGATCGCCTACCGCGACCATCCCCTGGACCGCCTGCCCGAGCTTGTGAAAAGCCGCATCCCCGCGCTTTTGGTGTGGGGCGAGGAAGACACCATCGTGCCCTTTGAGGAAAACGGGCGGCACGTGCTTACCGCTTACCAAAATGCCGGCATTCCCCTGCTTTGCCAAAGCAAGCCGGGCACGAACCACCACCCGCACGGCCCAAGGGATATGGAAGGCGCGCTGCGCTTTATTCTGGAAAACAGCTGAAAATCGCACAGGGAGGACGCATCCATGAGAAAGCTGCCCACAAGACAGGTACACCTCGACTTTCACACCTCGCCCCTCATTCCCGGCGTGGGCGCGCGCTTTGACAAAAAGCAGTTTCAGGCCGCGCTGATCGAGGGCGACGTAAACTCCATCACCGTCTTTGCCAAGTGCCACCACGGCTACTGCTATTATCCAAGCAAGGTCGGAACGCAGCATCCCACGATGCAGCAGGGCTTCGATCTTACAGGCGCGATGATGGACGCCGCGCACGAGGTGGGAGCGGACGCGCCCATCTACATCACCGCCGGCTGGTCAGCGCTGGACGCCGCAAATCACCCCGAATGGTGCATGCGGGATGAAAACGGCAAAATATACGCAACCAACATCGATCCGGATGCCAAGCCCGACGACATCCGCCCGGACTGCTCCTGGTACTGCCTGTGCCTGAGCGGAGACTACGCCCAAAGCATCTACGACCTGACGCGCGAGATCGTAAACCGCTATAAGCGCGTGGACGGCCTGTTTTACGATATCGTGTATCTGCACGATGCCTGCTACTGCCCCAATTGCCTTGCGGGCATGAAAAAGGCGAGGCTCGACCCCAAAAAGAAGGAGGACGCAAGGGCGTATTACCGCATGTCGCACCTTGCGTTCATGAAAAACTGCACGGACATCCTGCACGAAAAGCACCCGGAGGCCACGATCTTTTTCAACTCCGGCGGCGCGGACATCTACCGGCCGGAGTATCACGCGGGGCAGACGCATTACGAGATGGAGGATCTGCCCACGGCCTGGGGCGGCTACAACAAAATGCCGCCAAGGGCCAGCGTGATGAGCCGCTACGGCAAGGAATACCTTGGCATGACGGGCAAGTTCCACACCAGCTGGGGCGAGTTCGGCGGCTACAAAAACCCGGACGCGCTGAAGTACGAGGTCTTGATGATGGCCATGTACGGAGCCAAGTGCTCCGTGGGCGACCAGATGCGCCCCTGCGCCGTGATGGACATGGAGACCTACCGCCTGATCGGCCACGCCTACAGGGCGCTGGAAAAGGTGGAGCCCTGGGCCTATCCCGCAAGCCCCACGGCGACGCTTGGCGTATACCTTTCCGGTCAGGGCGCGTCGGACGAGGGCCTGCACAGCATGCTTTTGGAAAGCCATATCGACTTTGAGATCGTGCTGCCGGGCGACGAGCTTTCCGGCTACGACGCTTTGGTGCTGCCAGACAGTGTTGCGCTTTCGGACGAGGAGGCCGCACGGATAAACGCCTTTATCCAAAATGGCGGCGCGGTGCTGTTCAGCGCCCAAAGCGCCGTAAAGGACGGCCGCTTCCAGATCGATCCCGGCGCGGAATATCTCGGGGAAAGCACGTACAAAAAGGACTATTTCTGCCCCGGAAAGGAGCTGCCCCTCCCCTACGCCAACGCGCCGTTTTTGTGCTACGAGGGGGCCTGCCGCGCGCGCCTGGTCTGCGGAAAAGCGCTTGCGCAGGTCTACGAGCCGTTTTTTGAAAGGACCTACGCCACCTACTGCTCCCACAGCTACGCCCCCTACCGGGACGAGCCCTCAGAATATCCCGCGGCGGTCCAAAACGGGCAGGTGATCTACCTTGCCCATCCGCTGTGCCGCCTGTACAAGCAGCGGGGCGCGCAGCTGTTCCGCGAGGTGCTGATCCGCGCGCTGGGGCTGATCTATCAGCCAAAATACGCCGTCAAGGGCCTTCCCTCCGCCGGCAGGACGCGCCTTACCCGCCAAGGCGAGCACAGGCGTTACGTCTTCCACCTGGCCTACGCAAGCCCCATCCAGCGGGGCAACACCTCGGTCATAGAAGACATCGTGCCGCTTTATGATATTCCGGTGGAGATTTGTCTTCCGGAGGAGATCAGGCGCATACGCCTGATCCCGCAGGACAAGGACATCGACTTTTGCTTGAAGGACGGCAAAGTCTGCTTCACGATCCCCCGCGCCGAGCTCTATCAGGGCCTGGAGCTGGAATACTAAGGCAAAAAAATAACCCAGCGCCCGCAGCATCAGCTGCGGGCGCTGGGCGTTTTTTAGAAGGTCCTTTCGCCATTTTCGTTCAAAATGATGTAATACCCGTTCTCAAGCGCCGTAATATAGCCCTCGGAGAACTGGATGCTTTTGTAGATGCAGGGCAGGATCTCGCGCCCGTCGAAGCTGCACAGGCCATAGACGCTGCCCTCCTCCCCGCTTTGTTCGGTGACGATCAGTTTTTCGCCCGCGCGGCCAAGCGTTTTGTATGCGCAGGGCAAGATGAATTGCTTCCTGTCCAGATCGAACAGGCCGCTTTTTCCATCCATTATGAGCACTGCGCAGTTTTGTTCGGCGCTGCTTAGCATGACGGCTACGTCGTCGTACTGGCAGGGCAGGAGCATTTCTTCGCGCGCTAAGTCGTACAGGCCGATACGCCCCTCGGATCGGAGCAGCGCGTAGCCCGCAAATTCGCTGTAGCCGTAACTTTTGCTGTATTGCGACACGCTTTCGTATTCGCAGGGCAAAAGCCACTTTTTATCCTGTAGGCTGTATATGCCCCACTTGTCCCCGCTGCAAACGCTTAAGAAGGATAAGTCGTCGTAAGAGGCGTCGCTCTTGGAACGTAAAACGGCGATCTGCCGGTACTTGCAGGGCAGCAGCGTTTCGCCGTTTGCATCGAGCAGGCCGTATCCTTCTGCGCTTTGCACGGCGATCAGGCCGCTTGTGGAAACCTGGATATCGTCCCAAACGCAGCTTGCGATCCATTTGCCTTCAAGGCTCACAAAGCCCCATTTTTCATCCCGCTGTACCGCAAAGCCGACTGTCTCGCGCCGTGCGTCCTGCACCGGCGCATCCAGGGTGAACCGCCAATTGCCCTCACTGTCGATCGCGCCGCAGACCCCGCCTTGCATCGCGGGAGCCAAGCCGTCTCTGAACTCGCCCGCGTAGTCGAAGGCGCAGGGGATCGCAAGCGTTCCCGCTTTATCGATATAGCCGTACTTATCGCCCTGTCTGACCCAGGCAAGCTCTTCCCCGCGGAGGTAGCCGATCTCATCGTATGCGCAAGAGGCGACGAAAGCGCCCTCATCATCCACAAGGCCCCAAAGCCCGTTTTGCTGCGCGCGATACAGGCCCTGGCCCGCGCTTTGCACGTCGTCAAAGTGCAGGGGCTTTGCGTCCTCCCCGGGGCGCAGCAGCGTCCAGCCTTCCTTTGTCCTTGCAAAGCAGCTGGCGCCGTCGATGCGAAGGGCGCGCACGATGTCTGTGGGGGCAAACAGCGTTTTCTCCCCCGCCTTATTTAGCATGAAATAAGTGGGCTCCTCGCCTTTTTTCGACGCGTACAGCAAAAAGCCCGGCAGGACCGAAATCACATCGTCCCACGCGCAGTCCAGAACGCACTGGCCCTTACTGTACAGGCCGGTCTTTCCGTCTATCTTCACCCTCCAGACGCCATCCCAAAGCGCGCTGACGCCCGAATAGCTGTCGTCCGCCAAGCAGGGCAGCTGAAGCGCACCCTTAGCGTACAGGCCGCGCTTGCCGTTTTGCCAGACCGTGCAAACGCCGTTTGCGTCGATGCTGACGCTGTCGAACTCGCAGGGCGCAAGAAGCTCGCCCTGCACACTGTAAGCGCCCCACTTGCCGTTTTGCTGTACGCTTATGCCTTGGGCGCTCAAGCGGACGTTGCTGTATTCATTTGGTACGATCTGCCGGCCCTCCCGGTCGATGACACCGTAAAGCCGTTTGCCATAGCCGCCCACGCCCACGATGGCAAGGCCATAGCTCGTAAAGGACTGGCCGTGATCCCATGCGCCCTCAAAGGCCGCCTCGCCCTGCGCGTTTATGTATATAACGCGGTAGTCCTCCTTCCGCTCGACCGCGGCAAGACCGTTTGCAAAGCTTTGCGCCCCGCTGTAAGGCTCCCCGTTCAGCTTTTCGCCGTCCGGGCCCACATAGTACCAGCCCTCATCCTTTAAGATCAGGCAGTAGCCGCCCGAAAACCCCGCAACCCTGTAGGCCTTGTGGAGCAGGGCGTCCGCCTGGGAGGCTGCGCACTGTGCGCTGCGCTCCCTGGCGTCCCGAAACAGCAAAAGCCCGTCGTAGAGCTCCGCCGCCTTCAGATACGCGTCCGTGTCGTGCCGGGTGTCGCCCAGCTCCTGCTGATAGCGCGCGTCGTAGTATCTGGCGCAAAAGCGGCTGTCCTTAAAGTCGCCAAGCATTTCAAAGGCAGCGACCGCAAGCTCCCACTGACCGCCCTCGCCCGCCGCGAGGGCCTTACAGTAGATGGCCATCTGCGGCGCGTCCGAATAGCCCAATAGCGCCTCAAAGCGTTTGGCCGCCTCCAGAAGCCTGCCCGATACCATCAGAAGGGAAGCTTCGTTGTACATCTGGTCAAGCTCGTTTCCGGCTTCTCCAAGACAGGCGCCAATAAGCATCAGCGCGCACAAAAGCGCGGCAAACCATCGTTTCATTTTTTCACCCCAGGTACGCTTGCCCGGCAAGCGGGTTTCAAAACGGGATCTCCTTTATCTGCGTTACTGCGCCCAGGTGCCGTTTCTGAACACGGGCACGCAGCTGCCGTCCGGGCGGAGGCCGTCGATGTCCAGATCGTCCGCGCCCACCATGAAGTCGACGTGGATGATGGAATCGTTGATGCCGTGCTTTTGGGCCTCCTCCATGCTCATGTCGTCGCCGCCCGGCAGCACTTCCTTAAAGCCCATTCCCAGCGCCACGTGGCAGCAGGCGTTTTCGTCAAACAGCGTCTCGTAGAACAAAAAGCCGCACTGATTGACCGGGCTTTCCTTGGGTACCAGCGCCACCTCGCCCAGCATGCAGGCGTTGTCGTCCATGCGCAACATTTTCTCCAGCAACTCCTGTCCCTTGCCCGCGCGGCAGGATACGGCCCTGCCATCCTTAAAAGTAATGGAAAAGTCCTCGATCAGCTGGCTGTTCCAGCTCAAGGGCTTTACCGCAACCAGCGTGCCCTCGCACTTTCCCGCGACGGGAGAGGTGAAGATCTCCTCCGTAGGCATATTGGGGATGTAGAACGCGCCATTTTGGCTGTTGACCGCGCCCGCGCCCTCCCATTTGGCCTCCGGGATCAGATCGACGCTGAAGTCGGTGCCGTTTTTGCTATGATAGCGCAGGCTGCAAAAGCCCTGCTCGTTCAGCCATTTGGCCTTGCTTTCGATGAGCTCGGTGTGCTTTTCCCAGGCCTTTACCGGGTCGCCGTCCTCGCTTACGCGCACGGTCTTCAAAATCGCCTGCCACAATTTGTCGATCGCCGCCTGATCGTCCAGCTCCGGGAAGCACTTTTTGGCCCACTTCACCGAGGGATAGGCGGCGATCACCCACTGGTGCTTTCCCTCGATCTGGTTGCGGTAGGGCTTTATGATCGCAGAGCGCCTGCGCCCGACAGAGGTGATCTTGTGGGGATCAACGCCGCTTAAGGCGTCCGGGTCGTCCGAGGCGATAAAGATGCGGCAGGGCAGGTCGCGCGTCATCTGCTTTAGCTTTTCCTCCTCCCAGGGCAAAACGGTGGCAAGGGTATCCTCGTTGGCGTAGAGGTAATTGAGACGGCTTTGCTGATCGCTTTGCCACTCCACGTTCACCTTCTTCGCGCCCGCCTCGTAGCATTCCTTTATGACGAGGGCCGCAAATTCGTGCTGCTCCACGGATACGGTCAGTTGTACCACCTGACCCTTTTGCACGTTTGCGCCCGTGCGCACGATGAGGGCAGCGTATTTTTCAAGCAGCTCTTTCGATATGGCCATAGAAACAATCCTCGCTTTCACATGTTTGCATGGAAATTATACCCTTTTCCGTCTGTAAGCGCAATAGCTCTGCAAGAGAAACAGTGCACAAGAGACATCCGATCCTCCGGAGCAGATAAGCAGCGCGGCGGACATCGCTGCCCGCCGCGCCGGTTTGGTAATGGGACTTATCTGCCCCTTCCGCCCTTCTGGCCGCCGGGATTTCCGCCCCAAGGGCCCTGCTGGCCGCCCGGGAAGCCCTGGCCGCCGCGTCCGCCGAACTGACCGGCCATGCCATTTCCGCTGCTTGCATAGTTGTTGGTCATGGTGCCACTGTAGAGCGTTTCGCCGCCGCCTTTGATCGTAAACGCGTCGCCATCGCTCAGCTTGTCGCTGGAAATGAGAAGTGTGTTGAAGCTGCCCTGGGGCGTAAACGCCGCCAGCAGCTGACCGTCTGCGTCCAGAAGGCTAAGCTTCGTTCCGGCAGCATAGTTTTTGTTCAGGCTCACGCTCATGATGCTCTGGCCGGATAGCGCGCCGCTGTCCATCATGCGGCCCTGGGTGGTGGCCACGAGCAGCGTGCCGCCGGTAAAGGAGCCCGCGCCGTTAAAGTCGATGGTGCCTTCGCCGCCGTTGGTCATAGCCCACAGGCCGATGACTCCGCCGCTGATCGCGATGTCGCCGTTTGAATCCAGCCCGTCGCCGGAGGCGTTCAGCATAAGGCTGCCGCCCGTGATGGTGAGGCTGCCGCTGCTCTGGCTCATGCCGCCGCGCATGCCCCAGGCGCCCATCATGCCGCTTTGGTCGCCGCCGCCCGCCGCGTTTACGGCGTCGTCTGAGGCGATCACGCTGATACTGCCGCCGCTTATGACTACGTCTGTGCCCTCGATGCCCTCGTAGCACTGGCTGATATCGATGCTGCCGCCGCTGATGAGCGCTTTTTCGTCCGCGTGCAGCGCGTCATCGCCGGTTTTGATGGCAAGATCTCCGCCGCTTACGGTGACGTTTACTCCGTGCAGCGCGTCGTCTGCGCAGTTCATGGTAAAGCTGCCGCCCTGGATCTCAAGGGACGCCGCGGCCTTTATGCCTTTTTGGGAAACGTCGCTTTGCGTCTCATTTCGGCTCTGCTGGTTCCAGCCGCCCCAGCCGCCGCGCCCCATCTGACTGTTTGCCGAGGCGCGCACCTCCCCAGCGCCGCTGCCGGTGGTGATCGAGATGCTGCCGCCCGCGATCAGCAGCCAGCCCTTGCCGTCCTTGTCCTCCCGGGTGGTGGCGATGCCGTCCCCCTGGGCGCTGATCTCGATAGCGCCGTCCAGGATCAGCACGGAGTTCCTGCCCCTGATGCCGTCCCCCTCCGCCTGCACCGAAATACTGCCACCCGCGACGATCAGATCGGCCTTGCTTTGGATGCCGTGTTTTTGGGCGCTTACCGCCGTGAGGCTGCCGCTTCCGTTGATGCTCAGATCATCCTCGCAGTACAGCGCCGCGCCGATGGTGTCGTCCTCGTCCGTGATGGGCGCGCCCGCCGTAAGGCTGTTTACGCTGCCCTCGGCAAGGGTCACGATCAGCTTGTCGGAGAGCTTTTCGTAAATGGCCGGGCCATTTTGCGCGGTGATGGTGACGCCGTTTAAGATCAGGCGGACCTTGTCCTCCTCGCCCGCCTCGACGCGCACCTGACCGCTTAAGCTGCCGCTTAGCAAATAGTCGCCCTTTTTCGTGATGACCAGATCCTCCGTAAGCGCGCTTAGGTCGATCGCGGTCACGTCCTTGCTGTCATAGTCCGCGTTTACGTCCCTATCCTTGTAGAGGGAGCTAATGTCCTTTCCCTCTGCAAGGCCCGAAACGGGCACAGCGCCCGCCAGGAGGATCAGCGCCAGAAGCAGCGCCCAGATCTTGCTGTTTTTCATTTTACTTTTCTCCTTCCGCTTTTCCAAACACTGAGGCTGAGACTCACGCCGCTTATGCACAAAAGCGCCAGCAGCGCGCGGGAAATACCGTTGTCCACAAAATTCATCATGGGGTTAAAAAGGTCCAGCACCAGGAACACCGCAAACATCAGCGACAGGATCACCGTGGTGTGGCTGGTCAGCCGCTTTATTCTATATACCATAATTTGCCTCCGTAATCAAGATCGCGTCGCTGGACTCGCGTCCCCCGCCGGAGGGCTGGTTGTAGGTTTCGCCCTGCCAGACCATCACGGAGGATTTGCCGCCGTCCAGATTGTAGGCCGCGCTGCAGCCCATTTCCTCAAAAAGCCGGCTCAGCTGCGCAAGGCTCATGCCCGCGCTCTCGCCGCGCCCGTCCACCACCACGATGCAGTAATGTCCAGGCTCGTAGTAGCCGATGGCCGTGCGGGGGTTGGCGCTTGCGATAAAGCCGCTGCTGGAGTAGCTGGTGATGGCCTTGCCCTCGCCGTCAAGCAGCGCCGGGCCGAAGGTCCAGGCCTGCCACGCGCCGTCTGCGATCGCCTCGTCCACGCTGAAATCGCTGCCCTTCATGACCCGCATGCTGCCGTCGTAGTACAAAACGCACACGTCGTTTTCGGTGGCGTTTGCGCGGTAGATCACGCCGTTTCGGATGACCACGCCCTCGGTGGTGTTGCCGTAGTAGTCGCCGTTTACCGCAAGCAGCGCCTGATTGAGAAGCGCCATGTTTTCGATGCTGTCCCGGTAGCCGCTTCCGTAGGTGTCCTGCGCAAGGGCGCTGCGAAGGGAGGTCACGTCCTTAAGATAGATGTCCGCGACGTAGTAGGTCACGCTGCCGTCCTGGGTCTGATGCTCGCTTACGCTTACGGATACGCCGTTTGTCACGAAGCTGTCAGACGTTATGACGGGCGTGTCGCTGTACTTTTCGGCAAACTTCTCGCTGATCGGGGCGCTGCTTTGGGTTGTGGTTCCCGCGGTTTCGCCCTCGTCCAGGCCGCTTCCGCCCTTGGAGCTTTGGCCGCTGCTTCGGCCGCTGTTTTTGCCGCTGCTTTTGCCGCCTTTCCTGCTGGAGGAGCTGCTTTGCGTCTGCGCGCCGGAAAAGAGCGTCGTGGTGCGGCTGGAGGAGGGCGTCTGCTGGATCGTTTTGGCGGTCACGGTGCTGTCAGATGCTTCCGCCGCATCGCTTTTTTCCTCCGCCTGGGCCGACAGGCTCGTACCCGTTGCATAGGGGTTTTCGATCACGATGCCCTGGCTCTGTCCGGCCCTTGGCAGCACGTGGTGGAACAGCGCAAACACCATCAGCGCCAGGACCGTAAGGCTGATATCGAGTGCCAGATTTTTCAAAACCGTGCGTTCCTTTTGTTGTTTCATATCGTATCACTTCCTTGCGTATTCCCTTTCGGTTTACAGGGGCATTGTAAAGCCCAAAGCTAAAGCGAACCTAAAGAAAGGGTGCGGATGCGCGGGCGCGCACGTTAAGTTTTTGTTTCATCCTCCCTTTCCTTCCGCCCCGGAGCCGATGCGCGCTTCTATAAGTCTAAACATACACTTAGCAAACAATAAAAGCTGATACTGTTGCAGGAATACGGACATTCCTGTAGAATATTATGAACCGAAACCAATTTGCCACCAAGGGGGTAAATATATGCATAAAATCAAACGCGTGCTTCATATAGTATTGGACGCCTGCGGTTGCGGCAATGCGCCGGACGCCGCGATGTACGGCGACGAGGGCGCAAACACCCTGCTGCACGTGGTGGAGAAAAAGAATCCGGACATTCCCAACCTTATGGAGCTGGGTCTTGCCAATATCCTGGGTCTTAAAAACGCGGACATCCCCGTGGGCTGCTATGGCCGCATGAGCGAAAAGGCCGTGGGCAAGGACACCACCTCCGGCCACTGGGAGCTGGCGGGACTTACGCTGAAGGAGCCCTTCCCCACCTACCCCAACGGCTTCCCGCCCGAGGTCATCGAGGAGTTTGAGCGCGAAACCGGCATGCAGGTGATCGGCAACAAGCCCGCAAGCGGCACCGAGATCATCCAGGAGCTGGGCGACGAGCACTACGTAACGGGCAAGCTCATCGTCTACACCTCCGCCGACAGCGTGTTTCAGATCGCGGCGCACGAGGACGTGATCCCGCCGTCCGAATTGTACTACATCTGCCGCATCGCCCGCCGCATTTTGAAGGGCAAGCACGCCGTCGGGCGCGTGATCGCCCGCCCCTTCGTGGGTTCAAGCGGCGCCTACACCCGCACCGGCAACCGCCGCGACTTCTCGCTGGATCCGCCGGGCGACACGATGCTGGACTACATCAAGCGCGCCCATATGGACGTGATGGGCGTGGGCAAAATAGAGGACATCTTCAACCACAAGGGCATCACCTGGTCCGACCACGCCGCCGGCAACGACGCGTGCATCCTGTCCACCCTGAAGGCCATCAAAAAGCCCAACTGGAAGGGACTTTGCTTTGTGAACCTGGTGGATACCGACGCGCAGTACGGCCACAGGCGCGACGTGGACGGCTTTGCCGAGTGCCTTGAGTGCTTCGACAGCTACATCCCGGACCTGATGCAGGCGCTGGGCGACGACGGCGTGATGATGATCACCGCCGACCACGGCTGCGATCCCACCTACAAGGGTACGGATCACACCCGCGAGCAGGTGCCCCTGCTGGTGTGGGGCCTGGGCATCGAGGAGGGCATCGACCTTGGCGTGCGCACGAGCTTTGCAGACGCCGCCAAGACCACCCTGGATATGCTGGGCATCGAAAACGAGCTGGACGGCACGAGCTTCTATAACGACATCAAGATCGACGACTGAGGCAAAGTCTGGATTATAAAATTGGAGGGGACGATCCCCTCCAATTTCCTTTGCCGCGAGAGCGATTTTCAGACCAGGCAGAAGCAAAGCGGCGCTTTTATTTTTCGCAGAAGACTTTGTTTCCAAAGGGAAAGCCCGTGCAAAAGCCGTCAAAGCGAAGTTCCTTCCCTTCCAGGCGGAAGGTGCCCTCCAGCGTGTCAGGGTCGGCGGAGGAGCGCAGGGACAGCGCGGGCATGCCGTTTTGCGCGGTCCAAAAGCCCGTAAAGCGCTTGTTCGGTCGCCAGGGGATGTCCACTACGGAGGGCGCGCCGCGCTTTAGGGAAAGCGCACATTGCTCCCCTGCGCGGCTTATGTGCAGTGCGAGCGATCCGCCTTCGCCTTTTTCAAAGCGGATGGCGAGATCCCCGTTTTGCGCGTAAAACGTCCTGCCGAGGAGCGCGGCGTCCAGTTCCGAGCCGTCGTCCGGCGCGGCCGTATAGCAAAGGCCCGCGATCTCCTGTTTGAGGAGCGCCGTCTGCTCCGGCGCGGATGGGGCTTTGTCAAAGGCCGCAAAGATGTTTTCGCGGATCAGGCGCATTTCGAGCCCCATATCGTTTGTGGCACAGGTGACCGCGAGCACCGCGTCCAGCTTTTCGTCCACCACGCACAATTGGCCGTACATGCCGTCGCCCCGGTAGCGTCCGTCCATGCAGCGCCAGAACTGGAAGCCGTAGCCCTGTCCCCATTCGTTGCCGTCCTGCCGGGCGCCGGGATAGTTTGCGATGTGCTCGCTGGTCGCCAGTTCCACCCAGCCCTCCGGCAGCACGCGCTGCCCGCGCCAAAGGCCGCGCTCAAGCAGGCACTGGCCAAAGCGCGCGATGCTCTCTGTGGACAGGTGAAGGCCGTAGCCGCCGAGGCTCACGCCCTGGGGAGAGGTATCCCACTGGGGACGGTCGATCCCTAGCTTTTCAAAGAGCCGGGGCACGAGGTAATCCCGAACGGTCTGCCCCGTGACCTTCTGCAGCATGCAGCTTACCAGGTACGTGCCCATGGTGTTATAGTGAAAGTGCGTCATGGGCTTATACAAAAGCCTGTGGCTCAGCACGTAGCGCGCTAAGGTCACTTCATCGTTATCGGGATGGGAGTCCGATTCGGGATCCAGCCCCGAGCCCATGCACAAAAGGCTTTTTAGGGTGATCTGCCTAAGCTCCTCCTCCCGCCCCTCGGGGATCTCCTCTGGCAGCACCTGGGTGATCGGGGTCTCCCAGTCGATCAGGCCTTCGCTTACCGCAAAGCCCGCCGCCGCGGAGCAAAAGGATTTGCTCAAGGAGTACAGGGTGTGCGGGGTCAGGGTGTCGTAGGGCGCCCAGCTCATGCGCGTTACCACCTTGCCGTGGCGAAGCAGGATAAGGCCGTGATACTGCACGGTATCGCGCTGCTGCCGGGCCTTTTCAAGAAAGCGCCGTAAGCCCTCGGAGGAAACACCCGCGTCCTCCGGACGGGCATATTCGTCAAATACGCTCATGCCAATTTCCTTTCCCTTTTTATTTGCACCATTTCAGGGCCTCGTCCAGCAACAGCAGCGCCATGCTCTGGCCGTAGGGCTGGGCATTTTGGCGGATGCCCCGGTAGTAGTCCAGGCTGTCGCTTACGCAGGTGCCAGCGGAAACGCCAAGCAGCAGGCCCTCACCGTCGATGCGCTCAAGGATCGCCGAAAGCCCGCGTTTTCCGGCTTCGCCGCACTCCTTTGGGAGGTAGCCAAGCCGCGCGGCCTTCATGAGCCCATAGGAAAAGCCCGCCGTGGCGGAGGATTCCAGATAGCTGGAGGGGTCGTCGATCAGCGTGTGCCACATGCCGCTTTCGTCCTGATAGCGCATTAAGGCTTTGGCCTGGGTCTCCAGGGTGCCGAGCAGAAACGCCTTGACCCCCTCCGGGATCTGGCAGATGTCCAGATAGTCCACAAGCCCCGCCGTGAACCAGGCGTTTCCGCGCCCCCACAGCGCCCTTGCGAAGTGGTGTCTGCCGTCAAAATTGTAGCCGTGGAACAAAAGCCCCGTGGCAGGGTCGCTTAGGTACTTGATGTGCACAAGGAACTGGCGCACGCTTTCCTGCACGTAGTCGTCCCGCCCAAGCAGCGCGCCCATGCGCGCCAAAAACAGCACCGTCATGTACAGCGTGTCGTCCCATAGCTGCATATAGTTGTCCGAATCGATCGTGACGTGCTGAAAGCCGCCCTCCTCCGTGCGCGGCAGCCGGTTCATGGCGTAGTCGGCCCATTCGCGGCACAGGGCAAGGTAATCCGGGCGCTTAAGCGCTTCGGCAAGATACGAAAGCGTCAGCAGCGGACACATGCTGTTGATGTTTTTCTCTGGCGGGCCACTTGCGATGTGCTGGTCGAACCAATCGGTAAGATACGCAAGGGCATTTGCGTCCCCGCTGTCCTTGTAATAGCTGTACAGTCCAAACAGCGCGACGCCCTGAAACCAGTCCCAGGCCGCCATAAAGTGCCCGCCGCCCCGGCTGGTGAACGCCCGGGGATTGTCCTTTGCGGTGATGCCGCCGATGATCAGGCGGATACTGCGCAGAAGAAGTTCTCTGTCCGGCATTTCTACTCTCCTAAAAAGGGGCCGTTGCACAAGTGCAAAAGCCCCGGGGTAGCTTGGAGGGGTCGAAACCCCTCCAACTTCAATCCGCAGGGGTGGCTTCGCTACCCCGAGGACGCGATTTTTGTGAAGCAGAGCTTGCCCTGCGAAAGCAAGAATCGTTTCTATGCAGTTTTTGTGCCCGGAAATCTCCACAGAGATTTCAGCAAAAACTGTTTTCCTGTTGCACGTCCGCCTGCGGATGGTCGTTTTGAGCAAACAGACTATTTGTCCAACATAACCAACCGCTCAAAATGAATCAAAGATTCATTTTGAGCGAGGGGCTGTTCAGCAGCCCCGAATCAGTAGTTTTCCGCGCTGATTTCAAAATAGCTCTGGGGATGGGCGCAGGTGGGGCACACCTCGGGGGCCTTTTCGCCCACCACGATGTGGCCGCAGTTGCGGCACTCCCAAACCTTTACGCTGCTCTTTGCAAAGACCTGCGCAGTTTCGAGGTTTTGCAAAAGCGCGCGATAGCGCTCCTCGTGATGCTTTTCGATGGCGGCCACGAGGCGGAAGCGCTTGGCCAGCTCATTAAAGCCCTCTTTTTCCGCGGTGACGGCGAACTCCTCGTACATGTCCGTCCACTCGAAGTTCTCGCCGTCCGCTGCGGCGGCCAAGTTTTCGGCGGTGGAGCCGATGCCGTTTAGCTCCTTGAACCAGAGCTTGGCGTGCTCCTTCTCGTTCTCCGCGGTCTTCAGAAAGATGTCCGCGATCTGCTCAAAGCCCTCTTTTTTGGCCTTGGAGGCAAAATAGGTGTACTTGTTGCGCGCCTGGGACTCGCCCGCGAAGGCGGCCAGGAGGTTCTTCTCGGTCTGGGTTCCCGCGTACTGGTTGGCCATGATTGATTCCTCCAAATTATAATATTGCTTTGGGTTTCACCTAAGGAATGATGTGGTTTTACTCCGCCTGTCTTCTGCGCGCCGCCTGCTCCCGGTCGTAGGCCTCCCACAGGGGGCGGTAGCGCTCGACGTTTTGCTGATGCTGCTGGGCAGTCTGGGCAAAGACCAGCGCGCCGCTTTCCGGCTCCGCCGCGCAGAAGAAGAGGTAGTCGTTTTCGAGGTAGTCCTCATCCGGCTCCAGCGCCGCGACCAGCGCGCTGCGGCTGGGCGAGCAGATGGGTCCCGGAGGCAGGCCGTCGATGAGATAGGTGTTGTAGGCGCTGCGCCGGGCAAGGTCCTGACTGGTGAGCGACAGGCGGTTTATACCGCTCAGGTATTTTACCGTGGGATCGCTTTGCAGTTTCATGCCCGCGGCCAGGCGGTTATAGAATACCGCGCTCACGCGCTTCATGTCCTGGAAGGAGGAGGCCTCCTTTTCGATGACGGACGCCAGGATGAACACCTCGTCGTCGGTAAGGGTCACGCCCTTTGCGCCGTTTGGCTCGGGATCGGACAGCTTGTTGCCGTTTTCGTCGTAGGTCGCCTCGCGGTTGAAAAGGGAGGTGTAGACGCTGTCCATCTGCCTTACCAGCGTTCTTACGATGGAGGCGGCGTCCGCGGTCAGATAGATGCGGTAGGTATCCGGGGCAAGGTATCCTTCAAGCGCGTAGGTCCTTTGTGACGCGCCCTTGCTGGCTTCGGCGTTCAAAAGCGCCAGGGAATAGCCCTTGTAGCTGTCGATCTTCGTGCACTCCCGAAGGAACGCCTCGCGGTTCGTGATCGCGCCGACGCTGACCAGATAGTCCGCGATGTCCACCACGTTCCAGCCGGGGATGATGCGGATGGTGCGCTCGTTCGTGCCCTTGCCGCTTGACAATACCTCGGTCACGTCAAACAGGTCCATCGAGTAGCTCAGATCGTACACGCCGCTTTGAAGCTTATTGGTAAGGCCCTTGAACTGCACCCAGTAGCGGAACATGGAGGCGCTTTTGATAAAGCCCTGCTCCTCCAGCTTTCGGCCGATGGCGCTGACGGACGATCCGCTCTCCACGGTGAAGGCGTAGGTCGTAACGTCCTTGGCGTTCTGGGGGGCGATCAGGGAACCGTAGAGCTTGTCCCAGCCGCTTGTGAGAAGCCCGATCACGACCAAAAGCGCGCAGGCCGCGCACAGCACGGGGCGCAGCAGCTGCCACAGCCAGTCGTACCAGAAAAAGCCGTACTCCCTGTCCTGATGCACACTTTGGCGCGTGTAGCGGCGGGGGCGGAAGAGCCGGTTATAGCGCTCCCTGCTGTAGCGCGCGGGCGCGCCCGTCGTGGTCTTTGCCATTTTACGCCTGCGTCAGGGCGTCGATGTCGATGTCCGCAACGTCGCCCAGGATCTTGTAGATGTCCGCGATCAGCTTTTGAAAGCGGAACTGGGCCAGCATGTACTGGCTGCAATCGTTGTTGAGCTGCAAAAGCGAAGTCACGCGCATGAGCTTTTGCATGTCCTCGTCGTCCTGCTTTTCGCCGGAGGCCGCGCGGGCCTGCATTTTGAACTGCAGGCGCTTGAGCTCGTCCAAAAGCGTTTTGTTGGTGCTGTCCTCGTACACCAGGTCCTTCAGGCGTTTGTACTCGGTGTATTCCTCGGTTTCCTTTAACTGGCGCGCCAAGAGGTGCGCGGTGTCGTATACGTTTGCCATGCTTGCTCCTGTCATGCGATGATCGTTAGGATCATGGGGTCGCGGCGGATGGTATCGTTCAAGTAGCGCTTGAGCGTGTCGCGGATGGCCTCCTTTAAGGCGGAGGTGGACAAAAACTCGGTGGAGCGCTGGCGCAGAAGCTTGCGCACGGCGTCCTTTGCGCCCTCCATCAGCTGCTCGTTGTCCTTGGCGTGCACGAGGCCGCGGCTGATGATGTCGGGGCCGTTGATCAGTTCGCCGGTGTCCCGGTCAAAGTTCAGCACCACGATCAGCATGCCGTCCTCGGACAGGTGCTTTCTGTCCCTGAGCACGCTTTCGCCGATGTCGCCGACGCCCAGGCCGTCAACCAGCAGATCGCCGCTTTGCACCGTGCCGGCGCGCCTGATCTCGTGGGCGCTTAGTTCGATCACCCCGCCGGTCTGCGGGATCAGCACGTGATCGGGCGCCATGCCAAGATCCCTTGCCAGGCGCGCGTGGCGATACAGGTGCCGGGTCTCCCCGTGTACGGGCACGAAAAACTCCGGGCGCGTCAGGGAGTGCATCAGCTTTAGTTCCTCCTGCCGGGCGTGGCCGCTTACGTGCACCTCGGCAAGCGCCTCGTAGATCACCTCGGCCCCCTGGCTGACCAGGCGGTTTATCACGCGGGAGACGCTTTGCTCGTTGCCGGGGATGGGCGTTGCGGAGATGATGACCATGTCGCTTGGACGCACCTCCAGGCGCTTATGTTCCTGAAACGCCATGCGGCTTAAGCCGCTCATGGGCTCGCCCTGGCTGCCGGTGGTCAACACCACCAGCTGATCGTCGCGGAAGCGGTCAAGCTCGTCCACCTCTACCAAAAGGCCATCTGGGATGTTGATGTAGCCAAGCTGCATGCTGAGCTTTACCACGCTTACCATGCTGCGCCCCACAAGGCACAGATGCCGCCCGTGCTTGATGGCCGCGTCCGCCACCATCTGGATGCGGTGGACATTGCTTGCAAACATCGCAATGATGATGCGGTCTTTGGCCTTGCTGAACAGCTGCTCGAAGGTCTCCCCCACCGTGCGCTCGCTCATGGTATAGCCCGGGCGCTCCACGTTTGTGGAATCCGCCATCAAAAGCTTTACGCCGCTTGCCCCAAGCGCCGCCAGGCGCTGAAAATCCGTGGTCTGCCCCGCGACCGGGGTATAGTCTATTTTGAAATCGCCCGTGTGCACCACCACGCCCACCGGAGTGTGGATCGCAAGCGCGCAGGAGCCGGGGATGGAGTGGGAAACATTTATGAATTCCACGCCAAAGCAGCCCGTGACGATGGTGTCGCCGGGCTCCACCTCGACCAGCTCCGTCTGCTTGATCATGTGGTGCTCTTTTAGCTTTAGGCCGATCAGCGCGCTGGTAAGGCGCGTGGCATAGACCGGCGCGGGCGCGGCCCCAAGCACATACGGCGCAGCGCCGATGTGATCCTCGTGCCCGTGGGTGACAAAGTAGCCGCGCACGCGGCTTGCGTTTTCCTGAAGATAGGCGACATCCGGGATCACCAGATCCACGCCCGGCATGTCGTCGTGCGGAAACATGGAACCCATGTCCACGACGATGATGTCCTGACCGTATTCGATGACGGTCATGTTTTTGCCGATCTCGCCCAGTCCCCCAAGGGGTATGATTCGAAGCACTCCCTCGGGAGCGCTGTGCATATGTGTTTTTTTAGACATTCCATCCTCCTTTTCCCAAAGCGCTGAAGCAACCAAAGGAAATCTATACCCACCCCGCCGGAACGCCGTCCGCAGGGAAATGATCGTAAAGTTTTGTTTGCCCGGTCTAAATGCAGGGCAAGCAGCTAACAGCTATTTTGAGTATAGCACAACGCACCCAAAAGAAAAAGCCAAAAGCGCGCGCCGCCGCGTTATTTTTTGGGTCGAAACGCGGAGCGCGCGGCAAAAGGCCGTTTTCGCGCCGGATTTCACGCAAGGCTTGCTTGCTTTTTTTGCCGGAAGCGGTTATAATGGCATTACAGGCCAATGAACGAGATTGGAGTGATTTCATATGATTCAGGTCATCGCGGGCAACAAGGGCAGCGGAAAGACCAAGAGGCTGATCGACATCACCAACGAGGCTCTAAAGCAGGAGCACGGACTGGTGGTCTTCATCGACGACGACAAGCGCTACATGTACGACCTTCGCCACGAGGTGCGCTTTGTGGACGCGGGCGAATACGAGGGCGTGCGCGGCGCTACGGCCGAGGTATTTCTTGGCTTTTTGAGCGGCATGCTGTCCGTCAATTTCGACATCTCCCTGATCTGCGTGGACGCTTTTTTGAAGCTGATCAAGTCCACCCCCCTCGAGGAGACCGAGAAGTTCTTTGCGGCGCTGGACACGCTTAGCCAGCACAGCAAGTGCTCCTTCATACTGAACGTAAGCTGCGACATCGAGCAGCTGCCGCCCTTCGTGGCGCAGTACGTCATCTGACGGGATCGCTCAAAATGAATCAAAGATTCATTTTGAGCGGTTGGTTGGGTTGACCGGATTGTCTGTTTAGTCAAAACGAAAATCTGCTGGCGGATTGGCAAGAGGATAACAGTTTTTGCTGAAATCTCTACGGAGATTTCCGGGCGCAAAAACTGCAATGTGGCGATTATTTGTTCCGGTCGTCTCCGCTTCGCTGCGCTCCCTGCACAAAAATCGCTGTCCTCGGGGTGGCAAAGCCACCCCTGCGGATTGAAAGTTGGAGGGGCTGCGGCCCCTCCAAACCACCGTGGGGCTTTTGCACTTTGCAATAGCCCCCTGTTGGTTTTTGGCTTCTTGACTTTGACGGGCGTTGCGGGTATACTTGCCCTGGTGATAAAAGAGCAAGGGCTTTGGAGGGCGCATGACGGATACACAAACCACGATTTTCGATTTGAAGGAAGCGGTGCACGATCTGTGCCTTGCCAAGGGCTGGGGCGACGGGGACGGGGTGCAAAATCCCCAGCACGTGGCGATGGCGATGACCGTCGAAATGAGCGAGCTGCTGGAAAAATTTCAGTGGCTGGAGGAAAAGGACGTGCAGGCGCTGCTTTGCGGCCGCGACCCCGGGCGCGTTTCGGAGATCGCTGAGGAATTTGCGGACGTCATGATGTACGGTCTGCAGCTGATGCGCTGTTTGAACATCGACGTGTCCGCCCAGATCGAGCGCAAGATCGGCATCGTGCTCAAGCGCCCAAGCGGCGTTCGGGGCAGGGACATAAAGCCCCAAAGCATGGAGTAAGGCCGCGCATACGCAGAAAAAGGACAAGGGGAACAGCATGTTTGCACATTTGCACACCCATAGCGAATACAGCCTGCTGGACGGAGCAAACCGCATCGGCGATCTGCTGGACCGGGTGAAGAGCCTGGGCATGGACGCCTGCGCCATCACGGATCACGGCGCGATGTACGGCGTAGTGGATTTTTACAGCGAGGCGCTGGCTCGCGGCATCCATCCGGTGATCGGCTGCGAGGTCTATGTGTGCGAAAATATGGACGACAAAAGCGGCACCGGGCGCGACATGAGCCACCTGATACTGCTTTGCGAAAACCAGACGGGCTATCACAATCTTGTAAAGCTTGTAAGCGAGGGCTTTACCCGCGGCTTCTACTATAAGCCCCGGGTGGACTACGCGTGCCTGAAGCGCTACAGCGAGGGGCTGATCTGTCTGTCGGCCTGCTTAAGCGGCGACATCGCCAAGGCCATTTTGGCGGGCGCCTATCAAAAGGCCAAGAAGTACGCGCAGACGTATCTTGAGATCTACGGTGAGGGCAATTTCTTTTTGGAGATGCAGGATCACCAGCTGCCGGAGGACAAGCAGGTGATTAGCGGCCTTATCGCCCTGTCGAAGGAAACGGGCATCCCGCTTGTGGTCACAAACGACTGCCATTACCTTACGCAGGACGACGCGCAGGCGCAGGACGTGCTGATGTGCATCCAGACGGGCAAGAAGCTCAGCGACGAGGACCGCATGCGCCAGCACACCGACCAGCTCTACGTAAAAAGCGAGGAGGAAATGCGCCGCCTGTTTCCGGCGTTTCCGGAAGCCGTGGAGCGCACGGAGGAGATCGCAAAGCGCTGCCAGGTGAGCTTCGACTTTGAAACCAAGCACCTGCCCCATTATCCCCTGCCGGAGGGCGAGACCGCAAGGGGCATGCTGCGCCGCCTGTGCGAGGAGGGCTTAAAGCGCAAATACGCTCCCGGACGCAAGGACGCTCTGGATCGGCTTGAATACGAGCTGGGCGTGATCGAGAAAATGGGGTACGTAGACTATTTTCTGATCGTGTGGGATTACATCAACTACGCGCGGGCAAACGGCATATTGGTGGGACCGGGGCGCGGCAGCGGCGCGGGCTCCATCGTGGCGTACTGTCTGGACATCACCGCGCTGGATCCCCTGAAATACCAATTGCTGTTTGAGCGCTTTTTGAACCCGGAGCGCGTCTCCATGCCAGATCTCGACATCGATTTTGACTACGAGCGCCGCCCCGAGGTGATCGACTACGTCGCGCGCAAATACGGACAGGATCACGTCTCTCAGATCATCACCTTCGGCACCATGGCCGCAAAGGCCGCCATAAAGGACGTTGGGCGCGTGCTGGACATCGGTTACGGCCGGGTGGATCAGATCTCCAAAATGATCCCAAAC
>CADBNW010000129.1 GCA_902796025.1 uncultured Eubacteriales bacterium
CTTCGTTACGGTCACGCTTTTTGAACATTTGCAGTCACTCCTTTCCTTATTTACCGCTCTTGCCTTCCTTGCGGCGGATATGCTCGTTCTCGTACTTGATGCCCTTGCCCAGATAGGGTTCGGGTTTACGGATCGCGCGGATATCGGCGGCAAGGTTGCCTACCTGCTGCTTGTTGGCGCCCTTCACCACGATCTTGGTCTGCGCGGGGCACTCATAGGTGATGCCCTCGGGAGCAGGCAGTACGACGGGGTGAGAGAAGCCAATGTTGATGGTCAGCACGTTGTTTTCCACGGAAGCGCGGTAACCAGTGCCGACGAGCTCCAGCGCCTTGGAGAAACCCTCCGTCACACCGTGCACCATGTTCGCCAGGAGAGCGCGGTACAGACCGTGCATGGCTTTATGGGGCTTGGCATCGCTGGGGCGAGTAAGGGTAATCACGTTACCCTCCTGCTTGATGGTGATTACGGGATTGACCTGCTGCGTCAGGGTGCCCTTGGGGCCCTTGACGGTGACGAAGTTGTTTTCGTCGACCGTGACCGTCACGCCGGCGGGAACCGTAATCGGAAGCTTACCGATTCGAGACATTTCTTTTACCTCCTAAGCGTGTGCGGTATTACCAAACGTAGCAGAGAACTTCGCCGCCCAGGTTTTCCTTGCGGGCAGCGCGGTCGGTCATCAGGCCCTTGCTGGTGCTGATGATGGCCACACCCAGTCCACCCAGAACCTTGGGCAGCTCTTCGCAGCGCGCATACACGCGCAGACCGGGCTTGGAAATGCGCTTCAGACCTGCGATAACAGGAGTGGACTTGCCGTTGACATACTTCAGGGTAATCTTCAGCTGGCCCTGCAGGCCGTCATCGATCACATCGTACGCCTTGATGTAGCCCTCGTCGAGCAGGATCTTGGCGATCGCCTTCTTGGTGTTGCTGGCCGGCATAGTCACGTTGTCGTGACGGGCGACCTGAGCGTTGCGGATACGGGTGAGCATATCGGCAATAGGATCGTTCATGATCATATGATGTTGACCTCCTTCTTACCAGCTCGCCTTGCGGACACCGGGAATCTGGCCCTTGTAAGCCAGTTCACGGAAGCAGATGCGGCAAATGCCATAGCGGCGCAGTACGCTGTGCGGACGGCCGCACAGACGGCAGCGGGTGTAAGCGCGGGTGGAGAATTTCGGCTCACGCTGCTGCTTGAGTTTCATGCTGAGTTTTGCCATTGTTTTCTCCTCCTCGCTTAATGTTCGAACGGCATGCCGAGCAGGCGAAGCAGTTCCTGAGCTTCCTCGTCGGTCTGAGCGGTGGTCACGAAGATCATTTCCATACCGCGGATCTTCTCGACCTTGTCATACTCGATTTCGGGGAAGAGCAGCTGCTCACGAATGCCCAGGGCATAATTGCCGCGGCCATCGAAAGCCTTGGTGCTCACGCCGCGGAAGTCGCGGACGCGGGGCAGTGCCACATTGACCAGCTTGTCCATGAACTGTTCCATGCGCTCTCCGCGGAGGGTGACCTTCGCGCCGACGTTCATGCCTTCACGGACTTTGAAGTTTGCAATAGACTTCTTGGCCTGTGTGACCTGGGGCTTCTGGCCGGCGATCTGCGTCAGTTCAGCAACGGCGTTTTCCAGCGCCTTCGCGTTGTCCTTGCAATCGCCCAGACCCATATTGATGACGATCTTCTCGAGGCGAGGGATCTGCATCACGTTCTTGTAGCCGAACTTCTGCTGAAGAGCAGGAACGGCTTCGGTCAGGTATTTTTCTTTAATGCGGGTTGCCATTACCGTTTCCTCCTATCAGTCAATCTGTTCGTTGCACTTTTTGCAGATGCGGACCTTGCTGCCGTCACTGTTGACCTTCCAGCCAAAGCGGGCGGGCTTTCCGCACTTCTGGCACACCAGCATCACGTTGCTGGCGTCAATAGCGGCTTCCTTGTGGATGATGCCGCCAGGCATTCCCTGTCCGCGGGGCTTCTGGTGCTTGGTAACCAGATTGACGCCCTCGACGATGACCTTACCGGTCTTGGGGAAAGCGGTCACGACCGCGCCTTTTTTACCCTTGTCCTTGCCGGCGATGACGATGACCTGATCCTTTGCTTTTACATGCAGTTTCATAATCTTGTCATCCTCCTCTTACAGAACTTCGGGTGCGAGTGACACGATCTTCATGAAATCTTTGTCCTCACGCAGCTCACGAGCTACTGGTCCAAAGATACGGGTGCCGCGGGGCAGTTTCTGATCATTGATGATAACAGCTGCGTTGTCATCAAAGCGGATGTAGCTGCCATCCACACGGCGGATAGGCTGGTGCTGGCGCACGATCACGGCCTTCACCACGTCGCCCTTCTTGACGGTGCCGCCGGGAGTGGCGGTCTTGACACTGGCAACGATCACGTCGCCGATCGACCCGTCGCGGCGGAAAGAACCGCCCAGCACGCGGATGCACATGATCTCTTTGGCGCCGGAATTGTCAGCAACCTTAAGTCGCGTTTGCGGCTGAATCATACGGGATTTCCTCCTTTATATTTTCCGCTCCGTGCGGCGTATCGCAGCCCACGGGCGGTCGGATGCGTTGAAGTGACGCAAACGCTTACTTGGCCTTTTCGATGATCTCGACCACGCGCCAGCGCTTTTCACGGCTCAGGGGACGGGTTTCCATCAGTCGAACAGTATCGCCGACGCCGCAGGCATTCTCTTCGTCGTGAGCCTTGAGCTTGCTCGTCCTGTTCATGATCTTGCCGTAAAGCGGATGACGGACACGATCCTTGATAGAGACCACGACGGTCTTGTCCATTTTATCGCTGATGACTACGCCAATGCGAGTCTTGCGGATGCCTCTTTCTTCAGACATGGAATTGCCTCCTTTCTCGGCTTAGGCCTTGGTCTTGGCAGTCAGCTCGGTCATAGCGCGAGCAATGTCACGCTTGACTGCATTGATCTGCATTACGTTATCCAGCTGGCCGGTGGCGAGACGGAAACGAAGGTTGAACAGTTCTTCTTTCAGATCAGAGATCTTTTTGGTCAGTTCCTCAGCGGACATGGCCTTGAATTCACTTGCCTTCATTCGTTACTCACCGTCCTTCCGTCCATAGCTCTCAGCGGTGACAAACTTGCAGCGCATGGGCAGCTTGTGGCTGGCCAGACGCAGAGCCTCGCGCGCATCGCTCTCGGGAACGCCCTTGATCTCAAACAGGACGCGGCCGGGCTTGACTACGGCGACCCAGTACTCCGGGGAACCTTTACCGGAACCCATGCGGGTCTCAGCAGGCTTGGCAGTAACAGGCTTGTCAGGGAAAATCTTGATCCATACCTGACCGCCACGCTTGGTGTAGCGGGTCAGGGCGATACGGGCAGCCTCGATCTGCTGCGAGGTAACCCAGCAGGGCTCCATCGCAACCAGGCCGTACTCACCGTAGGCGACAAAGTTGCCGCGGTGGGCGGCGCCCTTCATGCGGCCGCGGAATACGCGACGGCGTTTCACTCTCTTGGGCATCAACATGATTATTTGCCTCCTTCGGTGCGCTGTGCGGGCTTCTTCGCCTGCGGCAGGACCTGACCCTTGTAGATCCACACCTTGACACCCAGACGGCCATAAGTCGTCTTGGCTTCGGCGAAGCCATAGTCGATGTTAGCGCGCAGCGTCTGCAGCGGGATGGAACCTTCATGGTACTGCTCGCTGCGGGCGATGTCCGCGCCGTTCAGACGGCCGGAGACGGCCACCTTGATACCCTTGGCAGCCTCGCCGCCCTTCATGGGGCGCATGGCGCGCTGGATACTCTGCTTCATCGCGCGGCGGAAAGCAATGCGCTTTTCCAGCTGCTGTGCGATGTTTTCGGCCACGAGCTGAGCATCGGTGTCAGGAGATTTGATCTCCATGACGTTGATGTTGCAGGGATGGCCAAGGAACTTTTCGACATCTGCCTTCAGATCCTCGATGCCCTTGCCGCCGCGGCCAATGATCATGCCGGGCTTGCCGGTGAACACATTAACGGTCATGCGGGCAGCATCGGAACGCTCGATATCGATGCGGCTGATGCCAGTTGCGTAGTACTTCTGCTTCAGCATTTCGCGCAGCTTGTGATCCTCGATGAGGTGGTTCGCGAAATCCTTCTTATCGGCATACCAGCGCGTGCTCCAGTCGAAAATCACGCCAACGCGCGCGCCATGCGGATTAACTTTCTGACCCATTCGGAAACCTCCCTCTCTTACTTCTTCTCGTCCAAGATCACGCTGATGTGGCTGGTGCGGCGCAGCATCGGGGAAGCCGAGCCACGGCTGCGGGCTACATAGCGCTTGAGAGTGGGGCCGGGGTTCGCGTACACCTCAGCCACGTACAGCGAGCTGCGATCCATTTCCTGGTTATTCACGGCGTTAGCCACCGCGCTAGAAAGCAGCTTGTACACCACAGGCGAAGCCGCCTTGGGGGTGTACTGCAAGATCGCTAGAGCGTCATCCACGTTCTTGCCGCGGATCAGGTCGATTACGATCTTGACCTTGCTAGGAGAGATGCGAACGTGCTTGATGTGGGCCTGCGGACGCTTGTCGCGCGTTTCAGCGCGGTTGCGGCCCTTTTCACGGGTATTGGTTGCCATACTTCACTCTCTCCTTCCCTTATTTCGTGCTCTTTTCGCCGGCGTGACCGCGGAAGGTGCGCGTGGGGGCGAACTCGCCCAGCTTGTGACCGACCATGTCTTCGGTAACGTAGACCGGAACATGCTTGCGGCCGTCATGCACAGCGATGGTATGTCCGACGAAGTCCGGGAAAATGGTGGAAGAACGGGACCAAGTCTTCAGCACGGCCTTCTTCCCCGTTTTATTCATCTCCTGGATGCGCTTAAGCAGCGCTTCCTGGATATAGGGGCCTTTCTTGACGGAACGGCTCATATTTCAGATTGCCTCCTTCGCTCTTACTTCTTGCCCGCGC
>CADBNW010000130.1 GCA_902796025.1 uncultured Eubacteriales bacterium
CGGCGCGCCCAAAGATATTCATACAGCGCCGTGCGCAGGTTTCCCAGATGCATATACCCGGTGGGGCTCGGCGCGAAGCGTGTGCGTACATTCATAGCTGTATACCTCTTTTTTGATAGTGGCTTTATCATAGCATATCACGGTTAAGAAATCGTGAATGCAAAGGGAAAGCAGGGGCAACAAACGCCTCCGGAAGAAAAAAATTACGGGAAAACAGAAAAATGAGCTTGCAATTGGAAAATGCAGGCGCAAAAAATCCGTCCTGCGGCGCGGAATGGTACAAAGGCCCAAGACACATCGAGGCATTTTCCCATCTGCATTTCGGTGTCTTCCCCGCTCGGGCGGCTTTGCCCTCACTGCGTTTGGCGGGCAATTGACATTCGGGGCGGTTTGTAGTATAATTAAAATGTAAAAATAGAAAAAGGAGGTGCTGCTTATGGCGGAGCTGCTTAGCGGAGATGTTGCGATCATCGTGTGCATCCTGGCTGGGGTCGTGCTGATGACGATCGAAGCGATCACTCCGGGGCTTGGACTGCCAGGGCTGGCCGGCGCGGTCATGATCGGCCTTGGAACGTTTTTGATGTATCGGGCGCACGGCGTCACGGCGGGTCTGGTCACGCTGCTGCTGGGCCTTCTGTTTGCGGTGGGCTCGACCGCGCTGTCGCTTAGAAGCGCGTCGCGGGGCAAGCTGTCCAAATCGAAGATCATCCTGGACGGCGCGCAGAGCGCGCAGCCGGTGGACGCGCTGAGCGCCCTGGTGGGCCTTAAGGGGCGCACGCTTACGCCGCTGTCCCCTGTAGGCGAGGTCGAGATCGACGGCGAGCGCCGCGAGGTGCTGTCCGACAGCGGATACATCCCCAGCGGGGAAAGCGTGGTCGTTTTGCGCACCGAAGGCAAAAAGATCGTGGTTGTAAAGGCGTAAAAAGCGCCCTGTAAACGAAATGGATCATATTTTAATGGAGGAAAACTATGGACGGAGTCATCATTGTTCTGATCGTGCTGATACTGGTATTCATTCTTTTGTTCTTGCGATACGTGCCGCTGGGCCTGTGGATCAACGCCCGCGCGTCCGGCGCTGGGGTAAAGATCAGCTCCCTGATCGGCATGCGCTTTCGCCGCATCTCGCCCCAGAAGATCGTTAACGCCTACATCAAGGCCTGCAAGGCGGGCCTGGACGTGACCACTGACATGCTGGAGACCCACTTCCTAGCTGGCGGCAACGTGGAAAAGGTCATAAACGCCCTGATTTCCGCCAAACAGGCCTCGATCGACCTTAGCTTTACCACCGCCTGCGCCATCGATCTTGCGGGACGCGACGTGCTGCAGGCCGTGCAGATGAGCGTATTGCCCAAGGTGATCGAGACGCCGCCGGTAGCCGCCATCGCAAAGGACGGCATCGAGCTGCGCGCCAAGGCCCGCGTGACCGTGCGCACCAACATCGAGCGCCTGGTCGGCGGCGCCGGCGAAGAGACCATCATCGCCAGGGTCGGCGAGGGCATCGTTACCACCATCGGCTCCTCCGCCACCCACAAGGCCGTGCTGGAGAATCCTGATCTGATCAGCCAGACCGTGCTGGACAAGGGCCTTGACAAGGGCACCGCGTACGAGATCCTCTCCATCGACATCGCGGACGTGGATGTCGGCAGGAACATCGGCGCGCAGCTGCAGATGGATCAGGCCGAGGCCGACCGCCGCATCGCCCAGGCCAAGGCAGAGGAGCGCCGCGCCATGGCCGTGGCCAGAGAGCAGGAAATGAAGGCCGCGACCCAGGAAATGAGAGCCAAGGTCGTGGAGGCCGAGGCCAAGGTGCCCGAGGCCATGGCTGAAGCCCTGCGCGAGGGCAAGCTTGGCGTCATGGACTACTACAACATGAAGAACACCATCGCAGATACCGAAATGCGCGAGGGCATCGCCAAGGCCGCAACGCCCGCAAACGAAACGCCCAAGCCCGCGCCCAGCGCAAAATAAAGGCAGGTCAGGCAAATGCTTGAATCATTTTTGCCGTTTTTGATCGTTCTGGTCATCTCGGCGCTGGTCACCAGCTCGCAGAGCAAAAAGAACAAAAAGGCAAAGCAGGACAAAAGCGCCCAGGCTGCGCCGCGCACCGCCCCGCGCCCCGCAAGGGTGGCGGTGGATTACGAGCGCGCCTTCAGCGCGGGCGCCGCGCCCGCCGAGACTTCAGACGCCGCCGCTTCGCCGCGCCCAGCGCCTGCTGTATCGCCGCGCGCCTCCGACTTTGTGGTGGATGGAAGGGGCTTTGACAGCGAGGAGGAATACCACGAGGGCGAGGATCCCTGCCACGACGACATGGAGGCAGTTCCCGCTTCGCCCTTTGCAAGGCCCGAGCCCCGCTCCGGCGTGGACGCGCAGGAGCTGGTGCGAGGCTTCGTGATCGGCGAGATCCTTACCCGCAGGCCGCGAAGATAGCAAAGCCCGCTTACAGCCAAAATACGCCGCGAGGTCACGAACGCATGAGTCAGCAAAAACCGCCCCTTGGCACCCGCCTTGTAAAAACACTCAAGGCGGTGGGACGGTTTTTGCTAAACCCCCGCTTCATGCTGTGCTTTGGCATCGCGTGGATGATCACAAACGGCTGGTCGTATGTGGCCTTCGTGCTGGGCAACGCCTTTGATATCGGGTGGCTAAAGTACATCGCAACGGGCTACATGGCGCTATTGTGGCTGCCCTTCACGCCGGAAAAGATCATCACCTTCGCCATTGCCATTTTACTTTTGAAGCTTTTGTTTCCAAACGACAAAAAGACCCTCGCGGTGCTTCACAATATGAAGCTGCGCGCAAAGGACAGCTTCGAGCAGTACATGCAAAAGCGCAGGGCCCGGCGCATCGCGCTTGGCAAGAAGGTGCGGGTGCGAAAGCCCCCAAGGCCTGTAAGGGAGCGCACTGCGCCCTCTTCTGTCCCGCCCAGGAAAAATGCATAAATAAAGGGGGCTGTTGGACAGCCCCTCAGGCCATCAACAAACCCCTGTTTCACACTAGTGGCAGGGGTTTAATGATGGAATAAAAAGAGTGGAGAAATAAAAAAAAGC
>CADBNW010000131.1 GCA_902796025.1 uncultured Eubacteriales bacterium
CAAAGGCGGGGCGCTGTTTTGTGAACGGCGCTATGATACCGTGTTCACTTTTCACAACGGCGCGGATTCATACTATTCTGTGCGCGGGTTCAGAGGGTTTATTCTTGTCTGAGTACCGGGCTCAATGATATAATCGTTGCGATTTCTTGGACTGTAAAATCGACAATTTCCAGCTTATAGATACCAGGTATCATTCACGATACCTGCCAGGACTATTGCATAGCCGGAGGCAACAGGTAAAGCAGCTTCCGGCTTTAAAACACCGGGCGGAGCATCGCAATAGCTCCACCCGGAAAAATGAGGACAGCGGAATCTCTGCAGCCCGGCCCAAAAGCCGGGTGTTTTTTCGCCGCGGGCTTTGGGGGCTGCTTATCCCTGCTTTTCCAGCGATTTTTTGAACTGGGTCTCGTACAGCTCTGCGTATACGCCGCCGGCCTTTACCAGCTCGCTGTGCACGCCTTTTTCCACGATGGCACCGTCCTTTACCACCAAAATCTCGTCCGCTGCCATGATCGTAGACAGGCGGTGGGCGATCAGGATGCTGGTGCGCTCCTTGATGATGGGCTCGATGGCCTCCTGGATGCGGCTTTCGGAGATGGAGTCCAGCGCCGAGGTGGCCTCGTCAAAGATCAAAAGCGCGGGATCCTTCAAAAGCACCCGGGCGATGGACAGGCGCTGCTTTTCGCCGCCGGAGAGCTTCAGCCCCCGGTTTCCGACCATCGCCTCAAAGCCCTTCTCCTGCTTTTGCACAAAGTCGTAGATGTTGGCCTTTTTGCAGGCGGCGATCAGCTCCGCCTCGCTGGCGTCCGGCTTTGCGTAGAGCAGGTTTTCGCGGATCGTGCCGTTAAACAGGTACGTTTCCTGGCTTACGATGCCGACGCTCCTTCTTAAAAAGCTGAGGTCCAGCTTTTTTACGTCCGTGCCACCAAAGAGCACCTGGCCCTGCTGACAGTCGTACAGGCGGGGGATCAGGTTTATGATGGTGCTTTTGCCGGAGCCCGACGGCCCAACGATCGCGATGCTGCGGCCCGCCTTTAAGTCAAAGCTCACGTCGTGCAAAATCTGCCGCTCGGGCTCGTAGGAAAAGTTCACGTGCTTAAATTCCACGCTGCCGTCCGCGGAGGCGGGCGTGATCGCGTCCGGCGCGTTTTCGATCTCCACCGGCAGGTCGAAATATTCAAAGATGCGCGTAAACAGCGCCATGGAGCGGATCCACTCCACCTGTATGTTTAAAAGGGAATTGACCGGCCCGTACATGCGCCCAAGCAGCGCCACCATCACGGTGATGTCGCCCACGGTGATGGCCTGGTCGTAGTTCATCATCAGGATGCCGCCGACCAAATACAAAAGCATGGGCCCTATGGACGAAAAGGTGGAAATGACCATAAAGAACCAGCGGCCCGCCATGCTCTCTTTGATGTTTAAGCGGATCATGCGCTGGTTGACGGACCTGTAGCGCTCGTATTCGTACTTTTCCTTGCCAAAGAGCTTTACCAGCATCTGGCCGCTGACGGAGAGGGTCTCGTTCAAAATGCCGTTTACTTCGTCGCTGCAGGCCTGGGATTCCCGTGTAAGCGTCCAGCGTGTCTTGCCCGCCCTGCGCGAGGGGATCACAAACAGGGGCACCACCAGTACGCCAAGCGTCGCCAGCATCCAGTTGCGGCTGTACATCAGGGTAAGCGCCGCGATCAGCGTGATGGAATTGGACAAGATCTGGGTGAAGGTGCTGGTGATCACGGACTGCACGCCGGAGATATCGCTGGTCATGCGCGTGATGATGTCGCCCTGATTGTTGCTTGTAAAAAAGCGCTGGCTCATCTTCTGCAAATGCGCGTACATCTTGTTTCGCATGTCGAAGGTGATGTGCTGCGCGATCCAGCTGTTCAGATAATTCTGTCCAACGCCGATCAGATTGCTGCCAAGCGTCACCGCAAGCGACAGAAGGATGAGCTTTATCAGCAGGGGAATGCCCTGCCGCCCGGCCAGCGCGTCCACGATGCGGCCCGTCAGCACCGAGGGGTACAGCCCCAGCAGCGCCGACGCCGCGATCGCGCACAGGATCAGGATGAATTGCTTCCAATAGGGCTTGAGGTAGGAAAACACGCGCTTCAGCAGCGCCGCCGTCACCTTCGGCCGGTTGGCCTTTTCCTCCTCCGTCATAAATCCGCGGCTCATGTGTCCGCCCATCCGCTGCATGCTCTTGTCCTCCGACAAAAAAATATTTACCCGGATTATACAGGAAAAGAACGCCGTCCGCAACCGATTTTTTCAAGTATGTTTCTTTTCTTCGGTCATTTCTCTGAAAACAACATTCAAATCCAAAAATTCTTGATTTTTCCGCAGTTTTTGGATATGATTGTCACAAATGGAGGTGAGCAGTATGATCGAACGAAAAAAATGTCTGTCCATCACCTTCCTGTTATTGCTTATCTACGCTCTTACGCCTGTTCTAAACGCAGAAAGCAGTTTGCTTGAAAAAAAACACATTTACAACTGCGGTCGCTACAAATACACGCTGTCCGATGACGGCACTTGCGAGATCGTATATTATTGGGGAACAGAGGATGAGATAGTAATTCCGGAAACCCTCGACGGTCTGACCGTGAACGCGATCGGCGACAAAGCATTCTACCAGCATACTCTGCTTACGCATGTCACAATTCCGGACAGCGTGACCTGCATAGGACAGAGCGCTTTTGAAGATTCGGACAATCTCATTTCCGTCATCATTCCTGACAGTGTAACATCCATAGCAGACATGGCCTTCAAGAACTGCGACAAGCTCTCCGCCCTTTTTATTCCCGGCAGCGTGACCTACATAGGTAAAGCGGCATTTGCGAATTGCAGCAGTCTGGAATCCGCAGTGTTATCCGATGGCGTCACGGAGTTGGATGATTATGCCTTTTTTGGGTGCTACAATCTGAAAAAGATATCCATCCCGGATAGTGTGTCCACAATTGGTAAGGAAGTTTTCCTTTATCGCGACTATCTGCAGTGTATAGTAACCCCCGGTTCCTGTGCAGAAAGTTATTGTCGGGAAACTGGACTGAATTACGTTTACTGTTTTCCTTCAGAACAATCAGACAATACCGGCAGAGATCCCATTTATTGACTTCTATTTGCTTTTATTTTTCTGTTTATCAATATACAGAATGATCACAGGAATTGCTTTCCGCCCATCCCTCATCTCGTCGCAAAAATGAACAGCACCCTTCCCGTAGCGCCTTCGATAAAGCAGTAATACTCTCCGTGAAGCATAGGCGTGTTGAACTGCGGGATGGCCACGATGAGCCACAGATCGCGTTCTGGGCGGTAGTAGGTCTCATACAGCATGCCGTCGTTGTCCCGGAAATCTTCACCGTAGATCTCTTCAAAAAACGGTTCGGCCTTCTTCGCCGCGTCCTCCCCATCGGTAATGGGTTCTACGGTATAATCCCTTTTGAACCGCTCCTCGCCCTCGTCGAAGATGCGCAAAGCATATTCCTCGATGTTCTCATGGGCAACGGGCGCTTGGGTCTGCTGCGGTTTCTTCGGCGGCTTTATGGCAAGCACAGCCTGTGCGTAGGCGCAAAAGCTCAGCCAAAGCACAAGCAAAAAAGCGGCGATCCTTTTCATTTCATCCTGTCGTTATAAAAGAACGGCATACCTGCATTGGAGCAGGTATGCCGTTTGATTTTGGAAATCAGTTTTCGGTCTCGGTAGCTTCGTCGCTGTAGTCGCCGGCGGGCGCGTCCTCTTCGATGGCGTACTCGTCGTCGATGGCCTCGTCGGTGCCCTCGACAGCTTCGTCTTCCAGCACCGCGCGCACGCTCAGGGAGATGCGCTTTTTCTCGGTGTCAACGTCCAGCACCTTCACGCGAACGATGTCGCCCACCTTCAGGGCATCTTCCACCTTGGCGATGCGGGTCAGCGCGCACTGGGAAATGTGTACCAGACCGTCCAGGCCGGGCTCCAGCTCCACGAACGCGCCGAAGGAGGTGATGCGGACGACCTTGCCCTCTACCACGGAGCCGACGGGGTATTTCTCCTCCGCCACGGACCAGGGGTTGGGCATGGTGGCCTTGCGGCTAAGAGAGACCCTGTCGTTCTCAGGGTCGAGGCTCAGGATCTTGACCTGGATCTCTTCGCCCACGCTCACGGCCTCGGAGGGATGGGTGGGATGGCCCCAGTTGAGGTTGGTGATGTGGACCAGACCGTCCACGCCGCCGACGTCAACGAACGCGCCAAAGTCAGTAAGACGGCGCACAACGCCGGTGACGATGGCGTCCTTCTCCAGCCTGCCCCAGATCTCGGCCTTGCGGGCGGCGGCTTCCTCCTCCAGCACCGCGCGGCGGGAGGCGACGATGCGCTTCTTGGCGCGGTCGGCCTCGATGATCTTAAGGGTGAGCTCCTTGCCCACGTACTGCTCGATCTTGCTTACATAGTGGGTGTCCAGCTGGCTTGCGGGAACAAAGGTGCGGATGCCGCCCAGGCTGCATACCAGACCGCCTTTAACGGCCTGCTCGCCCACTGCGGTGACATATTCGCCATTTTCAAATTTGGCCAGGACTTCGTCCCAAAGCTTGCGGCTCGCGATGCCGCGCTGGCTCAGGACCACGTTGCCCTCGCCGTCGTTTACCTTGACAACCTCGACTTCTATCTCGTCGCCTACCTTGACATCGGTGTCGCAAAGGTCAGACTTCTTGAGGATGCCGTCCATTTTGTATCCGATATCTACGCCGATTTCGTCTTCGGTGATCTGCAGCACCTTGCCGGTGACCGTCTGGCCGGGACGGATGCGGACCAGTGTGCCTTCGATCTGGGCAGCGAAGTCCTCTTCTTCAGTCGCCACCTCGGGGGTGATGGGTTCGTCAACGGGGTTGACCTTCGTTTCGATGTCGCTCATGTGTGCTATAACCTCCTCATATTTACGGCG
Source organism: uncultured Eubacteriales bacterium (assembly GCA_902796025.1). Lineage (GTDB taxonomy): Bacteria > Bacillota > Clostridia > Christensenellales > Aristaeellaceae > RUG14130. The sequence continues at coordinate 4,916 of CADBNW010000131.1, forward strand.
GGGCGTGGAAGCACCCGCAGTAATACCAACGCTGTCCTCCGGCCTGAGGGCGATCGTTTTAAGCTCCTCTGCGCCGGAAATCAGATAAGTCCTTTTACAATGCTCTTTAGCGATCTGTGCAAGACGCCGGGTGTTTGCGGAGGCTTTGTCTCCGACCACCAGCATCACGTCGCAGCGGCGCGAAAGCGCCTCGCATTCCGCCTGACGCCGGATCGTTGCGTCGCATACGGTCGTGCGGATCTGGGGAAACGCGATTCTTTGCTTTAGCTCTGCACAGATCTCTTCAAAAGCGCTAAGCCCAAGCGTCGTCTGGCTTACGATAAGCGCGCTTTCCAGCCTTGGAAGCGCCCGCGCCTCCTGGGGATCTGCGACCACGTAGGCTTTGTCGCCGGCCCAGCCCAAAATGCCCCTGACCTCGGGATGCTCCCTCTGCCCGCAGACGATCACGCATTGCCCTTGCCTCGCCGCGTTTTGCGCCATGGCGTGGATCGCGCTTACGAAGGGGCAGGTGGCGTCGATCACCTCGTGGCTTTTTTTCAGCTCTTCCAGCTCGCTTTTTCCAAGCCCGTGGGAGCGCACCACCACTTTGCTGCCCTGGGGGAGCGCCGAAGCGCTTTCCACCGCGTGGATGCCCCTGCTTTCCAGCTCGCTCACCGCGTCCTGATTGTGGATCAGCGGCCCCAGCGAACAGGCGGGCGCGCTTTTTTCCGCAAGCTCGATCGCGCGCTTTACGCCGAAGCAATAGCCCGCGGACTGTGCCAGTTCTGCCTTCACCTGTGCGTTAACCTCATAAAAGGAACACTTTATCATTATTAATTTCTACAGGGACGCAAAAAATTCCTGCAAGAAAATGCTTGCAAGAAGATATTTAACTATATATTTACAATATGATTTAAGACTGCTTTGTTTTTTTCTTTTTCAGCCGCTGAAACAGCGTTCTTAGCCGGGAGGGCGTGGGGGCGCTTTCGTTCACTTCCTCGCCGTTCAACTTGGAAAGGACGCTGTTTAGCACAGAGCTTATCAGCGCCACCAGCGGAACGCCGATGATCATGCCGGTAAGGCCCAGCACCTCGCCGCCCACGATGATGGCCACCAGCACCCAGAAGGGGCTAAGGCCGGTGGAGTCGCCAAAGAGCAGGGGCTTTATGACGTTTCCGTCGATCTGCTGCAAAATGACGGTGAAGATGATAAAGCCAAGCAGCAGCTCGGATTTGGTAAACAGCACGATCAGTCCGCCGATCACGCCGCCGATGATGGGGCCGAAGGTCGGGATGAAGTTTGTAACGCCAAGCAGCACCGCCAAGATCAATTGATAGGGCGCCTTTACGATGCCAAGGAAGATAAAGTTGATCAGGCCGATAATGAACGCGTCCAGCAGGTTGCTGCCAAGGAAGTTCATCATCAGATAGTCGCCGTGGGAGAGGACGCGGTTGAGCTTCTCCATCTTCTCTTCGCCGATCAGGGCCTTTTCAAGCCGCTTCAGCGCCTTTTTCAGATTGGCGCGGTCCAGCAGGGCGTACACGGCAAGGGTGATGGCGATGACGAAGTTCATCAGCACCGAGGCAAACTGGGAGGCAAACTGCCCGGCCATGTTCACGATCAGATTCAGATTGTCGTTTACCCACTTGATGCCCCGCCGCAGCACCTCGTCGCTGTTGCCGATCAGCGTGTCCACGTCGATGTCGATAAAGCTGATCTTAGAGGCGTATTCCTTCAAAACGCCCTTTACGCTTTCAAGGTAGAGATCGAAATTGTTTACAAGGTCGGTGGCCGATGTGATCAACTGGGGCAAAATGGTGCGAAGCATCACGACGATGATGATGATCACCAAAATCAGCGAACAAAAAGCGCCGATGCGCGTGCGGGCGCGGGGCTTCATGGACTTTGGCATGATGCGCTCGATCAGATGCGCGAACGGGCGCATGACGTAGGCCAGCACCAGTCCCCACACCACCTGGCTGAACACGGCCAGCACGCCGCGCACGCTGCCCCATACGGTGCCTAGGTTGGAAATGACGCAGTAAATCACCACCGCCCCGAGGGCGATGGCAAGGCCGGAGGATACGATGCGCTTGTCCGCGTTTTTAAAAAGCTTCATGCTTCACCTGTCTGTCTTATGATGTCTGCGTACTGTTCGATGGGGATTTCGCCATAGGCCGCGGCGTAATCCGGCCCCAGATAGCACGCAAACGAGGTATAATTCTGAAAGCCCGCCCGGCGGTAGTAAGCGACGTCCCGCCGCAGGACCTCTTTGTTCAGCTGAAAGGGCACGGGCGGCCGCCTCCAGTTGGAAAAGAGGGAATTGTCCACCCAGTACTCCAGCACCCTTGCGTTTTCCCTGCCGAAAAGATCCAGCAGCGCAGGCAGATTTGAAATCTGCCGGGCGTTTTCTTCGCAGCCCGCGTCGTCGATCGCCGTGTCTGACAGCCGGTCGATGGGCGCAAATTCCAGATACACGCCCTTTTCCGGTGTAACGCGCCGGGGCGTTTCCAGGGTGTCCTGATAGGCAAGATACCCGACCGTCCCCATGGGATCGGCCCTTTTCACGCCGCGGGCGATGGCGTTTGTGATAAGCAGCGCCTGCTCCGCCTTGGTATAAGACCGGCACGCCGGGCAGTGGCACGCGCCGCCCCGCACGTCGTCCGGCCACCAGGGGTAGCGGTGGGAGGGGGTGTACAGCTTTTGGCCAAGCTCATACGCGCGCTTTTCCAAAAAAGCCAGCGCCTCGGGGCTCGACGCGCAGAGGTTGCTGTCCGGGTTGCGCTTTCCGTCCTCGTCCATGCGGAACCACTCGGGATGGCGCGAAAACTCCTCCCTGGGCAAAAGGTACGAAAGCACGTGGGCGTCGCATTCCACCTTCAGCCCGTGGCTTTCGCACAGGGCTCTAAGCGCCTGCCCTCTTACGGACAGCCAGAACGAAAGCGTCTGCTTCATCAGCGCGCCCGCCATGCGGCCTCCTCCGGGATGCACGCCCAGTTCGTTTACCCCGGCTTTTGCCAGGGCCTCGATCAGGCGCGGATCGATGTCCGAGGGATGCACGATCCATCCTATGCTGACACTCATTTTTACCACCCGCATAATTATATGTTTTAAGGCCCCTTCTGTCAACCGCGCGAAAAACGTTTTATGAACCTCACTGCAGCGGCACATATAAATTGCATAAAATCAATGCAGACAAATATGCACTTTGACATTTTTGTTAATTGATGCAATGTATCAAATCTATTACATTCTGCAAACTTGACACCACAACAAAAACGCCGTATAATAATATTAACAAAAAAATGAACGACTTTTATATAAATATTTATATCCGACGGAGGTGACGCGTTTGCAGCCTGTAAAGCACCGCAATTCCCTGCGTTTTCGGCTAAGCAACAGCTGGGATCTGTATTTCTTCCTCATTCCCATGCTGGCCTACTTCATCGTGTTCCACTATGCGCCGCTGTACGGCCTTCAGATCGCCTTTAAGGTGTTCAAGATCCGCAAGGGCATCGCGGATTCGCCCTGGGCAAACCCCTGGTACTACCAGTTCGAGCGGCTGTTTTCGACCTCCCTCATGCGCACGGCGCTTGGCAATACCCTGATGCTGAGCTTTCTGCAGCTGGCGTTTGGCTTTTTGCCGCCCATACTGCTGGCGCTGATGCTGAACCAGGTGCCAAACCTTCGCTTCAAAAAATTTGTGCAGACGGTCTCCTACGCGCCCCATTTCATTTCCGTGGTCGTGGTGGTCAGCTTGATGTTCTGCCTGTTTTCCACCTCCAACGGCATCATCACGCGGCTGCTTCGCCTCTTCGGCCTTGGCCCGTACCCCATAACCTCGCAGGCCAGATATTTCCGGGGCCTGTACGTGGGCAGCGATATCTGGCAGAACATGGGCTTCAGCGCCATCATCTACATCGCGGCGCTATCGTCCATCAGCCCCGAATTGCACGAGGCCGCGGTGATCGACGGCGCAAACAAGGCCCAGCGCATCTGGCATGTGGATATCCCGGGCATTTTGCCCACCATCACCATCATGCTGATTCTGCGCAGCGGCTCCATCATGAGCGTGGGCTTTCAAAAGGTGTACCTCATGCAGACGCCCCTTAACCTCACCCGCAGCGAGATCATCTCCACCTACGTCTACAAGGTGGGCCTTGAGGACGGCGATTACAGCTTCTCCACGGCAGTCGGTCTGTTCAACTCGGTGGTCAACTTCATTTTGATCATCAGCGTGAACGCGATCACCCGGCGGCTGAGCGAAACCAGTCTGTGGTAGGAGGCGTCTATGGCTGCGATAAAGAAAACCAAGTTCGACAAGGCCTTCGATATCTTTCTGTACGCGACGCTTGGGCTGCTTGCGCTTAGCTACATCTACATCCTGATCTATGTGGTAAGCGCCTCCTTCTCCGATCCAAACGCCGTGTATTCTGGCAGGGTCGTACTTTGGCCGGTAGACTTCACGCTGCAGGGCTACAAGCGCGTCTTCCAGGAAAAAATGGTGCTGCTTGGCTACCGCAACTCCATGATCTACATGGTATGCGGCACGGTTTTGAGCACCGCCCTTACCCTGATGGGCGCATACGCCCTCTCCCGCAGGGATCTGCCCGGGCGCGGCATCATCACGGCGCTGCTGGTGTTCACCATGTTCTTCAGCGGCGGCATCGTGCCCCTGTACCTGATCGTAAGAAAGCTGCAGCTCACCGACAGCATGTGGGCGCTCATCCTGCCCGGCGCGGTCAGCATGTCAAACGTCATCATCGCCCGCACCTTCTACGCAAACTCCATCCCCACGGGGCTTTTGGACGCGGCCAAGATCGACGGCTGCAACAACATCAGCTTCTTTTTCCGCATCGCGCTGCCGCTGAGCAAGGCGATCATCGCGGTCATCGCGCTGTATTACGCGGTGGGCCTGTGGAACG
>CADBNW010000132.1 GCA_902796025.1 uncultured Eubacteriales bacterium
CCTTAAATAAATTGGAGATTATATCGCGGCAAAAAGTTAACAAATTTACGTTGACAGTTTTCGCGCAGGATATAAAATATAGGTAGTGAGTTCTGTGCGAGGTGCAAGCATGAATAACCGTGAACGCGTAAACGCGATAATGCATTATTCCGCCTATGACCGCGTGCCGGTCGTATCCTTTGGTTTTTGGCGCGAGACCCTCGAAAAGTGGGCCGCTGAAGGCCACATTCCCGCCGAAGACGCCTCAGGCTGGGGCGACGGGAACGATTGTGACCGTCGCATCATGGATAAGCTGGGCTTCGACTTCAACTGGGGCGGCGGCGTGGGCACCGCAAACTTTCTAAGCCCCGCCTTCACCCCCGAGCTTCTCGAGACCCGCCCGGACGGCAGCGAGGTGCGCAGGCAGTCCGACGGGCTGATCGTGCGGGTGAAGCCCGGCGTGATCTCGATCCCCGCGCACGAGGGTACGTCCCTGACGGGGCGCGAGGCCTGGGAGGAATTGTACCTTCCAAAGCTCACCTACCGTCCCGAGCGCGTGGACGCAAAGCGCTTAAAGGACGCCTGCGACCAGGCGCACGCCATGGGGCTTCCCATGTATCTGCACCTTGGCAGCCTCTACGGAAACATCCGCTCCATGCTTGGCATCGAGGAGCTTTCCTACCTGATGCTTGACGACTGGAATCTGTACGTCGAGATAATCGATACCGTTGGAGGGCTGTGCCTAAAGTGCGCGCAAGCTGCCCTGGCGCTTGGCTGCGAATTCGATTACTGCCATTTCTGGGAGGACATCTGCTTTAAAACCGGCCCGCTGATCCGCCCCGCGCAGTTCAGCCAGCTCGTCGGCCCCTGGTATAAGCGCATCACCGACGAGTGCCTGAAGCACGGCATCGACATCGTCTCTGTAGACTGTGACGGAAAGATCGACGAATTGGTTCCCATCTGGCTGGAAAACGGCGTAAACACGATGTTCCCTATCGAGGTGGGCACGTGGAACGCAAGCATCGCGCCCTGGCGCGAAAAATACGGAAGGGTCATCCACGGCGTGGGCGGCATGGACAAGCGGGTCTTTGCGCAGGACTTTGACAGCGTGGATCGCGAGATCGAGCGCCTAAAGGCCCTTGTAGATCTTGGCGGCTACATCCCCTGCCCCGATCACCGCATCCCGCCGGACGCCAAATGGGACAACGTGCGCTACTACTGCGATAAGTTCCGCAAGGTCTTCGGCTGACGCAAAAATTTAACAACTCAACGAAAGCGCGCAGCGCCCTGCAAAGCGCGCTTTGCGGAAAGGAAATCATGCCTCGTTTAGAGCCTTATTCAAAGGAGCTCTCTTATTCCTACGCGCTGGGGCTGTATCCAAGTCTCAGCCTGCTTGAAACGCGCCCGGAGACCGCGCAGCGCCTGCTGCTTAGCCAGGATGCGCTGAAGGACGCGGGCGGCGCCGGGAAGCTGCGCGAAAAGTGCGCCCTTCTTGGCATACGCGAGGAAGCAGCCGACCGGGTCCTGCGCCGGGAAAGCGGCAAGGACAACTGCTTTGCGGCGCTGGTGTTCAAAAAATATTCCTGCGAGCTGGATAAAGCCCTTCCCCACGCGGTGCTGTGCCAGATCTCCGATCTTGGAAACCTGGGCACGATCCTGCGCTCCGCCGTGGCCTTTGGCTACAGGGACGTTGCGCTGATCCGCCCCTGCGTGGATCCCTTTGAGCCCCACGTGATCCGCGCCTCGATGGGGGCCGGCTTTCGCCTGCGGCTAAAGGTATACGACGACTTTGCCGCCTACAGGAGCGAATTTCCCGACCGCGCCTGCTACCCCTTCATGCTGGACGGCGCAAGGGAGCTAAACGACATTGCGCCAAATGCGCCCCGGCAGCACAGCCTGATCTTCGGAAACGAAGCGCGGGGCCTTGACGCAAGCTTTGCCTCTGTCGGTCAAAGCGTGCTGATCCCCCAAAGCAGGGAGATCGATTCACTGAATCTTTCGGTCGCGGCCTCCATCGCGATGTACACATTTTCAAATTCCAGAAAGGCATCATTATGAAACAGTATTTGAACACGGGCATCATCGGCCTTGGCAGCATCAGCAAAGTGCACCTTGCGGCGTTAAAGGAGCTTGACAAGGCGCGCATCGTCGCCGTGTGCGATATAAACGAAGAAAAGCTGAGCGCCGTGGCAAAAGACACCGGCGCTAAGGCCTATACCGACTGGCACGCGCTTTTGCAGGATGAAAACGTGGACATCGTGCACGTGCTCACGCCCCACTATCTGCATGCCCCCATGTCCATCGAGGCGCTGAAGGCCGGAAAGCACGTTTTGAGCGAAAAGCCCATGGCCTCGGAGCTGGACGCGGCGCTTGAAATGATCCGAACCGCCAAAAGCGCAAAGGGCACGCTGAATATCATTTTCCAGAATCGCTATAACGCCTCCACGGTGGAGTTAAAGCGCATCATTGCCGAGGAAAACCCCGGAAAGCTGCTGGGGGCCCGCGCGATCATCTCCTGGCACCGCACCGCTCCCTACTATACAAACAGCGGCTGGCGCGGAAAGTGGGATACCGAGGGCGGCGGCGCGCTGATCAACCAAAGCATCCACACGCTGGATCTTTTAAGCTACTTAGGCGGCCCCATCAAACGGGTAAAGGGCAAGATCTCGACTGACCTGTTGGAGGGCGCGATCGAGGTCGAGGACAACGCCCACGCGGTATTTGAATACGAAAACGGCGCGACGGGCACCATTTACGCAAGCACCAACTACGCGGTGGACGCGCCGATCCTGCTTGAGATGGCCTTTGAAAACGCCACCTACCAGCTGTGGGCGGAAAAGCTGTTCCGCGTGGAAAACGGCACGCCCGTATTGCTCGCGCAGGGCGAAAGCGCAAAGGAGCTTGGCGAAAAAAGCTATTGGGGCGCAAGCCACAAAATCCAGATTGCCAAGGTCTATACCGACATCCTCGAGGGCCGGCACTTTGAGATCGACGGCGAAAGCGCCTTCCCCGCGCTTGCGCTTGTAAAGGGCATATACGAATCCTCCCGCACGGGTCAGTGGTTTACGCTGCCCAAAGTCTGATGCCTTCTTACCCTGACGGAGGTGATTTGATGCGAAGGCTTTGCTTTCTTATTGCGATCCTGGTCCTATTGTGCGCGCAGCTTTGCTTTTCGGAGGAAGCGCACGAGCACAACTGGACCGGCTACAGCGTGATCACCGATCCCACCTGCACCCAGGAGGGGCTGCAGGTCAGGATCTGCACGATCTGCAACCAGTCCGAGTACGAGACCCTGGCCAAGGCCGATCACCAGTACGGCGATTGGACGTACTACTCCGACGCGCAGCATGTGCGCTATTGCAGCGTCTGCGGCGATCCGCAGAGGGAAAAGCACGACGCGGCGGTCGCCCGCACCGTGACCCAGGCGCAAGACGCGCGGCTTGGCAAAAAGAGCATCACCTGCTCCGCGTGCAAATACAATTATACCCGCTACGCCTCCGTATACGACAAGCTCTATTCGCTGGAAGCGGACTATACTCGCCCGGACGGCAGCGCCTACATCAAGGTAAACAGCGTAACGGTAAAGCAGAGCGCGCAGGAGAAGCTTGCGCTGTATTCCGACCAGAGCGTCACCGCCTACGCTTCTACAGAGCTGAAGCTTGAGATCTACGCAAACGCTTCGACGGGCGAATACCGGGGCATCCGCGTGGAAAGCGGCGAAGCCGTGTTTAGGCTTGAAGGAAGCGCCGGCGACATCGAGTTTATCGACCTTGGCTCCGCCGCCTCCGCCTCCCTCGAATTTGACGCCCCCTCCGCTTCCTTTGGCTTATGCCGGGGCGAAACGTACCTTGACTGGGTCATGAGCGAGGCGCTTCCAAACGGGCAGCACATGCTGTGCACGATGACCAGCACCCTGGAGGGCTCCCTTCTTCGCGGCGCGGTAAGGCTTTACCTCTGCCCCACCGGGCGCGTTTTGCTCTCGTCCGCGGGTCTCAGTCCCGCGCAGGGACAGATCGCCGCGCAGGGCGCGTGGAGCTATGACGCAAAGACCGCCCAAATGAGCCTGTCATTTGAGGAAGGCAGCGCCCAGGCGTATTCCTCCGGCAAGAGCCTGCTGGGCGGCAAGACCTCAGGCACCATCAATGCCGAAGACATCCTTTGGGGCTGGTACCTCACCTGGGACAGCAGCGAGGTGGGCTACAGCTTCGTCTCTCCCACCTACGCGGACGACGGCAGGCTTTCCAGCTTTGCGCCGGAAATGTCCATCCACGCCGAAGCGCTGATCGCCTCCCAGGGCGACGTTTCTGTGGAGCAGGGCGATCCTCAAACGGAAAATCAAAGCCTTCCGGACAACAATGAAACGCCGGATGCGGCAAACACGCAGCCCGAAAACCCGAACACCCTTACGCCCGGCAGCGTGTTTACCCTGACCACGGACACAAAGCCCCAGCTCAGCCTGCACTACGAAAACGGCGTATGCGACGTGCGCGCAAGCGCCATCCCGAACGGCCTGACCCTGCAGCGCATCGAGCTTATACAAAAGTACGTCTACGGCGGCTTTATGCTGCAAAACGCCTACAGCGCAGACGCCAGCTTTACCTTAAAGCCTGTAAACGGCACAGTGAGCATAAACGCGTATTTTACCGACCGAAGCGGCGAAGTCACCTGCGTGAGCGCAGGCAGCTACGAATATATCGCGGGCTGATTTCAAATATTAAAAAGGAGCGTGCGCCATGGGATTTATGTCCAACCTACACCGCTTTCACGAAGCTGGTGAGCAGCCAAACGTCAATAACGTGGAAGAATACGGTGCTCCCGTTCATTCGCTGTACACTACGTCCAAGATCTTTTCCCTGCACAGCAAGATCGACGTGACCGACGACCAGGAGCGGCCCGTCTACCACGTCTCCTCAAAGCCCATCTCGCTAAGGGACAAAACCGACATCACCGACGCCGAGGGCAACTTCGTTGCGCACATCGAAAGAAAGATCTTTTCCCTCCACCAGCGCCACTTTGTCAGCATGCACGACGGCCTTCAGTTTGAGCTGTCCACGGAGCTGTTCCACCTGATCAAGGACATCACCAACATCGAGGGCCTGGGCTGGCAGCTGCAGGGAAATATCCTTGGCCTCAACTTTACCCTGCTGGACGAGCAGGGGCAGCCCATCGCCGTGATCGGGCAAAAGCTCATCTCCCTGCACGACAAATACTGCATCGACATCTACCAGCCCCAGCACGAGCAGGTCGCGGTAGCGATCCTGATCACCCTGCAGCACATGATGCGCGATCGCAGAGCCTCGTCCGCAAGCTTCTCTTCGTCCTCGAACGACTGAAACCAGTGATCATCCCCTTTGGAGGAGTGCCATGAACAAGCATTTTACCCGCCTTATCGCGCTGCTTCTTTGCGCGCTGATGAGTATTAGCCTCGTCCCCGCCGCCGCAGAGGACGCGGACGAAGGATACTTCAGCTTCTGGAACCCGGACGCCGCGTCCCTTGAGGCGCTAATCGATTACGTGGAGGACGTGACAGACCCGGCCTCCCCCAACTACATTCCCTCCTACGACCGCATCGCGGTATTCGATATGGACGGAACGCTGATGGGCGAACTGTACCCCACCTATCTTGAATACTACATGCTGGCCTGGCGCATTTTGAAGGATCCCACCATCCAGCCGGACGAGGAGATGCTAAAGGTCGGAAGGACGTTGCGGGACTGCGCGCTTGACAACTCCTTCCCCTCCGACATGCCCATGCAGCACGCCATTCAGGCGGCGCGCGCCTACGCGGGCATGACGCTTACGGAGTTCAGCGACTTTGTCACGCAGATCCTGCTGCGCGAGGTGGACGGCTTTGAGGGCATGACCTATGCAGACAGCTTCTATCTTCCCATGGTAGAGTTGGTGGAGTATTTGCAGGACAACGGCTTTAAGTGCTACGTGTGCTCCGGCAGCGACCGCTTCATCTGCCGCACCTTCATCGAAGGCATGCTGGACATCCCCTACGAAAACATCATCGGCATGGACGTGGAGCTGGAGGCCACCGGTCAGGGCGACACGGCGGGGCTCGACTACGTGTTCACAACCATCGACGACGTCGTCCGCACCGACCGGCTGCTGATCAAAAATCTTAAGACCAACAAGGTTTTGCAGATCGCGCAGGAGATCGGCCGCCAGCCCGTGCTGTCCTTTGGCAACAGCTCCGGCGACGTCAGCATGCACAATTACACCATCAGCAACCGCGTTTACAAAAGCGCCGCCTTCATGCTGATCGCGGACGACGACGTGCGCGATTACGGAAATCCCGAAAAGGCCAAAGGCCTAAGGGAAAAATGGGAGCAAAACGGCTACACGGTGATCTCCATGGCGAACGACTGGAAAACCATCTACGGCGAGGAGGTCGTAAAGACCGGCGTCTTCCACTGGATGGAGGAGCTGAGCGAGGATCGCGTGCCAGTGAGCACCGCGAAAGAGGCTGAGTAAGAGCAGCAGCGTTCACACCCCGCCATTATACAAACAGCGTCGCTTCCATGCGGCGCTGTTGCTGTTTGTACGAATGGAATCCACTGTGCCAGGAAACACCGGCGCCGCTGAATGAACTGGCGATTTCTTAAGCAGCTATCGCTCAGTTTGCTGCAAGCACCAGTTCGCTTTTGCGGCTCAGCCAATCTTCGGCGTTTTCCCTTATATGCTGCGCTTCTTCGCCCTCGCTTTTTGCGATGCGCTTTGCGAGCTCGTTTGTAAGCTTTAGAAGGTTTACGTCCCTTAAGGCGCTTACGTCCAGTCCGCCCAGCGCGCCGGACTGGCGGGTGCCGAAGATGTCGCCCGGGCCGCGCTGCTCCATGTCCTTTTCGGCGATCACAAAGCCGTCGTTGGTGTTTACAAGCACCTTCAGCTTCTGCGCCGCTTCGGTCATCAAAAAGCACCAGGCCTGGTCGCTTCCGCGCCCCACGCGCCCGCGCAGCTGATGCAATTGCGCTAGACCGAAGCGCTCGGCGTTTTCGACCACCATGATGGTGGCGCTTGGGACGTTTATGCCCACCTCGATCACGGTGGTGGAGACCAGGATCTTCACCTCCCCGCGCTTGAACGCTTCCAGCGCGGCCTCCTTTTCCTCCGGGCGCTGCCTTCCGTGCACAAGGGCGATGGGCGCGCAGCCAAGCGCGCTTTGCTGCAGGGTCTTAAAAAGGGTCTGGGCGCTTTCCGCCTCTGTAAGCTCGCTGTCCTCAACGAGCGGGCAGACGAAGTAGGCCTGTCTCCCCTGCCGAATCTCCTTCAGGATAAAGCCGTACATGTCCTGCCGCTTTTCCTCCGGCACGATGCGGGTAAGCACAGGCTTTCGCCCCGGGGGCAGCTCGTCGATCACGGACAGATCCAGATCGCCGTACAATATCAGCGCCAGCGTTCGCGGGATGGGCGTCGCGCTCATCACCAGCACGTGGGGCGACGCTCCCTTTTCTCCAAGCAGTACCCGCTGCTTTACGCCGAAGCGATGCTGCTCGTCCGTGATGGCAAGGCCAAGGTTTTGATACGTGACGTCCGGCGTGATCAGGGCGTGCGTCCCAAATACCGCGTCCCACTGACCACCTGCGAGCATGGCCTTTGCCTCGCGGTGCTGCTTTGCGCTCATGCTGCCGGTAAGCAGCCCGCACCGTACGCCCAGCGGCTCTAAAAGCTGTCTTGCGCTTTCGTAATGCTGCTGCGCAAGGATCTCCGTCGGAGCCATCATCGCGGCCTGCCTGCCAGCCCTGGCACATAGGTAGATGGCGCCAAAGGCCACGGCGGTCTTGCCGGAGCCCACGTCGCCCTGCACGAGGCGCGCCATGGGCGTATCCTGCTTAAGGTCCTGCGCGATCTCATCGAGCACCCGCGCCTGTGCGCCCGTAAGCGGGAAAGGCAGACTGCGAAGGTAGGCGTTCACGTCGTCCCTTTCAAACTTCAATCCCTGTCCGCTTCTTCTGACGCGGGCGTGGCTCAGGGTAGAGAGCATAAAATACAGCGCGTCTTCAAAGCTCAGCCGGTACAGCGCCGATTGGAGGCTGTCGCGGTCAAGCGGAAAATGCGCCTGCCAAAGCGCGTCCCTTCGGCCCATCAGCCCGTATTCCTTAAGCAGAGCTTCAGGCAGGGTCTCTTCGATCTCCAGCTGCTCCAGAGCGCTTTTGATGAGCTCGCGCAGGGATTTGGGCGGGATCGCGTCTATGGCGCGATAGACGGGCTGGATCTCATATCCCGATACGATGCGGGGCGTATTGAGGGTAAGTTTTCCGTTATATGCGCCCACGCGCCCGTAGAGCAGCAGCCTCCCTGCCTGGGTCAAGTGCTTAAACATCCACACCTGTCCAAACCAGATGGCGCCGATGCGCCCCGTGTCGTCATATAAAACAGCGCGCGTGAGGACTTTGCCGTTCACGCGCGTCTGAGAGGGCTGCCCGCGCAGCTGCGCCTCTACAAGCGCTTCCTCTCCCGCCTTCAATTCGCCAATGGGCGTAGGCCTGGTGTGGTCTTCATAGCGAAGCGGGAGAAAGCGCGCCAGATCCCATAGCGTATAGATGCCCTCTGCCCCAAGTGCTTTCAGGCGCTTTGGGCCAAGGCCCTTCAAATCTTCCAGCTTCATTACAAAACGTTTATTCCACGGAGATCAGATAGTAGTACAGCGGCTGTCCGCCCGACTGGGTGTACACCTCGCACTCGCTGTAGGCCGCCTGGATGCGGTCAGAGAGCGCCTGGGCGGCTTCCTCGGTCACGTCCTCGCCAAAGTAGACGGTGATCACGCTGCATTCCGGCGTCACCATGCCCGTCAAAAGCTTTAGGGCGACCTCGTCCACGTCGCTGCCCAGCTCCTGGATCTTGTTGTCCACCATGCCCATGATGTCGTGCTCATGGATCTGCATGTCGTCAAACACGGTGTCGCGCACAGAGTAGGTGACGGATGCCGTGTGCACCTTTTCCGCCGCGGCGGCCATCTCCTTAAAGTTGGTCTGCGGGTCGGCGTCCTGGGAAAACGCAAGCGCCGCCGCGATGCCCATGGGCACAGACTTGGTGGACAGCACGTACACGTTCCTTTCCACCAGCTCCGCAGCCTGCTGCGCGGCAAGGATGATGTTGGAGTTATTGGGCAGCACATACACCGTGCGGGCACAGGTGGAGTTTATGGCCTTTTGCAGATCCTCAATGCTTGGATTCATCGTCTGGCCGCCGTCCACGATGCTGTCCACCTCGAGGCTTTGGAAGATCTCGCTGAAGCCCTTGCCCAGGGCGACCGCTACGATGCCGTAGTCCTTGGTAAACTTGTGGGCCTCAGCCTCGGCCTTTTGCTTTTCGACCTCGCGCTGCTCCTCGAGCATGTTGTCGATTTTGATCGCGTCCAGCTCGCCAAGCTCCAGACCCATCTGCAGGGCCTTGCCGGGGTCGTTGGTGTGCACGTGCACCTTTACCACGCTCATGTCGCTTACCACGTACACGCAGTCGCCGATCCTTGCAAGCCTTCTGCGCAGGCGCTCCACGTCCGCTTCGGTCATATCCTCCCGGGGGCGGGAGACGATAAACTCTGTGCAGTAGGCAAAGGTGATGTTTTCAAGGTTTGTGTGGTCGTCCACAAATTCCTGCGGCGCGGGGGCGCTGATGCTCTCTGTGCCGGTGCCGTCAAAGTTTCCGGTGAGCGCGGCAAGAAAGCCGGAATAGATGATCAAAAGACCCTTTCCGCCGGAGTCCACCACGCCCGCCTGCTTCAGCACGGGCAGCATGTCCGGGGTGCGCTTTAAGATCTCCTCGCCGCTTCGCATCATCAGGGAAAACAGCTCGATGATGTCGTCGGTGTTTTTGACAAAGCGCTCGGCGTCCTCCGCCATCACGCGCGCCACGGTGAGGATGGTGCCCTCCTTGGGCTTCATGACCGCCTTGTAGGCGGTGGCCGCGCCGGCCTTGAAGGCGTCCGCCAAAAGCTGGGCGGTCATTTCCTCGCAGCCCTCAAGCGCCGCCGCAAAGCCGCGCAGGATCTGGCTTAAGATGACGCCAGAGTTGCCCCTTGCGCCCCTGAGCGCGCCCTTGGCGGCCTTTTGGGCAAGCTCCCCCACGCTGATTTCTCCAGAACCAAGATCCTTTACCGCGGAGTTCATGGTTTTGGACATATTCGTGCCCGTGTCGCCATCCGGCACGGGAAAAACATTCAGCGCGTCTACGCCCTCGCGGTTATTATTCAAATAAGTGCAGCCTGTTGTCAGCATTTCGCGGAACATGCTGCCGTCAATCGTTTTAAGGCCCATTGATCAACCTCCAAAGCCCGGTCTGCTGCCGGGATCTATCAAACGCGGATATCCTCCACGGTAACATTCACAGTTTTTACATGCACGCCGGTGAGATACTCGATTTTATATTTTACGGTATCGATCAGCGTTTCGGCCACTGCGGAGATGGAGATGCCGTACTCCACGATGATATACAATTCCACGTCCACGCTGTTGTTGTCGTCGATGTGGATAATCACGCCGCGGCCGATGTTTTCAAGCCCCAGGATCTGCACGATGCCGTCGGTTGAGCGTTTGGAGGCCATGCCGACAATGCCGTAGCATTCCAGGGCCGCGTAGCCCGCGACCTTCAGCACGACTTCTTCGTTTACCGTGTAAGAACCCAGCTGGTTTTCAAATCTGCAGTCCATCATTCACACCCCTTATATGAAGCGTTGATAGTCAAAGGAATATTATATCCTGATTCCCTGTTAAAGTTCAAGTCAGTTGCGCAGGCTGTGCAGCGGCGCGGGGATGCGCCCGCCGCGGCTGATAAAGCTTTCAGAGGAAAACGGGTGCACGGGCATGATCGGCGCTTCGCCAAACAGGCCGCCGAATTTGATCGTGTCGCCCACGCTCTTGCCAGGCGCCGGGATCACGCGCACGGCCACGGTTTTGTTGTTTACCATGCCGATGGCTGCCTCGTCTGCGATGATCGCGGCGATGGTCTGGGCGCTGGTGTCGCCGGGGATGGCGATCATGTCGAGCCCCACCGAGCACACGCAGGTCATGGCCTCCAGCTTGTCAAGCGTCAGCGCTCCCGCTGCCGCGGCCTGGATCATGCCGATGTCCTCGCTTACCGGGATGAACGCGCCGCTTAGGCCGCCCACGTGGGAGGAGGCCATCACGCCGCCCTTTTTGACCGCGTCGTTCAAAAGCGCAAGCGCCGCGGTGGTGCCGTGCGTGCCGCACACCTCAAGGCCCATTTCCTCCAGGATCTGCGCCACGCTGTCGCCCACGGCGGGCGTCGGCGCAAGGGACAGATCCACGATGCCAAAGGGCACGTTCAGGCGCTTTGACGCTTCCCTTGCAACGAGCTGCCCTACGCGGGTTATGGAGAAGGCCGTCTTTTTTACGGTCTCCGCCACCTCGTCAAAGCTCTGCCCGCGCACGCCCTCAAGCGCGCTTTTCACTACGCCGGGGCCGGATACGCCTACGTTGATCGCGCAGTCCCCTTCGCCCGGGCCGTGGAAGGCTCCGGCCATAAAGGGGTTGTCCTCTACGGCGTTACAGAACACCACGAGCTTTGCGCAGCCAAAGCCGTCTACGTCCGCGGTATTTTGGGCAAGCTGCTTTACCACCTCGCCCATCAGCTTGACCGCGTCCATATTGATGCCCGCGCGCGTGGAACCTACGTTTACGCTGCCGCACAGGCGCTCCGTGGTGCTGAGCGCCTCAGGAAGCGATTCCATAAGCGCCCGGTCCGCCGCGGTCATGCCCTTATGCACCAGCGCGGAGTAACCGCCGATAAAGTTTACACCGGTTTGCTTTGCCGCCCTGTCCAGCGCCATCGCAAGCTTTACCGGCTCCTTCATGCCGCCGCTGATCAAAGCCGCAGGCGTCACGGAGATGCGCTTGTTTACGATGGGCACGCCGAAATCACGCTCGATGTCCTCGCCCACCTTTACAAGCCTGCCGGCAAGATGGGTGATGCGGTCGTACACCTTGGCGCACAGCCGCTCGTCGCTGTCGGATACGCAGCCAAGCAGGGATATGCCCATGGTGATGGTGCGCACGTCCAGTTTTTGCTTGTCGATCATTTTGAGGGTCGAAAGCACCTCTGAGGTCGTTACCATACGCTTTACCTCAAATCCGATACATGGACTCAAAGATCTCGCTCAGCTGCGTCCTGATCTGCACGCCGAGCTCCTCGCCAAGCGCGGCCAATTCGCTTGCCAGCACGTCGAAGCTGCACTCGGGCGAGGAGATGTCCGCCATCAGCACCATGGTGAAATAACCGGACACGATGGTCTGGGAAATGTCCAGGATATTGGCGTCGTTATTGTACAGTATATTGCTCACGCGCGCGATGATGCCCTTGCGATCCAGGCCCAGCACGCTGATGACTACTTTGTTTTGCTCACCCAAGTCTATCACCTCGCCTATATTCTAAACGAATACAGGTTTATTTTCAATGATTATGCACCATATTTTACATTTAACAGGTTAATTTTTCCAAACCCACTTGTACAAGGGCATGTTGTCTGCTATAATATCATCTGTTTGCGAAGACATCTACACCATTGAGGAGGTGTAATACATGGCGAAATTCTGTGAAGTATGCGGCAAGGGCATAGTGCATGGCAACAATGTCAGCCACTCCAATCGCAAAACCCGCCGCACCTGGGCTCCCAACACCCAGAAGGTGCACGTAATGCTGAACGGCCGGGCCGTACGCATGTGCGTATGCACTCGCTGCCTGCGCAGCAACAAGGTAGAGCGCGCGGTGTGATCCACCCGGCTTCTGCCAAATAAAACGCACGTCAGTGCGTTTTTTTATACTCTTCCCGCAAGCCCCCGCCGTCTAAATTGCAGGAAAGCCTATGAGGATCCCACATCCAAAGCTTCCGGGCGGCAGTCCGCAAGCCGCAGAGGCAGCGGGAGAACAGACGCTTTCACAAGGAAAAGCAGGAGAAAAGCGATGGGATATGCATTCATAAGCTACAGCACGAAAAACCAAAAAGCCGCAGACGTGATCTGCGATCTTCTGAAAAAGCATGACATAGCTACTTGGATGGCCCCGGGCGACATGCCAGCAGGCAGCAAGTATAGCCGGGCGATCAATCAGGCCATTATAGAATGCTCCTGCTTTTTACTGATCCTTTCAAGCGACTCTCAGGATTCCATTTGGGTAAGGAAGGAATTGGAATGCGCGTACTCCTATCGCAAATCGATCCTGCCCATCCGGATCGGACCAGTGGCGCTGAACGATGAATTCAAGTTTTATATTGGCGCCAAGCGGGTCCTGACGATGCCAAAGGCCGATGAAGATCCTGAAAAGGTCATGAAGTTCTTAAAGAGGATACACACAGCGACGATGGCGGACGACGGCGGTATGCACGATATGTTTGCCAGGCAAACAAGCACTCAGGGGATCGACTACTGGAAATACTGGAGGCGGGATGACGACGTGATACCGCAGCCGGTCGGCAACGCGGTCGTTTTCGGCTCATACCCCTTCTTCCAGGACGGCCGGGAAAAGGATATCCTGTGGGACATTCTTAAAACCGATGGAGATCGCGCGCTGGTGCTCAGCAGATACGGGCTGGACGCGCAGCCCTTCAGCGCGGAAAAGGATAAGGTCTGGGAAAACTCCTCTTTGCGCAGATGGCTGAATGACGTTTTCTATAACGATGCTTTTTATGATCTGCAAAAAGAAGCGATCCTCGAAACGCTGGTGCTTCCTGACAGCGATCCCGAGTATGGCACAAATGCAGGCGCAGCCTGTAAAGACAAGCTGTTCGTTCTCTCCAAGCGGGAAATCGAGAGCTATCGATTAAGCAAAGAAG
This sequence comes from uncultured Eubacteriales bacterium, assembly GCA_902796025.1. GTDB lineage: Bacteria > Bacillota > Clostridia > Christensenellales > Aristaeellaceae > RUG14130. The sequence continues at coordinate 13,769 of CADBNW010000132.1, forward strand.
ACCTGTGCTGCAAGGCTTCGGAATACGCCATAGCGCGCGGGGGTTTTGCCTGGGAAGGCAGCGGCTGCTGTCTGTGGTGGCTAAGAACTGCGGGGAACGGAAACAATCAAATGTCTTACATAAATGCAGCGGGCAAATACTCCAGCAAGTACGCCTTGGCGCAAAGAGACGAAGTTTGTGTCCGCCCAGCCATGTGGATCGATCTGAGCCGACTCGAAAGGCAATCAAACGGGATCGACCTTGGCAAAATGATCCTGGAGCCGTGAGCAAAACATTTTTTGATCGCTTATGGAATAGCACCCTCTTCCCTCCCTTTCAATTTATGACCCTTCCATAAAAACACCGCCGGCTGCCCTTTTCAGCCGGCGGAACTTGTGCTCCATAGTTCTGAAGCGGTCTGCCCCGCCCCACGGACAGGGCAGACCATCAAAAGCATTACTTGTTGTAGTAGTCCACGAAGATCTGCAGATACTCTTCATAGCCCAGGGAATCCAGGGTGTCGAAGTAGGTCGCCAGATTCTCTTCGTTGATCTCCAGCTCGCC
>CADBNW010000133.1 GCA_902796025.1 uncultured Eubacteriales bacterium
AGATGAAGGAAGCAGTAGGCGTAATTTATACTTCTAAAAACGAGTTTAGCTTGAGAGAGCTGTCCTCCCGCCGCTCGGTATCCGCGATCCCGGTGGCGGCCAGATACCGCGTGGTGGACTTTTTGCTGTCCAACCTCGTAAACAGCGGCGTTCGCAAGGTGGGCGTGCTGGTGCAGGGCAATTATCATTCCCTGATGGATCACCTCTCCACCGGCAAGGAGTGGAACCTGCACACGAGACACAACGGCCTTTTCATACTGCCGCAGCTGGGGCTTGAGGATCCCCAGGCCCCAAGCGGCATCCTGGACGCCCTTAAGGCCAATGTGGACTATCTGCGCCGCTCCAGGCAGGAGTACGTGCTGATCGTGGGCGGACGCGTGGTGTACAACACCCGCTACGACGATATGATCCGCCAGCACGAGGAAAGCCGCGCGGATGTGACGCTGATGTACACCCGCTTTGATCCGGTGGCGCTGGATCTTTCCACCAGCTCCAGCGAGTCGCGCGCCTTCGTGCAGCTAAGCCCCGACGGCCAGGTGACGGATATGGAGATTAATCCCAACGTCATCAGCTATCCCAATATGCTGATGGATGTGGTGCTGATGAAGCGCACGCTGCTTATGCACCTTGTGGACATCGCTGCGGCCCACGGCTATCACGATTTGTATAACCACATCCTGCGCGGCGTCGTACAGGACAAGAGCCTGAACGTGCGCGGCTATGAGTTCAAGGGCTACTGGCGCAGGATGGAAACGATCAACAGCTTTTACAACCTCAACATGGATCTGCTGGACGCGAAGGTGCGCAGCGAGCTCTTCGGCGCAAACCCCGTCTTTACCAAGACCCGCGACGAAGCGCCCACCCGCTATCTGCCCGGCAGCCATGTGACCAATTCGCTGGTTGCGGACGGCTGCGAGATCGAGGGCGAGGTGACGTCGAGCGTTCTGTTCCGCGGCGTTCGCGTGTGCAAGGGCGCGGTCATCAAGGGCGCGATCATCATGCAGGACTGCTACATCGGCGAGGGCGCGGTGCTGGAAAACGTCATACTGGACAAGGACGTGACCATCCTAAAGGGCGGCCGCATGATTGCCCCGCGCCAGTATCCGGCGGTGCTTGGCAAAAACGTCACCGTGTAAGATATTAGGAGATGATTTCATGAAAGTATTATTTGCGGCCTCCGAGGGCATGCCGTTTATCAAAACCGGCGGCCTTGCGGACGTCATCGGCGCTCTGCCCAAGGAAATGAAGAAAAAGGGCGTGGACATCCGCGTGATCCTGCCCCTGTACAAGGCCATCGATTCCAGCTTCCGCAGCCGCATGGAGCACGTGCTCTACTTCTACATAAACCTGGGCTGGCGGCGGCAGTACGTGGGCATCGAGCGCCTGGAGCAGGACGGCATTACCTTCTACTTTGTGGACAACGAGCAGTACTTTGGACGCGACTACGTCTACGGGCGCGGCGGGGACGAGGGCGAAAGATACGCCTACTTCTGCAAGGCCGTGCTGGAGGCACTGCCCAAGATTGACTTTATCCCGGACGTGATCCACTGCCACGACTGGCAGACGGGCCTGATCCCCGCCTTGTATACCGCGCAGTACAAAAACCTGCCGCTGTACGCGGGCATCAAAACCGTATTTACGATACACAACCTGCAGTTCCAGGGAATCTATCCGATCGACGCCACGGAGGAGCTTTTGTCCCTGGGCTCCTGGGCCTACACCAGCGACAATCTGGAGTTCTACGGCCAGTGCTCCTTCATAAAGGGCGGCTTGGTGTTTGCTGACCGCATCACCACCGTTTCGCCGACCTATGCGGAGGAGATCCTTTCTCCCTACTATGGAGAGCGCATGGACGGCCTGCTTCGCGCGCGCAAGAACGTGCTAAGCGGTATCTTGAACGGCATCGATACCGTGGAATACGATCCCGCGCACGATCCGCTGATCGAAAAGTGCTATACCGCCCAGAGCTTTGAGGATAAAAAAGTCAACAAGGAAGCCCTGCAAAAGGAGCTGGGGCTGGATGTGGATCCCGACGCGCCTCTGATCGCCATGGTCACCCGCCTGTCCTCCCAGAAGGGACTGGATCTGGTGGAGCGCGTGCTGGACGGCATTATGAATACCGGCGCGCAGATGGTGGTGCTGGGCATGGGCGAAAGCAAGTATATGGACCTGTTCGGCTGGGCCCAGTGGAAGTATGCGGGCAAGCTTGCAGCCTCCTTCCAGATGAACCATCGCCTGGCACATCGCATTTACGCCGGCGCGGATCTGTTCCTGATGCCCTCCATGTTTGAGCCCTGCGGCCTGAGCCAGCTGATCTCGCTGCGCTACGGCACGCTGCCCATCGCCCGCGAAACCGGCGGACTCAGGGACACGGTCTTGTCCTACAACGAGTACACCGGCGACGGCAACGGCTTTACCTTCTTTAACTACAACGCGCACGACATGCTGCACGTGATCGAGCGCGCGGTAAAGATCTACCGCACAGAGCGCGAGACCTTCGATTTCCTGGCAAAGCGCGCCATGGGCGGCGAGTACGGCTGGGACAAGAGCGCGGACAAGTACGTGGCCCTCTACGAGCAGCTGACCGGAAAGGAAAGCCCCGCGCCCATCGAGGTCGCCGCGGAGGAGGTAGTCGAAGCGCCAAAGCCCGCCAAAAAGCCCAGGGCCAAAAAGGCGGTAAAGAGCGAGGAAGCGCCCAAGGCCGAGGAAGCCAAGGAAGCGCCCGCCCCGAAAAAGCGCGCGCCGCGCAAAAAGAAAGCGGAGGAAACACAGCAATGAAGATCGGATATCAGGTCTATTCCGCCCGGGCGGATGCCGAAAGGGATCTGAAGGGCACCCTGAAGGCGGTTAAGGAAATGGGCTACGACGGCGTGGAGCTGGCTGGCCTCTACGGCCACAGCGCGCAGGAATTCCGCGATGCACTGGACGAGGCGGGCTTAACTGCCATCAGCGCGCACGTGCCGCTCAAGGAGATCTGCCAGGACATGTTCAAAACGATCTCCGATTACAAGCTGATCGGCTGCAAATTCATCGCCGTGCCCTACACGGACGCTGAGTGCCGCCCGGGCGGGCCAAAGTTTGCAAAAACCATCGCAGACATGACGAAATTCGGCCGCCTTTGCCGCGAGGCGGGGATGCAGCTTTTGTACCACAACCACGATTTTGAGTTTGAGAGAATAAGCGGAATGTACGGCCTGGATTTCATCTATGCCGCGATCGACGCCGACACCCTGAAAACTGAGATCGACACCTGCTGGGTAAAATACGCAGGCGAGGATCCCGCCACGTACATCAAAAGCTACTGCGGCCGCGCGCCCATCGTGCACCTGAAGGACTTTGTTGGCCAAAAGGGTGAAAGCAATCCCTACGCGCTGATCGGCATGAAGGACGACGCCGTGCGCGACGCCAATACCTTTGAATTCCGCCCCGTGGGCTACGGCTGCCAGAACTTTGTGGACATCGTGGACGCCGCAAAGCAGGCCGGGGCAGAGTGGGTCATCGTGGAGCAGGACGATTCCACCGCGCGCACGCCGCTTGAGGACGCGAAGCTGTCCATCGGGTACCTGAAAAGCATCGGCCTGTAAAGCATAGAAAAACATTTTTGAAACAGCCAAAATAGAACCGCTTTTGTCGGTATATTTTGGCTGTTTCCTTTGACATTTAACCCGGTTAGTGATAGAATGTGCCATAAAGGGCGCTTAAGCGGCCCGAGCTATAGGAGGTTGAATATGAGCGATACGGTACTTGGCCAGTTTACTCAATCCTACGAGGAAGAAAAGCAGCAGGCTGCGCGCAAGCTGCGCGTCGGCATCATCGGCTGCGGCTGGATCGCGGAAGCCCACGCCGAAAGCTATAAGGAAATGGACGACGTCGAGATCGTTGCCCTGGCCGATCTCATCCCCGGCAAGGCCGAGGCGTTTGCAAAGCGCTACGGCTTTGAAAACGCAAAGTTTTATCCCAGCCACAAGGAGCTCATCGACAGCGAAAAGCTGGACGCGGTAAGCGTATGCACCTACAACACCCAGCACGCGGCACCCACCATCTACGCCCTGGAGCACGGCGTGAACGTCCTGCTTGAAAAGCCCTTTACCGTGACATTGGACGAGGCCGTCGAGGTCTGCCGCGCGGAAAAGAAGAGCGGCAAGCTTTTGTCCATCGGCTTCCAGCCCCGCTGCGACGTGAACATGCAGATGATCAAAAAGATCGTGGAAAGCGGCGCTCTGGGCAAGGTGTACTACATTCAGACCGGCGGCGGCCGCAGGCGCGGCATCCCCAACAGCACCTTTATCGAGAAGGACACCGCGGGCATCGGCGCGCTG
>CADBNW010000134.1 GCA_902796025.1 uncultured Eubacteriales bacterium
AGTCAGTGGAAGGCAGCAAGTGGACGCGGGTGATCCGCCCTGCCAGAGCGGCGGGTGAAAATCGGGAGCGAACGGCACTTACGGGGCCTTGACCTGCTGCTTACAGCGGGTCATTTTTATTGGCTGGGATCGGGCCATGTGCGGCCCGATCCCAGCCGCTTTTTATTGAACCGGTTTAGCGGGTGCCAAAGCGCTCAGCGTCACCGCAAAGGGCGCGCACAGCATGATGGGGAAGGCGTATCGGCTGAAGCCGCTTTGCGCGCCGAGGGTGAGGGCAAGGCCGTACAAGAGCAATACGAGGGGGAAGAGCGCGCCTTTGCGCTTTCGGGACAGCGCAAAGCCAAGGGCCAGCACAAGCGCCATAAGATAAGGAGCGGATTTGAACAGCAGCCCCAGCGGGGGAACGCGGCAAAGGACGAGCAGGGCGCTTTTTAAGGCGCTTTCAAGCTTAAGATTTATATCGCTTACGCTTACTTCAACATAGCCGGGGGTGAAACGCGGGTTGTCGCCGGAAAAGCCGTTGTCGTAGACGCCGTAGTTTCCAAGGTAGAGCACAAGGCCGCTGTCGGTCGCGCCAAGGCGCGTATCCCAGTACCAGGCGGCCATGCCAAGCGCCGCGCGAAGGTACAGCCCGGGCTTTTTCAGCCCCATCTGCAGCCATACGCGGTCGTAGTCGCGCCAGGAGCCTTCATAGGAGAGGGCAAGGTACTTTACGTCGTCTGCGCAGTCCGGGCGGTAGTAGCTTGGCAGATCGCGCGTGCCAAAGACCTGCTCGATCACGCGCCACTGTTCGTCGGTCACGTCCTGCGGGCACTCTGTGACATAGAGCGCGGTTTGCTGTACCATCAGCGAGCGGTTTTCCACCTTTGGCCCGCGCCCTACGCCTAAAAGCGGCAAAAGCGCAAGCTGCAGGGCTAAAAACACTGCAAGCGCCCCGCCCGCGCCTATCAGCGCGCGCTTAAATAGCGCGCCGTTTTTTCTAAGCGCGATCAGGACTCGGACGATCAGCGGCAGAAGGATGAGCGCGCCAAAGCTTCTGAACAGGCAGCACAAAAGGATCGAAAGCGCGCACATCATGGGCCGCTTAAGGCCCGAAAGCGCTTTCTCCGGGCAGAAAAGCTGCTCGCACAGGAAGGACAGGGAAAAGAGCAGCCAAATGGCAAAGGCCGTTTCCTTGAGAGTCGCGGCGCTGTAGAGGGGAAACAGGGGAAACAGCGCGTAGAACGCGCAGATCGCCTGGAGCGCTTTTTTGCCAAGGCCGAGGTGTGACAGCACGCGCAGGCTGTTGCCCGCAGCCAGGGCAAACAGCGCGGTCTGCAGAAGCACAAAGGCAAAGATGCCAAGGCTGGCGCTGCCAAGCGCGCGCCCAAGTGCGTAAAAGCCGCCAAGCAGCAGGGTGTGCAAAACGGGCTGGGTGTCGTTGATCAGGGTGCCGGTGCCGGAAATAGTGCTGTAGGCGGCGGTCCTGGAAAACACCTTGCCGGGATAGAGCGTGCCCATGAACTGATTCAGTTCGTCCCATGCGTCGGCGTTCACCGTGCCGGGGAAGGCGATAAGCAGATAGGGAACGGCGCAAAGGAAGATGAGCAGGGCGGCTTTTTTCCAGTTGAAAGTTCCTGCATCTCCAGGCAGGCGGTCAAGCAGCTCAAACGCCCAAAGCGCAAGGCCGTAAAACAGCGGCAGCGCGCCCGCAAATGAGGCAAGCACCAAAATCAAACGTTTGAGATCCGTTGGAAAGCGCACGCTGCCAAAAGAAAACAGCTGCGAAAGGCAGAAAACTATGGCAAGGACCAGCGCGCTCCAAAAGGCGGAGCGCTTAAAGGGGCGCTTTACGATAAAGCGGCAAAGGATGAGCCCAAGTGCCCAGGCGGCAAAGAGCAGCGTGATATCCGATAAAGCGTAGGTTGCAAGATAGCGGGTGTAAGCCATATCCCGCGCCGGGACGGGAAGCGCGCCGAGGTTTACGCAAAGTGCAAGAGCGATAAGGACGGGCGTAAGCGCGCATAAAAGGACTTTGAAAACACAAAGGTCGCGCTTGGGCGCGGGAGCTGATGGCTTTCGGCCAGGGATCCTGGTATCCAGGCGCAAGACGTTCAAAAGCAGATGGGTAAGCGCCACCTGCACCGGCAGCATGACGGCGGCCTGCAGCGCGCGGCCCGGCAAAAGCGCCCAGAACTTAGGGGGAATGCTTGCAAGGTCTTTGGTTTCGCTAAGCAGATAGCCGTACTGAAACGCGATCATCAGGGTGTTTAAGCCAAGAGTGACGAACAAAGCGTTCAGGGTAAAGGCAAGCACTGTCATCAGGAAGCTTCGCTTCGTCCGCCCGCGATAGAAAAACAGCCCATAGAGCGCGGCGCTGAGCACTGCGGTCACGGTGTAGCCGATAAAGAAGCGCCCGCTGGGAAAGAGGGTCGCACCGATCAGGTCGCTTAAAAGCGCCACAAGACAGGCACCGGGCACGCCCTCCAGCGCGCCGGCCAGCACCACCGGCACAAAGCCGAAGCTGAACTTGAGGGAAGAGCCCACGTTCACGGGCAAAAAGCGCGACAAAACGACCTGCAGCGCGATCAGTACGGCCAGGCGGGTCAGGCGCAGCAAACGGGTGTTTTTCATAGGATTTCAAAACAGCCGGCGTGTGCCGGCTTTATTCTTCAAAGTCCCGCGCCCGGACAGGAAAAGCCGGACGCGGGACGACAGGGTTTTATTTTGCAAAGGGGTTTTCGGAGGGATAGGGCAGGGAGGCGGGCTGGTTGTAGCTGACCTTCTCGATGCCAAGGAGCTTGAGCACGTCAAAGATCTGCTTGCCCACGTGGCCAAACGCCACCGCGCCGTGATGCGGATAGCCGCCTTCGATCAGCACATGGCGATAGAAGCGGTTCATCTCCGGGATGCCGAAGACGCCGATGCCGCCGAAGGACTGGGTGGCTACGGGCAGCACCTCGCCCTGCGCGACATAGGCCTGCAGCACGGAGTCCTTGTTGCCCTGGAGGCGGAAGAAGGTGATCGCGCCGGGAGCAATGTCGCCCTCGAGCGTGCCGCGGGTGATGTCCGGGGTTCCGCCGCCCTCGAGGCCGCGGTTCATGATCAGCTGATAGCTCATCTTGCCCTTGACCAGGCGGCAGATCGGGGTGTTGCCGCAGTGGAAGCCCATGAAGACCTCGTTTGCGCGGTAGGGGAACTTGCCGCCGATGGATTCTTTGTACATGTCGGCGGGCACGGTGTTGTTGATGTCGAGCAGGGTCACGGACTGGCCGGTGATGCAGGTGCCGATGTACTCGCTGAGGGCGCCGTAGATGTCCACCTCGCAGGCGACCGGGATGCCCATGGCGGTCAGGCGGCTGTTTACGTAGCAGGGCACAAAGCCAAACTCGGTCTGGAACGCGGGCCAGCACTTGTTGGCCATGACCACATACTTGGCAGCGCCGCGATTCGCTTCGATCCAGTCAAGCAGCGTAAGCTCGTACTGGGCAAGGCGGGGCAGGATGCCGGGCATTTTGTTGCCCTCGGCGAGCTCGTCCTCCATCTCCTTGATCTTATCGGGGATGCGGGGATCGTTGGCGTGCTCCTTGTAGGCCTTGAGCAGGTCCAGCTCGGAGTTTTCCTGAATGTTCACGCCCAGCTTGAACAGGGGAGCGATGGGGGCGTTGCAGGCCAGGAAGTCGAAGGGACGGGGGCCAAAGGTGATGATCTTAAGGTCCTTAAGGCCCAATAGCGTCCGGGCGACGGGCAGCCAGTCGATGATCATATCCGCGACCTCGGGGGCGGTGCCCACGGGATACTCGGGGATATAGGCGTTGATGCCGGAGAGCTTCAGGTTATAGGAGGCGTTCAGCATGCCGCAGAAGGCGTCGCCGCGATCGGAGGAGAGCACCTTGATGTTTTCTTCGGCGGCGGCTGCGTACATCACGGGGCCGCCAAACATTTTGGCGATGGCGGTTTCGGGGCCTTCGGGTCCGAAGTTGCCGAGGAAGACGACCAGGGCGTTGATCTTGCTCTTTTTGATCTCCTCATAGGCCTCGAGCACGTTTTGGTCGATGCCGCCCTCGATGATGGTTTTGATCTCGGCGACCTTGACGCCCTTGGCCTTGAGCGCCTTTACCACGGCGGCGCGGCGGCGCTGCGCGAGGTCGATCGGGAAGCAGTCGCGGCTGACGGCGATGATGCCCAGCTTGACTTCCGGAATGTTGTTGAACATGAAACTTTCCTCCAAAGATTCGTATTTGGTAACTTAAATTATACTCATACCGCGCGCGCTGTCAAGGCGAAGTTTGCGTAGGCAGCGCGATATATCACAAAATGACGCGGATCCTGTCGCCGTCGTGAAGCATGTCGTCGGTAAGGACGGACGCACTTACGGGGGAGCCGTTTATAAGCGTCTGGCTTACGCCGCCCTGACGGTGGTTGGGGTTGCAAACCTCGATATGCAGGCGCTTTCCGCGGAAGGTTTTGTCCATGGTAAAGCCGTCCCAGGAGGAGGGGATGGAGGGGCAGATGCAAAGCCCGTCCGGGGTGGGGCGAAGGCCCAGGATGCCCTCCACGCAGCCGACCATCACGGTGGACGCGGTGCCGGTCAGCCAGTGTACGTGCGCGCGGCCGGGCTGGGGCGTTTCGTGTCCTTCGATGAACTGGCTGTGGACGTAGGGCTCCACCTCGCGGATCTCAGCGCGCTCGTTGTAGGCGGCGGGGCAGCTTTCCTTAAAATATTGGAAGGCCCGCTCTCCGTGTCCAAGCAGGGCTTCGGCCAGGATCGCCCAGCCCTGCGCCTGGCAGAAGATGCCGCCGTTTTCCTTGGTGGTGGGGTTGAACAAAAGCATGTTCGCGCCGTCGAAGGCGTGATGCTTGTAGCACGGGGCCATAAGCTCGATGCCGTTTGGGGTGTTGAGGAGGCTATGGACGCTCTCCATGCTCTTTTCGCACTGCTCCCGCGGGGCCGCGCCGGAGATCACGCTCCAGGACTGGGGATTGAGCCACATGGCGGCCTCGGGATCGCGCTTGGAGCCGATGGCCGCGCCGTCCTGCGTGTAGCCGCGAAGATAGCGGTCGTCTTCCCAGAAGTAGCGCTGGATAAGCTCGCTTTGCTGGGCAAGCGTCTTTTGCAAAAAGGCGCGGTACTCGGCGTTTTCAGCGTTGTCTGGCAGAAGCTCCAAAAGGATGCGCAGCGCCATGCAGAACTGGAATGCCACAAAGCTGCTTTCGCCCTGAGCGCCAAGCTTCAGGCAGTCGTTCCAGTCCGCGTGCAGTCCCGCGGGCATGCCGTGGGAGCCCAGGTGGTGCAGGGTAAAGTCGATGGCGCGCTTCAAATGCTCGATCACCGTGCCCTCGTCCCTGTCCGCAAAAGGAATGACTTCGCTTAAAAACGCCTTGTCGCCGGTCTCGGAAATGTACTTGTAGACGGTGGGGAACAGCCACATGGCATCGTCCGCGCGGTAGTGGGGATGGCCGGTTTCGCGCACGTAGCTTTCGTCCTCCGGCGTATCCTCGTGCCCGGCGTTGTGGGTAAATTTGACCAGCGGCAGGCCCGCGCCGTGGTGCACCTGGGCGGAAAGCATAAAGCGGATGCGCTCCTTTGCCATTACGGGATCCAGGTGCAGGATGCCCTGGATGTCCTGCACGGTGTCGCGGTAGCCGTAGCCGTTGCGCTCGCCGCAATAGATCAGGCTAGCCGCGCGGCTCCACACGAAGGTGGTAAAGCACTGGAAGGCGTTCCAGGTGTTCACCATGGAGTTGAAGTTGGCGTCCGGCGTATTAACGACGAGGTTTTCAAGCCTCTTATGCCAGTAGTCCTTTAAGGCAGTAAGCTCGCTGTCGGTCACGGCCTGCACGTCTTCATAGGCAGCAATAAGCGCCTTTGCAGCCTTTTCGCCCTTTTCGCCAAGCAGGAAGGCAAGGCACGCGCTCTGCCCGGGCGCAAGCACGATCTCGGTCTCAAGCGCGCCGCAGGGATTGCCGTTAAAGTTCAGACTGTCGTCCAGCCTGCCGTTCAAAACGCCCTGGGGGGAGGAGAAGCGCTTTTGGCCAAGAAAGCGCTCGCGCCGGCCGGTGTAGCTTTCGACCTTTGCGCCGCTTAAGCCAAAGAAGCGCTCCTTGCCGTTATCGCCCTCGGCGTTTACGTAGCAGAACTGATTGATGCGCTGAAGGATGTGGTCGCCGTGGAACTCGGTCTTGGTGATGAACTGGGTGTACTGCATGTTGACCAGATCCTGCGTGTAGAAGCTGTCCGTGGTAAACTCGCAGTAGCCAAACACGCCGATGCGGCGCGTATCGCTGCCGGTGTTTGTAAGGGTAAGCCGCCAAACCTCGTGCGCCTTTCCCATGGGCACGTAGTACAGCGCGCGGGAGTGGATGCCCTTGTATTCGGACTCGATCTCGGTGTAGCCGGTGCCGTGGCGGGTGAGGGTCTTATACTGCGTAAGGTCCTTTTCCACAGGACGCCAGGAGGCGGACCAGTAATCGCCGCTGTCCTGATCGCGAAGATAGATGTAGCGGCCGGGCTCGTCAAACTGATTGAACATGTAGCGCAGGATGCGGCCCGCGGCGCCGGAGCGGACGAAGCTGTAGCCGCCCGCGTTCTGGGTGACGATGGCGCCGTATTCCGGAGAGCCCAGATAGTTGGCCCAGGGCATGGGCGTGCGCGGGTCGGTGATGACGTATTCGCGCGCGGGATCGTCAAAATAGCCGTAACGCATGAAAAAGCCTCCTACAATAAGGTTGATTGAGCGGGGATGGCGCTTACTCGCTTCTTAATGCTGCGACCGGGTCGCGGCGCGCGGCAAAGCGCGAGGGGATGAGACCGGCGATCAGGGTAAGGAGCATGCTGATGGCGATCAGGATCACGCAGCTTACGGCGGGCAGTCCGGCAAGATTGCCAAGCCCCGCCAGGTGATCGATGATGGCGTTTATTGGGATGGTGAGAAGCAGCGATATCCCTACGCCAAGCACGCCCGCGGTAAGGCCGATGATCAGGGTCTCGGCGTTGAAGACGCGGCTGATATCACGCTTGGAGGCACCCATGGCGCGCAGGATGCCGATCTCCTTTGTGCGCTCGAGCACCGAGATGTAGGTGATGACGCCGATCATGATGCTTGAGACAAACAGCGATACCGCCACAAACGCGACCAGCACGTAGGTGATGACGTTTACGATGTCGGTGACGCTTGAAAGCAAAAGCCCCACGTAGTCGGTATAGGTGATGCCCTTTCCGCTGTCGCCGGCGCTTTGGTTGTAGGCGTCGATGTAGGCGGTGATGCGCTCCTTGGCCTCAAAATCCAAGGGATAGAGGTTGATGGCGTCCGGGATCTTGAGATCGTTTGCGCCAAGGAGGATGAGGTTTTCCTCGTAGCTGCTGCCAGAGCCGATGGTGGGAGAGATGGAGCGGATGATCTCGTTCATTTTTTCTTCGCCCATCATCATGCGCACCATGTTGACGAAGCTCTCGTACTGGCCAAGGTCAACTTTATTTATGTCAAACTCGGTGATCTCAAAGGGCATGCCGCGAAGCACGTCGTAGTCGGGGCTTGCGATCTGCTCCTTTACGATCTCCGCTTCGTTTGCGCGGGTGATGACGTCTTGCATCAGCTCCGGAAGATAGCCGATCGTGCCGGAGGACGTCTGCACGACTGCGCCCTGGGCCGGCATGATGATGCCGCAGATGCTAAGGGACGTTCCGGCCTTAAGTACCGCGTTTAAGCGCTCGGGATCCTCCTTCAGGCTTTCCCAGTGGCTGCCGTTTTTGTAGTAGTAGTCGCTTGGCAGCACCAGTTTAAGCTTAATGGAAAGCAGATCCTCGTAGCTGTAGCTTTGCCGCGCTTGCGTCTCCTCTTTTCCGCTAAGGATATCGCCAAGCAGCTGCTTTAGCTCGCTTCTGGGCTTAAGGCCAAGCGCGTAGAGAGCGTAATCGTTTATGATGCCGCTTCGGTTTATGATCAGCACGACCTCGTTTTTGTTTTCCGGCCAGCGCCCGGCGACGACCTCGTACTGGTTTTCCAACAGCTCGCGGTTGTCCAACAGCTCGCGGAAGATGGAATTGCTGTTTGAGGAGCTTTGATAGGAGCGCATCATGCTGCCCATGCCCGCGGCCTGCGTAAAGTAGGTGGGCAGCTCCTCGTCCTGACCGCCCTCCATCAGCTCGTCAAAGACGGTAAAGGGGTTTGCCTGCACGTAGCCCTCCGGCGTATCCGCCCAGACGTTCAGCTGCGCGTTATAGGCGTAGGAGACGCCGCTTACCAGTTTGTCAAACTCCGGGTCGGCTTCGATATGCTCCTTGAAGGCAGCAAGGTCGTTTTGACGCACGTCGTTCAGCATAAGGGAGAGCAGCTGCTTCATCATGGAGCCGGAGTAGACGTAGCCGGGCTGGGCTTCGAAGCCCTCCGGCGCGCCGGAAAGGCTTTCGGCAAGGCCGCTCATGTCCATGGCTTCGCTGGTCAGGGTGATGGGATAGGAGGCAAGGGTCTCGTGCTCGATGCGGTCGATGTAGTTTTGCACGCCGCTGGACAGCGCCAAAATCAGGGCGATCCCGATGATGCCGATGGAGCCTGCAAAGGCGATCAGGATGGTGCGGGTCTTTTTGGTAAGCAGGTTATTCAGGCTCAATCCCAGCGCGGTCTTGAAGCTCATGGTCGTGCGGCGGGGTTCAAAGCTGCCCTGCTGATCTTCGCTGTCGGAAGGGGGATTCGTGTCGCCCGCGACCTTGCCGTCCAAAAGCCGGATGATGCGGGTGGAGTACTTTTGGGCAAGCTCCGGATTGTGCGTCACCATGATGACCAGGCGGTCGCGCGCGATCTCGCTTAGCAGCTCCATGACCTGGATGCCCGTTTGGGTGTCGAGCGCGCCGGTCGGCTCGTCTGCAAGCAGGACCCTGGGGTTATTGACCAAGGCCCTTGCGATCGCCACGCGCTGCATCTGACCGCCGGAGAGCTGATTGGGGCGTTTGTTCAGTTGGTCTGCAAGGCCCACCTTCTTAAGGGCCTCGGCGGCGCGCTCGCGCCGTTCCTTTTTGGATACGCCGCTTAACGTCAGGGCAAGCTCCACGTTGCTTAGCACCGTCTGGTGGGGGATCAGGTTGTAGCTTTGAAACACAAAGCCGATGGTATGGTTGCGGTAGGCATCCCAGTCCCTGTCCCTGTAGGACTTGGTGGAGCGTCCGTCTACGATCACGTCGCCGCTGCTTGCGCGGTCGAGGCCGCCGATGATGTTGAGCAGCGTCGTCTTTCCGCAGCCGCTGGGGCCGAGGATGCTTACAAACTCGCTTTCCCGAAAGCGCATACTGACGCCGTTCAACGCGTCGACCTTTTGCGCGCCGGAATCGTACTGTTTAAAGATGTCTTTTAATTCGAGCATGGTGCCTCCGGCAGCTGTGGCTGCCTTAGTCGTATTCGTCCATAAGATAGTTTGCGTATTCGTTTATCGTGTACAGCCAGCTGATGAGCGCGCCGCCAAGCTCCCGGCCGGAAGCCTGGTCAAACGCCGAAACCAGCTGACTGATCCCGCAGATGGAGCCGCGCCCCTGGCTGTAGTAGATGCCAAGCGCCTTCAGAAATGTGTCCCTTCCCATGATCTTTCGCATTTCGTGCAGTACCGCCGCGCCGCGTTTTACGGCGACGAGCTCGTACTCGTAAACGGTGTTAAAGCGGCTAAGCCAGCTGTCTGGCGTAAGGCCCCCGGGCACGGTAAGGCGCAGCGCGGGCAAAAGGCGCTTTGTGAGGGCGCGCGTGAAGGCGGCTTCTCCGTTTAGCTCCTCCTCAAGAAGCAGCGAAACGTATTCGCTTACGCCGCCGCTTAGAAAGGGGTCGAGGTTCGGGTTTACATTGAGGGCGCAGACAAAATACTCTTTTGCAAGCAGCGCGCTAAGGCTTTGCCCGTCGCCGCCCAGCACAATCAGCCCCGGATGGGCGCTGGAGAGGGCGCTTGAGGCAAAGACGATGTCGACCTGCGGCCAGGGAAGCGGCCCAAACCAGCTTTCATAGAGCGTGGCTGCCTTAAGCGCTTCGCTTAGCGCCTGCTTGTTTTTTGCACGGTCTGATCCCAGCACGCGAAGGCGAAGGCCGGAAGGTGTTTTCTCTTCGCGCTCGTAGAATCTTGCGCTAAGGCAGAGGCTGATTTCGCCCGCAGCCTCCATTTGGATGCGGTAGGTGCTTACGCCTGCGGAGGTCTTGATCAGTTTTGCGCCAAAGCCCCCGGCGATACTGTAGTGGGCGGGCAATCGAAGCTCGCAGGTAAAATCCATGGGCTGGCTTTCGAGCCACGGGGCGGCGGGGGAGGGATCGTTCAAAACAAAGCCGTCGTGCCACAGGCAGGGGGAGGGATAGAACAGGCTCAGCCGCACGTCCTCGCCGCAGCCGAGAAAGGCGCGGTTTTCAGTTAACAGAAGGGCATATTCAAAGCTGAAAATGCCCTTTTCGCCCGGCTCGAGGGCGCATTCCACCCAAAGGAAGCACTCGCTGTCGCCTTCGATAAACCAGCGGGCGGGTTTGCCGTTAAAGAGGACGCGGGTAAGCTCCACGCCTCCTGGCGCATAGGCGTAGGGGAAGGCCGCTTCGAGGGTCGCGTTATCGTAGGGAAGCGTGCTTTCCCGGCGAAGGCAATTTGCATACAGGTTGAACGCCGCGCGCTCAAGGTACTCAGCGCTTGGATTTGTGTACGCAAGGGACATGCTAACGCTTAGCGCCTGCTGGTTTTCGTGATACGCGGCGCTGATCGTGCACGCAGGGTTTTCCTGCGCGAAGGCAAGGCCCAGCGCGCTTACACAAAGCAGCAGCGCGCAAAAAAGCGCAGCGCGCCTTGTCACAGCAGCGAAAGAACCAGCGAGACGATGGAGCCCGCGCCAAGCAGCACGCACAGTACGATGCATACGATGCGGATCCAGAGCTTTTTTACATCCTTTTGCTTTTTCATTGCGCCTCCTTAGCGGTCACGCTCGGCCATATAGCCAGAATCGTTCTCCACGCGGCGCGCTTCCTTGAAGGGGAAGAAGACGTAGCGCACATGGCCGCAGATCATGCCCTTGGTGATGGGGCCTACGCTGCCGCTTACGTTGTTTACGTGGTTTACGGGAAGATCCGGGCCGTTCCACTTGCGGGAATCGTGGCTGTTATAGCGGTTGTCGCCCACGACAAAGTACTCGCCCTCGCCCAGGGTGTATTCGTAATCGAATTCGATGTTCAGGGTCTGATCGTCGGTAAGGACGATAGGCTGCCCGTCGCAGAAATAGCTGATGCTGCCGTCCTCGTTTTTGGTGTAGGTGTATTGACGCCAGGCGCGCTTTGAGGGATCAAGAGCGCTTCCGTTTATGTAGGTCACGCCGTTTACGCGGCTTACCGTGTCGCCGGGCACGCCCACGACGCGCTTGACGAAGTCGGTCTTGACGGTAAACAGCCCAAGCAACTTGCTGGTCCTGCCGTAGTAGTGGCAGATGACCACGTCGCCGCGCCTGGGGCTTGAGCCAAAGCGCACGTCGTAGGAGGTCACCAGCAGCTTATCCTTTTCGTGCAGCGTCGTTTCCATGGAGGAGCCGTCGACGGTGATCGGCCAGACGAGGAAGCTTTTTATGATCCAGACCGCGATCACGGCAAACACGATGGAGACGATCCACTCCTTGACGTCCAGGATCACCAGCCACTTTTTGCTCCAGCCCAGGGCCTTTGCCTTTTTGCGGGAGGTGAGCAGGGCCTTGAGCACGCTTTCCGGCTCCGCGGCCGCACGGCCGGGGGCGGGGGAGCTAAGCTCCTCGGCTTGCTGCTGTTGCTCCTCGGGCTTAGGATCGTTTTCGCTTGCGGGGGTTTGCATATTCTCTTCCATAGTAACGCTACTCCTTTTTAGGTGGATTATTTAAAGGCCCTGTTCGGCGGCCAGATCACGCTGCCGGGCTTGCCAAGGATGCTTCGGCCCGAGACGAGGCCAAGCGTTCTGCTGTCCAGAGCGGAGGCGTCGGACAGGTCGTCGCTCAAAAGCAGATACGCGCCCTGGGGGATGCGCCCGTAGGTGAGCATGGGTGCCTGCCCAAGCGGGATCGTTTCGGAGCCGTCCGAGGGGTCAAGATAGGCCTCGCCGTCTGCCTCGACGCGCACGAGGTCGCCCTGCAGCCCAACCAATCGGCGCACGAGGCGCGCGCCGGTGGAGGTGAATTCGGCGTACACCAAATCGCCCCGGCTGACGGAGTCAAGGGAAATGAATTTGCTGATCAGCACCGTGTCGCCCGCGTAATACGCAGGGCTCATCGCGTTTGTTTTGATGCGCGCAGGCTCCCACAAAAAGTATCTTGCGCCAAACGCCAAAAATGCCAGGACTGCCAGCACCAGCAGAAATATTCCAAAGCCGCGCCACGCGCTTTTGCGGTGCGCCCGCGCTTTTTTGCCCTTATGCTTGCCCATTTATGGCCTCCCCGGCATGAGAAATCAGTTTTTTGACCCGCTTTTCAAAATCCTGCCGGTCCAGCATGACGACGTGGCCGCAGCCGTTGCAGCGCATCTTGATGTCCGCGCCCACCCGCGTGATCACCCAGGTGTCGGCCCCGCAGGGGTGCGGCTTGCGCATTTTTACCGTATCTCCGATTTCAAGAAGCATGGATCACCTCATTATACAACCCATAGGTTAATTTCTTTTTTCACACTTGCAAAGAGTAGAAAAACCTTCTGCCCAGGATATCGCTTACGCGAAGGGCAAGGTCAGGCGTGTCAAGCGGCGCGCAGAGGACTGCGGAAAGCTCCGGCTTTTTGAAGCTGCGCCCTTCCTCGGAGAGGGTGAAAAACTGCCCGTCTGTTACTGTGCCAAGCGCCCAGCTGTCCACAGCGTCAAGCTTGTTTAGCGTAAGTCCCTCCGGGGCGTCCGTAAGCGAAAAGCGGTTTAGATATACAAGCTCGTCCGTAATGCCGGGGACGCGCTCGATCTCAAGCACCGGCTCGCCCGCGCAGGGTGTGCAGTAAAACGCGCAGCTGGCCCCGCCCGTTCTTCGGCGCACGTACTCGGCGCACATGGGGTTTTGGTCGATGCCGATAAAGCTTCGCCCAAGCCGCCAGGCCGCTTCAAGCGTCGTGCCGCTGCCGCAGAAGGGATCCAGCACCGTATCTCCCGGGCGGGAAGCGCAGCGGATGATGCGCTCCAGTAGCGCCAGCGGCTTTTGCGTGTCGTAGCCCAGGCGCTGAGGATCCTTTTGCTGCATCTGGCTTACGTCCGTCCAGACGTCGGAGGGGGGCACGGGCTCGTCGTCGTAATAGCGGTAGACCTTGCCGGCGGATCTGATCGTGCGGTAGACCCTGCCGTCCTCGTCCACGCATTTTTTCATGTGGCTTTTGCGCTCGCCCTCCCGGACCGCGGCGACGTCCTCGGTGTGCAGATCGTAGCTCTCGGACGCGGCGTAGAGCAGGATGATGTCGTGCTTCCGGCTGAAAAAGCGCTTGGAGCGCCCGCCGGTATCGTATACCCACACGATCTCGTTCAAAAAGTTTTTCTCGCCAAAGATCTCGTCTGCCAGCAGCTTCACCTGCGCCTGCATGCGCTGATCCAGATGGATAAAGATAAGCCCCTCGGGCTTAAGCAGGCGCTTGCAGCCCCAAAGCACGCTGCGCATCATGGCAAGATACTCGTCCGGGGGAAGCGTATCGCTGTAAGAGGGCAGGGTAAGGCTGCCCTGGCCGCTTTTCCACTCGCCAGCGCCCACGCGCACCCGGGCGGTAAAGCGCTGCCCGGTAGCAAAGGGGGGATCCATGTAGATCAGCTGAACGCTGCCGGCCTGCATCTCCGCAAGGCGCTCGAGCACTCTTGCAGCGTCGCCCTCATAAAAAGAATTGCTGCCGACGCCGGGGCGTATTTCCGCGGTAACGGACTTAAGCAAAAGCGCCATGGCACACCTCCCCATTTTGATACTGAAATTATACCACGGCGGCCAGGGCTTGTAAAGGGTGGAAAAGTGAAGAAGAGGGGCTGCGATGGCGGAATGGGACTTCGCGCTGATTTCCGCTTTGAGCCAGCGCAAAATGCAATAAAAGAAGCTTCAGCAAAATCCGCAGCAAGCAGGTTTTACTGAAGCATATTGAAATAATCAGGCCTGAGGAGATTGCTCTCAGCGATCCCCGCTTAATCCGAGGAAATGAGATAGGACGCCGAACCGATGCAAAAACAGGATTCATTTGGCCAGAACAGCGGGCTGTCTTTGAGGTCGAACCAATAGTCATAACAGATTTAGGAAGGAGCCGAAGAAAGCTTCAGCAGGGGAAGCGTGTTTATAAGCCAGTTTTTTGCAGATGCGCCGTACTGCAAAAGGGAAGGCCGCTCAGGCCTTCCCCTCTAAAAAGCTCAGTACGTCGCGCCACCAGGGAAAGAGGACTTTGTCTGTGGAGCGGTAGATCTCGTGCTTTGCGCCCCTGACTAGGGTAAAGCTGCCCTGTTTTAGTCCCCGAACAAACAGGCGCTGGGCGCTTTGCAGCACGTCCTTATCGTTTTCGGCGCTGTAGACGCGCACGGGGCAGGCAATTTTGCGCGGCATGTTTGGCAGCAGCAGGCGCTGGGAGATGCGGAGGGATTCCAGCATCCAGGAGTAGCTGGGGCCGTTGTTCTGAAACAGCGGATCGGAAGCCTTGATTTTGTCGTACCAGGCAAAGCGCTCCGGGGAGGTGGCGCAGGAGGTTTCAAACTGCTCCGGCCCGCTGTAGGGCCTCGAGAAAAACACGCGCTTTGCGCCCTTGCCGCCAAGGCGGGCAAACCGGCAAATCAGCTTGCTGGCGAAAAACGGCATGCCGCGGCGATAGACCGCGATCATCGGCGCGCACATCGCCGCACGGCTGAATACGGATGGATTCAGCATCATAAACAGCGATACGACCGCACCGCCCATGGAGTGGCAAAATGCGCTCCAGGGCTGTGGCATGCGCTCCTTTAAGGCAGCGCAGATTTTTTCAAGGTCGCGCTCGTAGTTTTCAAAGCGCTCGACGTGGGTAAGGGAGAGATCCCCGGTTTTCCCGCTTCGCCAGGAGCGCCCGTGCCCGCGCTGATCGTAGGCGGCGATGCAAAAGCCGTTTTGCAAAAGCGAGTAGATCACCTCGCTGTACTTAAAGGCGTTTTCGGTAAAGCCGTGCACGACGAACACCGTGCCGCGCGCTTCATAATCGGGCTTAAAGAGGCTTACGAAGAGGGGCCTATCCTGATGGCCTAAAACGGTAATGTCCGTTTCGTGCGCCTTCAGGTATGGGAGCACGGTGCCCTCCATCGTGCTGGAATATTGCCGGGACAGGACGAGGCCGTCAGGGTTGAACAGCGTATCCATGCTTACTTGTTAAGGATGCGGCTGTAGACGCGCTTTTCGTTGTAGCGGCTCATCAGGAGGCCGCCGATCAGGCAGGCCGCGGAGGCGACCACGGCGGTCAGCCGGTAGCCAAGGCCGGTGTCCTTTCCAACGATCGCAAGGGAGGCGACCACGATCATGGCCACAGCCTGGCCCATCTTCATGGCGAAGGTGCGCGCGGCGTAGAACATGCCGGAGCGGTTTTCGTGCGTTTCCAGTTCGTCACACTCGGCGATATCCGCAACCACCGCCTGGGGCAGGATGCCGAAAATCGCCATGGCGGGCGCGGCCAGCACGCAAAGGATGTAGCCCTGCACGGCGGAGGGGATAAACGTCATCATGCCAAGGCAAGCGGTGTAGGCAAAGGCCACAACGAAAATGCAAAACGCGATCAGGATTAGCTTTTTCTTGCCGAGCTTTGGGGTAAGCTTCATGACCAGGGGGTAGAACACGACGCTTAGCGCGGTCATTGCCACAAAGAACACCGTGGACATGCTCTCGTCAAGCTTGAGAAGGCTTGTCACGTAGTAGAGCATGGCGGTTTGGAAGGTGGTGATACCAAGGAAGTAGATGATGTCGCTTGCCACGAACACGCGGAAATCCCGGTTGCGGAAGGTAGCCTTCAAGGAAGAAAAGGCCGTGGACTGCGTGGGCTGGGAGGTGACGTAATCCTTTTCGCGGATCGTGAACACCGGCACGAACAGGCATACGGTGCCGATGACGCTAAGCGCCGTAAACACCGTTCTGATCGCGGTGACGCGCTCCATATCGAAGGAGGACTGCACGATGCCCCAGAGTGTGGGCGCGGTGTAGGCGATGGCCATGCCGGCGATGTAGGTAAAGGAGATGGTGGTGGAGATGCTCATGCGGGTCTGCTGGGTGGTGCCAAGCTCCGGGATCAGAGCGTTGAAGGGCGTGCAGTACATGGTCATGAACAGGTAAAACAGCATCATCATCACAAAGAGGAAGGCGGCGTTGATCCAGCTGGCGCCGCTTACGGGAGACCAGAAGGTGAGCACCGTTACAAGCCCGAAGGGGATCGCCGCGGCGCGCATGAAGGGGATGCGGCGGCCGTCCTTGGAGGTGCAGCGGTCGGAGAGCGAGCCGATCAGCGGATCGGTGACGGCGTCGAACACCCGGCCGATGCCGGTGATGAGGCCAAGGATCGTGATGCCAAGGAAGATCGCGCCCTGGGGGATGAAGAGGGGCTGCCCGGCCTGCTGGGTGACCTCATCCGGCACGTAGAAGTTGGTGACGTAGCTGGAGATGAGCGCAGCCAGCAGCGACCAGCCGAACTGACCGATGGCGAAACACCATATCTTACCGCGCGTAAGCGACTTGACAGAGGAACGGTTGAGTTGATTGTCCATATGCGACTCCTTATAAGTTATAGTATTGAAGACTAATTGAGCTTTTCCCGCACGGCAAAGCTGTCGTCCAGCCATTTTACTTTCTTTGCCTGAAAGTTGCTCTGGCGCATCACCTTGCTGAAGTATTCGCGCGCGGCGCTGGTTTTTTCCTGCACGCAGGGCTGGCAGTTGTTGGAGGAGCGCACGGTGGAAACGAGCGCCGGCAGAATGTCGATGCCCGCGTCCTCCACGCGGCCGTCCGGATAGACGGTGAAGGCATGCCGCCAGATGGTGCAGGTAAGATCCCTGGGGTTGGTGTTTCCGCCAAAGAGGAAGTTGCCAAGACTTCCAATAATGTATTTGCCCTTGTACAGCTCTATGCCGCCGTAGACGTGGGAATGGTTGCCCACGACCAGGTCTGCGCCAAGGTCGATGCAAAGGCGGCCGGCATGGCGCACCTGCTCGGACATGTGGTAATTGTTTTCGATGCCGCCGTGATAGCTTACGATCAGCAGATCACAGTTTTTGCGGGCCTCGGTCACGACAGCTTTGATCTGGCTGTCGTCGCTTCGCCACTGGTCAAAGCCGCAAAAGCCCACGGTGACGCCCTTGCACTTGGCGTAATAGACCTGCTCGTAGCCGCATACGCCGACGCCCGCGTCCGTCAGAGTCTTTACGGTTTCCTCATAGCCCTCCTCGCGGAAGTTGTGGGAGTGGTTGTTTGCAAGGGTCGCGACCTCCACGGAGGAAACGGTCAGGATCTGGACGTCCTCGGGGCGGCCCCTGAAATAATAGGCGGCCTTGTCCTCGTATTGCGTGGCGGTGGTCAGGGGGCCTTCAAGGTTGATCAGCGTAAAGTCGTCCGCTTCGAAAAGGTAGAGGACCTTTTCCAAAAACCAGGAATAGCCGTTTTTGTCCACGGCTCTTGCAAACATCTTTTCGCTCGAGGCCGTGTGGTTTGCGACCCCGCCCAGCGTACAGTCGCCAACGCAGGTGAGGGTGATGGTGACGCCCTCCTGGGGGACGGCGTCCTGCTCGCATATGCCAAACGCTCCCGTCGCAAAAAGTGCAAGCAGGAGCAAGAATAGTATAGATCGCTTCTTCATAGGTCTACCTCGCAAATCAGTATCAATAGAATTATAGAGAAGGAAAGGGAGCCTGTCAACCGCCCGCGGGATAAACTTTTCTTGCTTGCGCTTTGGCGGGATGGCGGTTATAAATCCGTTACGAAGCGCTTTTGCGTGAAGAAATAACACAATCTTTGGCGCGGAAGAAGAAATATGTGTTGACAAGCGGGCGGGTTGGTGCTAAAATTCACCTGTAAAAGCATGTGCGCGGGTGTAACTCAATGGTAGAGTTCCAGCTTCCCAAGCTGGCTACGTGGGTTCGATTCCCATCACCCGCTCCACATCAATTCAGCTACTTGTAATTGGAGGGACTGATAACCATGGGCAAGGCAAAATTTGAGCGTACCAAGCCGCACGTAAACATCGGCACG
>CADBNW010000135.1 GCA_902796025.1 uncultured Eubacteriales bacterium
AGGGCGCTTTTTTATTTCTCCACTCTTTTTATTCCATCATTAAACCCCTGCCACTAGTGTGAAACAGGGGTTTGTTGATGGCCTGAGAAATCGCTTGCGATTTCTTCCGCAACTCCTAACTCCTGACTCCTAACTCCTAACTTTTTTATCGTCTTCTAAATCCGAAATTCGTTCTTCCCCTCTTTAAGCTCCATCGTCCTTCCTTTTACGCACAGCTCCGCCTGCAGGCCATGGGGGATCTCCACACTGATGCGCAGCGCTGTGAGGCTCTGCCGGTAGGCCACGCGGATCTTGCCGTGCGGGGTCGTCATGTGCCCTTCGGCCTCGGGGAGCCATTCAAGGAATTTAGGCTCTATATGCGCCTTTTGCCAGCCCGCGCTGCCGGGAGCCTGCGTAATGCCAAGGGCGTCGTAGAACAGCTGCTTTGAGCACGCGCCGAACATCGGGTGGTTCAGCGAGCGCTGGTATTCGCAGTCCGACCAGTATTCCCAAAGGGTCGTAGCGCCCGTGCGCATCATGGAGCCGAAGGAATTGGGCCTTGCGCTTGACAGCAGGCGGAAGACCAGATCGTACCTTCCCTTTTCGCCCAGCAGGCGGGTCACCAGCTCCGTGCCGAAAATGCCGGTGTCGTAGCTGCCCAGGCGCTCATAGCGCTCAAAAAGACGGGACAGGGTGACTTCGTCGCCCAGACCGATGTCTAGCGCAAAGGCGTTTGCGCCCTGCACGCCGCAAGCAAAATCGTGGGTCGCGGGGTCAAAGTAGTTTTTGACGATGGCCTCGCAGGCCGCCTGCCTGCGCTCTTGCCAGAGGGGGTTTTGGGGCCTTTGCAGGATGCGGTCGATCTCCATCATGGCGTCCAGCGCCTTTACCTTGAAATAGGTGTTCACATAGGGCGGGGGCAGGCGGATCGGATCGGGCGTGCACCAGTCGCCAAGGCACCATTCCCCGGCGCGGTCGCTCACCACCAGGTCGTTTTCGCTGTGCAGCTCCAGATATCCCAGGTACTTCACCATGCCCTCGTACATCTCGCGCAGGGGCTGCGCGTCGCCGTACTGACGGTAGTAGTTCAGCGGCACCGTGATGATCGCGATATCCCAGCCGCCGGGGCCGCCGCCGCAGCGGGTGTAGGGCGCGGTGTTCTGCACGTGCCCGGTATGCTCGTCCTGGCAGTCCAGAATGTCCCGCATCCACTTGCGAACAGTCGTGCGGTAGTCGATTGCAAGCATCGCCGCCTCGCAGGCCAATTGCCCGTCGCCGGTATAGCCCCTTCGCTCCAGATGCGGGCAGTCCGAGGGGATGCCGCCGTGCAGGTTGTCCAATTGCGTGCGCACGTAGGCCTCGTACAGCCAGTTCAGCACGGGGCTTGCGCTGTGGAAGGCGCTGGTAACGGCGATGTCCGCGTGGATGACCTCAGTACGGAGCACCTCGGCTTCTCCCTGCACGACGAAGTAGCGAAAGCCAAGCCAGGTAAAGCGCGGGTGGATCACGCGGCCTTTTCCGTCGCTGGTGATCTGCCAGCGCTGGTTGTGGCTGTAGTGGCTCTCCAACTGCCCGCGCGTATCCAGCATTTCGCCAAAGCGGACCTCGATCGTTTCACCCTTTAGGGAGCAGTCCTTCAAAACCACCCAGCCGGTGATGTTTTCGCCAAGGTCGTAGAGCCTTCCCCTAGGGCCTTCGCCGATCTGCACAGGCACGATGGTGCGGATCACCCGATCCGGCGGGCAGTCCTGCAGCAGGTATTCGGTTTCCATGGGCGGAAGGATGCGAACATGGTTCCAGCCTTCGGCATTTTGGGTAGCCCAGTCCTCGCCGCACTGGATCAGGTCGTGCTTTTCGCCGGTAAAGAGGTTGCAGGACAGCACCTCGCCCTGCATCCAGCGGGCGTCTTCACCGGAGACGATCTCGCGCACATTCCCCTTTTCGTCGGTCAATGTCAGGCGATAGCAAAGGCGCACCTCGCCAAAGCTCACATGCCCGTCGTAGGACCAGGTCTCCTGGGCAAAAAAGCCCGGGCCCAGCGCCGCGCCCAGCTCATTTCTGCCCTGCTTCACATAGGGCAGCACGTCGTATTTCATGCAGTAGCAGCGGTGGCGGAAGCTTTCGTCAAAGGGCTGACCCTTTACGCGGATGTCGCGGTGGCAGTAATCGCTGGTGGCGGGAACGAAGAGGTCCTCCGACACGCGCTGCCCGTTCAAATACAGTTCAAAGTACCCCAGGCCGCAAATCACCATTTCCGCCTTCACAAAGCCCTGCGCCTCAAAGGACGCGCGCACAAGGGGCGTTTTCGTCTTGCCGTCAAAGCCCAGCCACTGGGCGGAGCCAAACATTTCTTTGTGATCCATGCTGTTCCCCCGTTGAGTGTTATTTTCTCCCAGCACGATTATACACCAAAGCGCGCCCCGCTTCAATGTAAAAATGGACGCGCCCAAAAATAACGAAAGCGCCGGGGCTCATCCTTTGCGGATAAAGCTCCGGCGCTTTGCTTTTGACCTATATTACTTCAGCGCGTCCTTGGCCTTTTCGCACAGGGCGGTAAAGGCAGCGGCGTCGCAGATGGCCAGCTCAGACAGCATCTTGCGGTTGATGTCGATCTGCGCCTTCTTCAGGCCGTCCATCAGGCGGCTGTAGCTAAGGCCGTTGGCCCTGGCACCGGCGTTGATACGGGCGATCCACAGGCGGCGGAAGTCGCGCTTCTTCGCCTTGCGGCCGATGTAGGCGTAGCGCAGGCTGCGGCGAACCTGCTCGCTGGCGGCGCGGTACTGCTTGGATTTTGCTCCGAAATAACCTTTGGAGAGCTTAAACACCTTGCGGCGCTTTTTCACAGCGTTTACTGCACGCTTAATTCTTGCCATTGATCGTATCCTCCTTACTTGTAGGGAATAAGCTTCTTCATCGTGCGGCCTTCGACGGCAGTCAGATAGGCGACCTTGCGAAGGTTACGGGTGCGCTTGGTGGGCTTCTTGGTCAGGATATGACGCTTGAACGCCTGCGCGCGCTTTACTTTTCCGGTCTTTGTAAGGTTGAAACGCTTTGCTGCGCCCTTATGAGTTTTCTGTTTGGGCATTGGATGTTCCTCCTTTAATTGTTTCCTTCCTGGGATCGCGGGGTGCCAGCACCATGGTCATATTGCGGCCCTCTACCTGGGGCTTTTTTTCAACAACGCCGTAGTCCTTGATGCGCTCGGCGAAGGCAAGCATAACCTCGTTGCCGATCTCTGTGTGGGTGATCTGACGACCGCGGAAGCGGATGGATACCTTCACCTTGTTGCCGTCCTGCAAAAACTTCACAGCCTGGCGGAACCGGACGTCGATATCGTGATCCTCGATCGTGGCGGAAAGCCGTACTTCTTTTGTCTCTATGATCCGCTGGTTTTTCTTGATTTCCTTTTCCTTCTTGCTCTGCTCGAAGCGGTACTTGCCGTAGTCCATCAGGCGGCATACCGGGGGACGGGCAGAAGGGGCGATGTTGACCAGGTCCAGCTGCTTTTCCTCTGCAAGCCTAAGCGCCTGCGCGGTGGGCATGATGCCCAGCTGCTCGCCCTGTTCATTTACTACGCGAACCTCGCGCTCGCGGATATCCTCGTTGATAACCAGTTCGTTGATAGAAACACACCTCCGACTTAACGTAAATCCTCACCGGCACAAAAAAAGACCGGCGCAACGCACCGCTCCCACACATAAAGCCCTGTCTTACGGGGCGATATGGACCACGGCTGGCTGCGCCGCCGGGTGAGAAGCGGTATGCTTCTGCTTTGACTGTAAGATGATACCACTTATGTCCAGCCCTGTCAAGGCAAAAGCGCAGCTTTACGCAAAATTAAACGCCCTCCCTCCTCCCCCGCGCGTCGTCTGCGCAAATATCGATTTTAGTTGACAAACGCCCCGCGCCGTGATATGATTACCTTGGAAATCGGTGCCTTGAACCACAAAATGTTTTAAGGAGGACAATATGGAAACGTATATAACCGCCATCGTACTGGTTGCGATTTTGCTGATCGTTCTGCTTCTCTGCTGCTACCGCAAAGCGCCGCCGAACGAGGCCCTGGTAGTGACGGGCGTCGGCCACAAGGAGCCCAAGGTCGTGACCGGCCGCGGCACCATCGTGCTGCCCATTTTGCAGCGCAGCGACCGCCTGACCATGCGCATGATGAAGCTGGACGTAAAGACCCCCTCCACCGGCGTAAAAACCAGCGAGGGCGTGCCGCTGTGGATGGACTCCGTGGTAACGGTGCAGGTGTACTCCAACACCTCCACGCTGACCGACGGCGAAATCGAAGGCGCGGGCTGCAAAACCCGTGAGCAGTACATCAAGGTGCGCCAGCTGGCCGCCATCTCGAACTTTCTGGGCATGGACGAGGCGCAGATCGACTCCAAGGTAAACGACGTATTGCAGGGCAACCTGCGTGAAATCGTGTCCGAAATGACGGTGGACGAGCTGCTCACCAAGCGCAAGGAGTTTGCCACCCGCGTCATCGAAAACGCCCGCCCGGACCTCGCCAAGGTCGGTCTTGAGGTCATCACCTTCAAC
>CADBNW010000136.1 GCA_902796025.1 uncultured Eubacteriales bacterium
ACAGCCCGGACGAAGCAATCAAAAACAATGCGATCGGTACATACAAAACCGCTTATGCGGCCATGGTACATGGATGTAAGCGCTTTGTACTGATCTCAACAGACAAAGCCGTAAATCCGACGAACATCATGGGCGCCAGCAAGCGCCTGTGCGAAATGATCATCCAGTCCTTCGACGCCAAGATCAAGCAGGGCAAGGCCAGCCAGTTGCCCCAGCTCTTTACCCACGAGGGGCTTGAAAACGCCGACAAGGACGGCACGGGCTCCGTGTTCAAAAACATCAAAACGGAATTTGTCGCCGTGCGCTTTGGCAACGTTCTTGGCTCAAACGGCTCCGTCATCCCCATCTTCAAGCGCCAGATCGAGCGCGGCGGCCCCGTCACCGTGACCCACCCGGACATCATCCGCTATTTCATGACTATCCCGGAGGCGGTAAGCCTCGTGATGCTGGCCGGAACCTACGCCCACGGCGGCGAGATCTTCGTGCTGGATATGGGAAGCCCCGTAAAGATCGACACCCTCGCCCGAAACCTCATCCGCCTAAGCGGCTTTAAGCCCGATGTTGACATCAAGATCGAGTACACGGGCCTTCGCCCCGGCGAAAAGCTCTACGAGGAAAAGCTGATGGCCGAAGAAGGGATGAAAAAGACCGACAACGACCTGATCCACATCGGCGCGCCCATCCCCTTTGAGCACGATGCGTTTTTAGTCCAGCTGGAGGGGCTTATGAAGGCCGCCTACAGCAACAAAAGCGACATCTGCCCGAGGGTGGCTGCAATTATCCCCACCTATCATCCAAAAAACCACGTATGAACGTATTGACACAAACGCTTTACAATGTTAAAATAGAAGCATGAGTATGGATAGAATAAGCGTTTCGTCCCACAGGCGCAGCGCGTGCCTTCTCGGCACGGGCGCGCTTTTGCTGTGCGCGCTGGCGCTGGTGCTGCTATTGCACGCGCGGGCTAATGAGGGCACCCATTACGCCCAGATGCCGGGCACCAAGGTAAGCCGCTCGGGAGCGGTAACGATGGATTACTCCAACGCCTCCCAGGGCTATGTGGCGGTCAAGCACGCGGCCACGTCAAAAAAGCTGAAGCTCAGGGTAAAGTTCGGCAACAACGCCGACACCTACGACCTGACACCCAGCGACGATTACTCCGTCTTTCCCCTCAAGTACGGCCCCGGCCAGTACACGGTTTTGATCTACAAAAACGTAGAGGGCAAAAGCTACGCCCAGGAGTACGCGCATCAGGTCTACGCCAACATCACCGACCCCAACGTCTCCTTCCTCTACCCCAACCAGATCGTCTGGTACACGGAGGAGACCAAGGCCATCGAGCTTGCAGACGACCTGTGCAAGGATCTTGAGACCGACATGGAGAAGATCTCAAAGCTCTACAACTACGTCAAAAATACCATCAACTACGATCACATCAAGGCCCTGAACGTAAAAAGCGGCTACATTCCCGACATAGACGCCACGCTGGACAGCCGCATGGGCATCTGCTACGATTATTCCGCATTGCTGGGCTGCATGCTGCGCAGCCAGGGCATTTACACCCAGCTGGTCATGGGCACCATGAACAACACCGTTTATCACGCCTGGAACAAGGTTTATATCGACGGCAAGTGGAAGATGCTTGACGCAACCACCGGCGGCAAGTACAAGTCCAGCGCCTATGTCGAGGATCGCTTTTACTGAGCAAGGAGAAAAATCATGAGCAAAGAAAACAAGCGCATGCTTTCCAGCGAGGAGCTGAGCTTCTTCACCGGCCAGGTGGCCGTCATGCTGCAAAGCGGTATCCCCCTGTACGAGAGCATCGAGGTGCTGGCGGAAAACTACAAGGGCACCCAGCACGAATCCGCCTTCAAGCTCATCTACGAGGCCACCGACCACGGCGAGCAGCTGGCCCCCGCAATGGAAAAAAGCGGCATCTTTCCCCGTTACGCCGTCAAAATGGCGGGCGTCGGCGAAAGCACGGGCAAGCTGGAGCAGGTGATGGAATCGCTCAGCCGCCACTACGCGCGCGAGGATCGTCTGACCGCGTCCGTCAAAAACGCGCTGCGCTACCCCGCCCTGCTGCTTGCGATCATGGCGGTGGTCGTCATCATCATCAACTGGAAGGTGCTTCCGCTGTTTCGGCAGGTGCTTGTAAACCTTGGCGCGGAAAGCGCAAACATCAGCCGCGTCACCATGCGGGCAGGCACGATCATCGGCATCGTTGCGCTCGTCCTCGTGGCGCTGATGGTCGCTTTGACTGTTGTGACCGCAGTCATGATCAAACGCGGCAAAAAGGGCGCGCTTGTGGAAATGGCAGCAAGGCTCTTCCCCTCTGTGTCGCGCCTTAACAAGGCGATCTCCGCCGAGCGCTTTTTGTCCATCCTCTCCATCGCCTTAAAGGCCGGCTATCCCCCGGAGAACGCCGTAGAGGCCTGCCAGGAGCTGATCGACGACAAGGCCTCCCTGCAAAAGATCAACGAGATCGCCCGCATCCATCAGGGCGGCGGCTCCTTAAGCGACGCCATCACCGCCTCTGGTCTGCTTGAGCCCTTAAAGGCGCGCATGGTGCGCGTGGGCTTTATGACCGGCAAGGCCGACGACGTTACCGAGCACGTTTCCCAGCTCTACGCGCAGGAAACCGACGAAAAGCTTGAGCGGCTTTTGTCCCTGATCGAGCCGGCGCTGGTCACGGTGCTGGCGGTCATCATCGGCTGCATCCTGCTCACCGTCATGCTGCCGCTGGCCGGCGTGATGAGCTCATTCTTATAATCTCCCACGCGAAAGGAGCTTCCCATGAAGCGCTTGAAAAACAGCCGTGGGCTATTGATAACGCTGATCTGCTTTGCATTGATGGCGGCGCTTAGCATCGTGCTTTTGAACTACACCGGCAGCCGCGTGACCCAGGAGCAGGCAGATCAGCTGCGTTCCTCCCTCTACAAGGCAGCCGTCAACGCTTACGCCATAGAGGGGCGCTACCCCACTCTTGACGAAATACAGGAGCGATACGGCGTGGTGATCGACCGGGAGCACTTCAGCGTCTATTACGACGCGTTCGCCAGCGACGTATTGCCGGACATCGACGTTAGAATCATACAGGAGGCGCGCTGATGCCGAAAAAAAGCACGATAAACCTGATTAGCTTTATCCTCCTGGCCGTGTTTTTGATCATGGGCATGTTTCTGGTGACCGTGGGCGTTGGCGCGTACCGCTCTGTAAACGCCCGGGCCTCTCTTGCCGACGAAGCGCGCATGAGCCTTGGCTACGTCACCAACAAGCTGCGCGCCTACGACGCGGAAGGCGAGATATGCATTGAGGATCGAAACGGCATAAACACCATCGTCCTCACCCGCC
Source organism: uncultured Eubacteriales bacterium (assembly GCA_902796025.1). Classification (GTDB taxonomy): domain Bacteria; phylum Bacillota; class Clostridia; order Christensenellales; family Aristaeellaceae; genus RUG14130. The sequence goes on from CADBNW010000136.1 coordinate 3,355, forward strand.
CCTCCTACGAGGGCTATGAAACGCTGATCTATTTTTACAACGGCACCCTGTACGAAATGTTCCGCGATACCGAATACGAGATCGAGCCGGAGTTTGGTCAGGCGCTGGTCGAGGCGAAGGATGTAAGCTTTTCCAAGCTCACCGACAACTCCATCAAAGTTAGCGCCATCCTCTCCGATGGCCAAAGCGAAAGCACAGTCGTCATGCTTCGCAGCATGAAGGGAGCGATTCAATGAAAAATTACCGGCGCTCCAACCCGCTGCTGGCGGAGATCATCATCATCCTTTTGTTTTTCTCCCTGTGCGCGTGCGTACTGGTTAGCGTGTTTGGCTCTGCCCATTCCACCAGCCAAAACGCCCTTGGGCAGGAGCAGGCGCTTTTGCGCGCCCAGGATCTTGCCGAGCGCTTTAAGCTAAGCGCCCTTCCCGCAGCAGATTTTCTTGCGCAGGAGGGCTTCTCTACCGACACCGCTTTGCCGGATCGCTCGTTTGAAGCGCTTGAAGGCGCGTGGATCAAATACGAAAGCTTTTCCGGCGTGGAATATCTTTTCAGCGCCCAGCCGGACAGCGAAAGCGCGCTGCTCGAGGGCTTTTCGCTAAAGCTTTGGGAAGGCAAGCGTGACAAGGGTCAGGCAGCCCTGTTTATCCTGCCGGTCGTAAGGCTAAACCAGGAGGCGCAGCATGAGTAAGCAAAAGAGCAGTGAGCCCATCCATCTGGGGCTTGGCACCGCCTCCATCATCTCGGTGTTCGTGGTGCTGTGCCTTGCGGCGCTTGCGGTGCTGTCCTTAACGGGCGCGCGCACAGCGCTCAACTTAAGCCAGCAGCACGCTAAGGAAGCGCAAAGCTATTACGAGGCGGACGCGCAGGCGCAGCGCTATCTGGCCGGGCTTGTGGAAGGCGGTCAGGACGGCGCTTACTCGCAGGATTTTGCCTTTGGCAACGGCATGACATTACAGCTTGAGGCCACCCTGGACGCAGGGCAGCTCAGCGTCACGCGCTACAGCGTACAGGCCCCCGAGGCCGAAACAGACGAGGACTTCCTCGAGCTTTGGGACGAATAGGAAACATAGGCTATGGATTATAAGATACTGCTGCAGGCGGCGCTCGACCGGGAGGCCTCCGACATTTTTCTGATCCCCGGCTCCCCCACCTGCGCCAAGATCAAGGGCGTATTGCTGCCCGTAGACGAACAGCGCCTGCTGCCCCCGCAGATCTTTGACCTGCTCAAGGATATCTACAGCCAGGCGCAGCGCAAAATGGACGCGCTGCTGGAAACGGGCGACGACGATTTTTCCTTCTCTGTGGGCGGGCTTGGGCGCTTTCGCTTAAACGCCTTCCGCCAAAGGGGCTCGTATGCCGCGGTGCTGCGCTGCGTAAGCTACGACATGCCAGACCCTGTAAAACTGCACATCCCGAAGCAGGTAACGGATCTGTACAGCCTGCGTAACGGCCTTGTGCTTGTGACCGGCTCTGCCGGCAGCGGCAAATCCACTACGCTTGCCTGCATCGTGGACAAGATCAACCGCGAGCGCACCGGGCACATCATCACGCTTGAGGATCCCATCGAGTTTTTGCACAGCCACCATAAGTGCATCGTCAGCCAACGGGAAATCAAGCAGGACACCGTGTCCTATGCTTCCGCCCTCAGGGCCGCGCTCAGGCAGAGCCCGAACGTGATCCTGCTTGGCGAAATGCGCGATTTTGAAACCATCCAGACCGCGATGACCGCAGTGGAAACCGGACAATTGCTGCTTAGCTCCCTGCATACGCTGGGCGCGGCGCAGACCATCGACCGCATCATCGACGTCTTCCCCGCCGAGCAGCAGCAGCAGGTGCGCATGCAGTTCTCCCTGGTCATCCGCGCCATCATCAGCCAGCAGCTGATCCCCTCCACGGACGGCGGCGTGGTGCCCGCGTTTGAGATCATGCTCACCAACACCGCGATCCAGAACATGATCCGCGAAAACAAAATCTACCAGATGGACAACGTGATCCACGCGGGCCAAAGCGAAGGCATGATCAGCATGGATGCGGACATCCTGCGCCTGTACCGCGAGGGAAAGATCACCAAGGAAAACGCCGTGCTCTACGCCATCAACCCGGAGCAAATGCGAAGGCGGATGTAGTAGAACGGGTAAAAAGAATACGCAGCAAAATGGCTTCAAGCTGTTTTGCTGCGTTTCTTATTGCTTCCTTATGTCAGTTCGTAGCTTCTCTTGCCAGCACGGCCAGCAGCTTTTCCACTGCCTCCAGCACGCTTTGGGCGGACTCCTTCAGGCTGTCCTGCTCGCTCGTGTGCTCGCTTGCCCACTGGCGGATGGTTTCAAGCGCCTTTTGCAGTTCCTCTTTGCTGAACTCCTTTGCGCCGCTTGCCGCCTCCTCGATCAGTTCCCAGGCTTCCTTCACTTCTTCAGATGCGCCCTCCAGCTTTTCGCTCAAAAAGAGCTTCGCGCCTTCGTACCAGCCCGCAAGCGCATAAAGCCCCTCGTTCACGTAGGCGCGCGTGTCGTCCCACACGCCGCTTACCCACTGCACGGTGCCGTCCCAGGCCTTGCCGCTCCATTCCTCTGCCCAGTCGATCGCGCCGTCCATCCACTCGCTCGCGCTGTCGATGGCGCCGTCTACCCACTCGCCTGCTCCGTCCAGGGCCTGCGAAGCCTTGTCCACGAAGCCTCTCAGCGCGCCGAAAAAGCCGCCGGAGCTTCCGTTTTCTTCTTCCTCCGCCATAACGCCCGTCGCGTTCAGGCACAGCAAAAGCGCAAGCATCAGTGCAAACAGTTTTTTCATACTCTCACCTCATTTATTTGCTTATGGCAAGGGGCTGTTGCACAAAGGCAAAAGCCCCAGGATAGTTTGGAGGGGCCGCAGCCCCTCCAATTAGAATCCGCAGGGGTGGCTTTGCCGCCCCGAGGAGAATTTTTGCGAAGCAGAGCTTGCCCTGCGAGAGCAAAAATTGATTCCGCTCAGTTTTTGCGCCCGGAAATTTCCGCAGAAATTTCAGCAAAAACTGCTATCCTGTTGCACATGCTTTGCAGCTTGGCGTTTTGCCTAACTAAGAAGTTATGTGCAACATAACCATGCGCTTTAAATGAATCTTTGATTCATTTAAAGCGAGGGGCTGGCAACAGCCCCTTAGAACTTTTTTCGGTCCGCCCAGAGGCCCAGCGCGGGATTGGAGATGTAGTAGATCTCCTCGCCGTCTGCAAGGGTGTTCCAGCCGTCCTTGAGCTTTGCAGGATCGTAGCGCTTCACCGCTTCGTCATAGGGGATGTAGCCGTAGCACACGCCCTCCACCTCTTCCTTGCTCAGGTGGCGCGTACAGTAGGTGATGCTGAAGCGCCCGTCGCCGGAGCCGTGGATGAGGTGCGCGGCGGCGGAAAGGTTGGCCTTCAGATCCTCGTGCTCCTTTACCAGCGAAAGCACCTTTTCCCTGCCGCAGTAGCCGTATTTGCGGATGAGCTTGTCGATGGAGGGATCCTCGCCAAACTTGTTTACGCCGGGAGCCAGCACGATCAATTCTCCCCCGTCGCTTATGGCCATGCGGGTGCGGTAGACGCTCTTGTTGCCAAGCCAGGTAGACTTGAACTCCGTTTCGTCCAGCAGCACAACGACCTTTTTGAAGGTCTTGTCCACAAGGTTCAGATTTTTTTGCTGCGCAAGGGCGACCGCGTCCTCAAAGTATTTGCGCTCGCGGCCGATGAACAGGCCGTGGGTGCGGATCTTGCCGCCCGGCGCATCGGTCACGGTCAGGATGTAGCACAGCGGGATCTGCATAAGGAAATGCTCCTCCGCGTAGTCGAACACCCTGCGCACGGGGGTGTGATCCTTTCCCATCACGCGCTCCAGTCCATAAAACGCGCCCAGCATGTGGCTGGAGTTGATCATGGACGAGCCGCCGCAGCCCACAAAGATGTTTTTGTTGCGGTTGGCCATGCCCACGACCTCGTGCGGCACGACCTGTCCCACAGAGAGGATGAGGTCGTAGGAGGGATCCAGCAGCCTTTTGTTGACCTCCACGTCGATGGGGTCGTTCACAAGCCCTTCGCTTACCTCATTGACGAATTCCCCGGGAACGACGCCGATTTTGGTCACGTCGTCGCGCCAGGAGTGCACGATCATCTTTTCGTAGGGGATGCCGGCAAACATATGCTCCCACTCCGCCTTGCTCACCGGCACGTGGGTGCCGAGGGCCGGCATGATGTCGACCTGGCAGCCCTCGTGCAGCATTTCATAGAGCAGGCGCGTGATCAGCCCGGCGTTTGAATGAAAGCGGGTGTAGTCCGGCGGAAGGATGAGCACCTTTTTCAGGCTCGCCCGCACATCCGACAGGGCCGTTTCCAGCTCCTGCCGAATGCGCGCCTCGCTCAGGCCCTCAGTAGTATCCGCGTAGATGCTTTTGCTGAGCATGGCCGCCTCCTAAGCGTTGTAGGTGTTGGCAGTGGTGTTTCCGCCGTGACCCGTCCAGTCGGTGTGGAAGAATTCGCCCCTGGGCCTGTCGACGCGCTCGTAGGTGTGCGCGCCAAAGTAGTCCCTCTGCGCCTGCAGCAGGTTCGCGCTCATGCGGGCGGTGCGAATGCCGTCAAAATAGCTAAGGGCGCTGGTCATCGCGGGCACGGGGATGCCGGCCAGGCACGCAGCAGCTGCCACCCTGCGCCAGCCGTCGGTGCAGGAAGAGATCTCTTTGGTGAAATAGTCGTCCAGCAGCAGGTTGTCCAGGGCGGGGTTCTTGTCGAAGGCTTCCTTGATTTTTCCAAGGAACACGCTTCTGATGATGCAGCCGCCCCTCCACATAAGGGCGATGCCGCCGTAGTTGAGGTTCCAGCCGTAGGTCTTGGCAGCCGCGCGCATAAGCGCGTAGCCCTGGGCGTAGGAGATGATCTTGGCGGCGTAGAGGGCCTTTCGGATATCCTCGATAAAGGCGGCCTTGTCGCCCTCAAACTTCTTGTCGGGGCCGGTCAGTACCTTGCTGGCCTCCACGCGCGCTTCCTTGATGGCGGAAAGACACCTGGCAAAAACTGCTTCGCCGATCAGCGTAAGGGGCATGCCCTCGTCCAACGCGGCGATGGCCGTCCACTTGCCGGTGCCCTTCTGGCCAGCGGTGTCAAGGATCTTGTCCACCAGGGGCTGCCCGTCCTCGTCCTTTTTGGCCAGGATGTCGGTGGTGATCTCGATCAGATAGCTGTCCAGAACGCCCTTGTTCCACTCCTTAAAGACCTCGTGCATCTCGTCCGGGGTCATGCCAAGGTAGTCGCGCATCAGCTGATAGGCCTCGCAGATCAGCTGCATATCGCCGTATTCGATGCCGTTATGCACCATCTTTACAAAGTGGCCCGCACCGTTTTCGCCCACCCAGTCGCAGCAGGGTTCGCCGTTTACGTGCGCGCAGATGCTCTGGAAGATGGGCTTTACGTGCTCCCATGCCGCGGGCGAGCCGCCGGGCATCAGGCTGGGACCCTTGAGCGCGCCCTCTTCGCCGCCGCTTACGCCGGTGCCGATGTAGAGCAGGCCCTTGCTTTCCACGTATGCCGTTCTTCTGGCGGTGTCCGGGAAGTGGCTGTTGCCGCCGTCGATGATGATGTCGCCGGGCTCCAGGACCTTGAGCAGCTGCTCGATCATGCTGTCCACCGCGTCGCCGGCCTTGACCATCATCATGACCTTGCGCGGGGTCTTAAGGTTGTCCTTGAGCTCCTCAATGGAATAGCAGCCGATGATGTTTTTGCCCTTGGCTCTGCCCTCCACAAAGGCGCTTACCTTGGAGGTGGTGCGGTTGTACACCGCTACGGTGAAGCCCTTGGACTCCATGTTCATAACCAGGTTTTCGCCCATTACCGCAAGGCCGATCAGGCCGATATCCGCAAGATTTTTCATTTTGTTTCTCCTTATCTCTTTACTCTGGCGTTGCCCTTCCAAACGCTCCACACCTGATCCTCGTCGGCGGGGGTGGCGTAGTCCTCAAGCATGGTGACGGCCATCGCGCCGGTCGCCCAGCCGAACTTCACCCAGTCGGCCTCGGGCATGCCCTTCAAAAATGCGTACAGCATGCCGCCCACAAAGCCGTCGCCGCCGCCGATGCGGTCCAGCACCGGGATCTCGCGAGGCTCCTCCACATACCAGGAGCCGTTTGCGTACATGATCGCGCCCCACATGTGGGCGTTTACGTTGATGACCTCGCGCAGGGTCGTCGCAAAGCAGCTGGCGTTGGGATAGGCCTTCTGCACGCGCTGGATCATCTCCTTGAAGCTTTCGATCTTGGACGCCAGGCCCTTGCCGCCGGCCTCGGGGCCCTCGATGCCCAGCGCCAGCTGGAAGTCCTCTTCGTTGCCGATCAAAATGTCGCTGCGAGAAGCGATCTGGGAGAAGATAGAGCGAAGCTCCTCTTCCCTGCCCTTCCAGAAGGAGGCGCGATAGTTCAGGTCAAAGCTTATTTTGGTGCCGTTTGCCTTGGCCAGTTCGCTCAGCTTCAGGCACAGCCTGCCGGTCTCGGGAGACAGCGCCGCAAACAGGCCGGAGATGTGCATAAGGCGCGCGCCCTCGGTCACAAAGATCTTTTCAAGGTCGAAGTTCTCGGCCTTCAGGGTCCTGCCGACCTCGCCCGCGCGGTCGTTGTGCACGCGGGGACCGCGCATGCCAAAGCCGGTATCCGCAATGTTGAACTGGTGGCGGTAGCCCCAGGGGCCGCCCTGCGGGACCTCGGGTCCCTCATAGCAGATATTCCTGCGGCGCAGCTCGCCCTTGATGTAAGCGGCGATGGGGCTGCCCTCGACAAAGGCGGTCAGCACCTTGGTGTTCAGACCCAGCGAGGCGGAAACGTTCAAAACGTTGCTCTCCGCGCTGGTGGCCTGCATGATGTAGCGATTGCCGATGCCCACGGGTTGACGATCCTCAGGCGTGATCCTTACGCCCATGCTGGTTGCGGTGATAAGGTCAAACTTTTTCATTGCGCCATATCCTCCCTATTTTCTGTACATATAATAACATAAAGCCGCGCCGGGCGCAAGCTTG
>CADBNW010000137.1 GCA_902796025.1 uncultured Eubacteriales bacterium
ACGATGGCCGCCTCGTGCAATTCGGGATCCACGCCGCTTAAGGCCGCCATATAGATGATGCTGCCCCAGCCGGTGCCCTGCCATACGCCGGACCAGATGTAGAGGTTTCTGAAGTTGGCGTCGCCGGTAAACATGTGTACGTTCCAGCTTAGGCCAAATACGGCCAGGATGTTGTGCACGACGCCGGTGTAAAAGTCGAACACGCGCATCATGATGCCGACCATGACCACGGTGGAAATGAAGTGCGGCATGTAGGTCACGTTTTCGATCCAGCTTTTCCACTTTTTGCTGCGCACGGCGTTAAGCAAAAGCGCAAACAAGATCGGGGCGGGAAAGCCCACGGCCAGCGAATACAAAGACAGGATCAGCGTGTTTTTGACGGTGCGCTCGAAGTAGAGCGACTGGAAAAACTGCCTGAAATTGGCAAGCCCGACGAAGGAGGAGCCCCAGATGCCTTCCTTTGGCACGTAGTTTTTGAAGGCGATCTGCGCGCCGTACATGGGGCCGTATTTAAAGATGATCAGCCAAATCAGCGGCAGTATCAAAAATAAATACATTTGCCGGTTCGTCTTTACGCGCAGAAAGTATTTGTGCATGCGCGATTTGTTGACGGACGCGCCGTGCGTCATGCTGTCATCTCCCATCCGGCAGTGAGGATTGCGCATAAAAGCACAATCTGCCTTTACAAATATTAACACTTAAGAAACGCTTTGTCAAGCGCGCATGCGGTTTTTTCAGTGCAGGATGGACAAAATTTCAGCCGTGTATCATGATTAATGCGCATATTTGCATGATTATGTTTTCTTTTTGGGTTGATTTGTTGCTTTACGTTAATAGAAGTTACGTGATGGACGCGCTGTGCGGGAAGGGGGCCTGCGTTGGCGAAACGGCAGGATCCTGAGGCGCGGCCAGGCAGAAAATGTTTAGCGCGGGAAAAGAAACGGCTACAATTAACCAAATTATACAGGCCTGCGCTTGCGCGGGAGCGCGCATAGGGGTACAATAGAACGCACGAAACAACAGGAGGCAAATTATGATACTTGACAGCTTTTCCCTGAAGGGCAAGATCGCCTGGATCACCGGCGCCAGCTACGGCATCGGTTTTGCCATCGCCACCGCTTTCCACGAGGCGGGAGCGCAGATCGTGTTCAACGACATCAATCAGGAGCTGGTGGACAAGGGCTTAAAAGCCTATGAAGAGGCCGGCATTCCCGCGCGCGGTTACGTGTGCGACGTAACCGACGAGGACGCGGTGCAGGCGCTGGTAAAGCGCATAAGCCAGGAGGTGGGCGTGATCGACATCCTGGTAAACAACGCCGGCATCATCCGCCGCATCCCCATGTGCGAAATGAGCGCCGCGGAGTTCCGCAAGGTCATCGACGTGGATCTGAACGCCCCCTTCATCTGCGCCAAGGCGGTCATCCCCTATATGATCGGAAAGGGCCACGGCAAGATCATCAACATCTGCTCCATGATGAGCGAGCTGGGCCGCGAGACCGTAAGCGCCTACGCGGCGGCCAAGGGCGGACTTAAGATGCTCACCCGCAACATCTGCTCCGAGTACGGCAAGTACAACATCCAGTGCAACGGCATCGGTCCCGGCTATATCGCAACGCCCCAGACCGCGCCGCTGAGGGAGCGTCAGCCAGACGGCAGCCGCCATCCCTTTGATCAGTTCATCGTGGCAAAGACTCCCGCCGCCCGCTGGGGCACGACCGACGACCTCAAGGGCCCCGCGGTGTTCCTCGCCAGCGACGCCAGCGATTTCGTGAACGGCCACATCCTCTACGTGGACGGCGGCATCCTGGCCTACATCGGCAAACAGCCGTAACAACGCCCTTCAATAGTACATAAAGCTTGCCCCGGAGCATCCGCTCCGGGGCAAGCCTTTTAAACGATGGGATCACTGACAGCAAGTAGCCAATAAGCTAACAGCTAATAGCTAACAGCTAACAGCTCAATACTCTACTTCGTACTGGGAGATCTCCTCAAGGGCCTTGTTGAACGCCTCGGTGTAGGCATCCACGTACTTGTCAAAGCCCAGCTCCGCAGCCTTGTCCTGCATGTCCTTCCACAGGGCCTCGAACTCGTCCTCGTCGGCGGCGAAGACCATCTTCCAGGAATTGGTGCGGATGATGGAGCCTACCTGGCCGGCGATGATGTCAAGCTCGTCCTTGAGCTCGGCGTCCTCGATAACGGTGGAATCCAGCGCGCCGGTCGCGATTTTGATGTGGCCGGTGGCCTTGCCGTACTCGACCTGGTTTTTGTAGCCGATCCACTCGCGCCACTCCTTGGTGAGGTTGGTGGGATCGTCGTCATAGGTCGGCCAGTCGCTGTAGGAGAAGCCGTAGGGGTAATCCTTGTGGGCGCCGATGGGCTTGGTGTTCCAGTAATCTCTGCCGGGATCGACCTCGTCGGTGATGACGACCTGGCCGTTCTCGTCATAGTACCAGTACAGATTGCCGTGTACGATCTTGTAGCCGTCCTCGGTCATGGTGGGAACGCCTTCCTCGTTGAAGACCCAGCGCACGCCTTCGGGGCCGTTGCTCATGACCAGGGTGTTGTAGGGATCATAGAACCAGTTGAGCCACTTCATGGCCTCTTCCATGTGCTCGCAGGAGGCGGAGATGCCGTAGCACCAGTTGCGTCCCACAGTCTGGGTGGCCTTGTCGTAAATGGTGGTGTCGGTAACGGGGATGTAGATGTAGCCGTCCGGATTCTCCGCGGTGGTGTGGCCGTTGGAGCGGCTGTTGTAGTTGCCGTGCATCCAGCTGAACCAGCTGAACATGTACTGGCCGTTGGTGTACTTGTTCTGCACGTCGTTGAAGGTCATCGTGAGGGACTCGGGATCCAGCAGTCCGCGCTGATTGGCCTCAAAGTAGAAGTGCAGCGCTCTCTTGTAGAACGCTTCGTCGTCCAGGATGGAGCGGGTCCATTCGCCGGTGACCTCGGTCTCCATCAGGGGAGAAACGTACTCGGTGTCGATGCCGTAGAGGAAGGAGAGCGTGGAGATCTCAAGGGCGGTGTGGGTGTCCCAGTCGGAGAACAGGCCCATCGCGTAGGTCTTTTTGCCGTCCTCGGTCTCGGGATAGGCCTCAACCATCTCTTCGCACACGTCCAGGATGTCCTCCAGCGTGCCGATCTCGGGCATGCCGATCTCCTTGTACAGGTTCCACCTGAGGCGGGTCTGCCAGTTGGTGTCCTTGGTGGAGGAGGGGGAGTTGATGGCGGTGGGCAGGGCGTAGAGCTTGCCGTCGCCGTTCTTGGAATACTTGTCGCGCCAGTAGTTGATGGCGTTGGTGTTGCCCTTGTCCTCAAAGATGTTGGCAAGCTCGTCCTGGTGATCGTCCAGGCACTCCAGAAGGCCGGCGTTGATGGCCTGCTGCACGTACTGCTGCTCTTTGAAGCCGACGATGTCGGGCAGCTTGCCGCTGGCCATGTAGCTTTGCAGCTTGTCCAGCACGTTGTCGCCCGCGGGCAGGAACTCGATCTGGATGCCCAGATC
>CADBNW010000138.1 GCA_902796025.1 uncultured Eubacteriales bacterium
CTGCGACGCGGGCACCCCCGGCATTTCCGACCCCGGCGAGGGCGTGGTGGCGCGCGCCTGGGAGGCGGGCATCGAGCTTAGCCCCGTAAGCGGCCCAAGCGCTGTGGCGACGGCGCTGAGCGTTTGCGGCTTTGATACGCGCGAATTTGCCTTTTACGGCTTTTTGCCCAGGGAGAGCAAGGCTCTGCGGGAAAAGCTGTCCCTGATCCACCAAACCGGCATCCCTGTGGCAGTGCTCTACGAATCCCCCCATCGGGTGGTGAAACTGCTTGGACAGATCGCCGAAAGCCTGCCCGGCGCGCGCGCGTGCGTGTGCTGCGATCTGACGAAGAAATTTGAGCGCATCGACCGGGGAGACATTGCCAAGGTCCATGCGCGCCTTGCGGGGCTTGAAAACGTGGAGAAGGGCGAATACTGCGTGGTGCTGGATCTGTCCAGGTTGCCTTCGCCAAAGGCGGTAAGCGCCCCGGACGAAGCACAGACGCCGGAAGTCCAGCTTGCCGCACGCATGCTTGCGGGGGAAAGCCTGACAGACGCCATGGAAGCCCTGAAAAGCAGCGGCGTCCGCCGAAACGATCTGTACCGCGCGTCACTGAATCTAAAGCGCCTTGCGCAAACGCTTCTGAGCGACGAGCAGGCGTAGCAAAGCCCCGCTGCGGGGGTGCGCTTTTGCGATAAACAGAACAGGCCAGCGCCACAAGGCGCTGGCCTGTTCTGTATGGAACCATCCATATTGGTGCATAGAGCCAAAAGGGGCCTGCGTGGGGGATAGCTTTCACGCGGCGTACTTGTCCTAAAGCGCGATCTTTGCGATGTTCGTGCGCGACAGGCAGTGTACGTCCTCAGGCCCGCCCGCGCAGTAGGCGCACAGCAGGCTATGATCCTGCGTAAAGAACAGCGCGGGATAGCAGTAGCCATGATCCGGCTGCCCCTCGATCAGCTGCGCCCCAGACCAGTTCACGCCGTCATCCTCGCTCACCGCGTACACCAGCGGCGTGCGCCCGCCCATGCGCGGCACGATCTCGCGACCGTAGTAATTGGGAATGGGGTTCCATACCGCATAGAGCTTTTTGCTGCAGGGGTCGCGGGCGATCTTCATGGGGCTGCAGGGAGAGGTAAATACGGTCGGCTGCGCCGCCGTCCAGTGCTCGCCCCCGTCGAAGGAGTACGCGCCGTACTGGCAGTATTTTTCCGTGCGCGCGTACATGAACAGGGTGCTGTCGTGCAGCCAGATCACGCCCGGCTCCTGCAGTCCCGCGCCGGAATCCGTAAAGGGGGGATAGACCAGATCCCTGGCTTCGTGCCAGCTTTCGCCGTCGTCGTCCGAGATCAAAAATACGCAGATGCTGCGCCAGTCCGTAAAGCTGCGCCCGTTCTCAGCAAAGCCCGAGCGGTGGTAGGCAAGCGGCAAAATCAGCCGCCCGCCCGGCAGGCGCTCCACGCGGTCGTTGTTTATCACATAGTACGCCGGGCGCTCCTTCAGCGTGCAGCGGATAAAGCGGTAAAAGCTCTTTCCCTCGTCCCTGGAGCGCGCCAGCACCACGTTGCTTGTGCCGTCGTTTTCCTTTACCAGGAAAAACAGCCCCAGATCCCCGTTTTGCATGCGCATCAGCGACACGCTCATGATGTTTGCTACGCCAAATTCCTTTGCGCGCAGCAGGATCTCGGGCTGCGACCAGCTTTCGCCCTCGTCTTTTGATACGATGCCCGCAAGATCGCAGGCCCCGTCGTCGTGCCCCGTTTCGTCTGTAAAGCGGCACAGGGCAAACAGGATGCTTCCGTCCTTCAGGCGCAAAAACGCGCCCTCGCTCATGCGGGATACCCCGCCGCCTCTGCCAAGTGTACAGGTGATGCGCATAATAACCCTCCTGCTAAAAAACCGGCTGCCGCATGGCAGCGGCAGCCTGAGCTTTGATCGTTTCTTTAGTTCGGGATGTATCTTCTGCCCCAGCAGAAGGCTTTGTAGTAATACCCGCTCTTCATCGTGGAGACCACGACGCAGCCTGCGGCGGAGGAGGCATGGATGAAGTAGCCCTGGCCAACGTAGATGCCGATGTGATCGACGAGGTTGGCGTTGGTGCTGTCTACGTCAAAGCATACCACGTCGCCCTTGAGCAGGTTCTTGCGCGATACGTAGGGCGCATTGCCGGTGTGGCCGACGGAGTTGGTGCGATTGGGGATGGTGTAGCCCATCTGGCTCATGCAGGCCTGCACCAGGCTGTGGTTGGAGAAGGTCGTTTTGTTGTTGGGGCTTGAAGCATACTTGCAGCCCAGCTTGTTTTGCGCCAGGAACACCATGTAATCGCGGAACTTGACCGGCTTCATGTTGCTGGCCAGGTAGTACTGGCTGGACTTGATCGCCTTGGGCATGGTGGTGGAGGTAGTGCCTTTAGTGTACTTTACCTTGGCCGAGTCCTTCACGGCGTAGGGGGTTTTGCGTGTGGAGCTGGTCATGCTCTTTAGCACATAGCCCGTGAACTGGCCGTCCTTGTCCTCTACCAGATAGTAGGAGCCGTCCACACCCACCTTGTACAGCGGGTAATCCGCCATCACGGTGCAGATCGCGCCGCTGGCCTTGGCGTCTTTGTAGATCTTGGTCTTGCCCGTAGTGTAGACGGGGGTCTTTACGCTGCTTTTCAGGTTCTTTAGCTGGCAATAGCCTTCGCTTTTGCTGTTGTAGCTTATGTAGGCCCAGCTGCCGGAAACGCTCTTTACCGTAACGGAGGTGCCCTGCTTTAAGGTAGCAAGCACCTTGGAGCCCGTGTAGGCGGAAGCGTAGACCTTCATGCTGCTGACAAATACGGTGGCCTTATAGCTCTCGGCTTCTGCCTTTTGCGGCATAAGCGCCGGCATCAGCAGCGCAAGCAGCAAAAACACTGCAAGGAAGCGCGTCATTCTTGATTTCACCTTATATCACCTCTTGTGCGAGACTATTAAAGAATGATGACAATACTTTGCACTATTCTGTTACTATTTTATCAACTTGGACGTAATAATTCAACAGATAGCGTCACATCACACGGCTAATTAATATAAAAATAACATTCGAGAGGCGCGTCAGGAGACCGTCCAGCGGCTGACGCACAGCGGAATGCCGTTTACATACCAGCTTACCGCAAACGCGCCCGTTTTGCCCCGAAGCTGCGCCGCCAGCGTTCTGAAGGGAAGATTGCTGCCCGCGGGCACGCGGCATTCGCCCCAGGAGATCGTCTGCCCCTCCAGCCGGTAGGACACGACCGCCGGAAAGTCGCTTTGACCCTCGTTATAGAGCACCAGCGCCGGGGCGTAGTATTCGCCCGCATTCAGTTGGGAAAGGTACAGCGCGGGGGAGGCGTCCCCGCTTGCACCGCGCACAAAGCCCTGCCCGTCGTTAACGTCCAAATACAGTTTCCAGCTGAGCTTCTCGGGCAGATAACTCTTGAGAAGCGCAAATGCGCTGTATTCCGCGTCCGGCTTGTGAGTGCGCGCCATTTCGGCCCCGTCCAGGGCGAACCACTTGCGCAGCGGCTGGCTGCCTGCGTCGTCCCAGGTGGCGTCGTACCATAAAAAGCGCCCGTCCACGCAGGCTACGTTCCAGGCGTGCTGCCCCACGTATGCGCCGTCGTCGCCGTAGACCGATCCGTCGATGTAGCTGCAGGTGTAGCCCGCGAAGTGTCCAAGCATCGCCAGGGTCTGGGCGTAGCCGTTGCACACGGCCTTGTTGTCCTTCAGTGCAAAGTACGACAGCTCCGTGTCGTTTGCAAAGCTCCAGCCCGTATCGTAAACGAAGCGGCGGATCAGATAATCGTGGATAGCCTCGATGCCCGCGTATGGCGTCTGCCCCGAAAAGCTGCGCGCGAGGGAAGCGACTTCGTTAATGAATTGCTCCTGGACAGAAAGGGGGAATTTGTAGGCCAGCTGCACTTCAAGTGCGCCGCCTGAAACGTCTGCCACCCGGCTTTCCCAGCGGCTGTAGGCGCATAGCTCAGCCGCCTCGTTGTAGATAGTGTCGAGCATCTGCTCGGCCTCGGCGCGGCTTACGCCCTGGGGCACGGAAACGGCGCTTTGCCCGCTGCGAAGCGCATCGTACATGCGGTCGTACAGCAGGCGCTGATCGGGCGTCAGATAGTCGTACGTCACCGACAGGTGGATGTCGTAGGGGCAGGAGGAGGGTTCCGCCTGGGCCGATGCGCGCAGCACAAAAAACAGGGTACCTGTGACGGCAAGCAGAACAGTCACGCAAAGCAGCTTGCTTATAAAGCTGCAGCTTGCAAAACAGTTGAAACAATCGCTCATCTCGTATTCTCCTTATTAAACAACAGAGGCTGATATTTAGCCCCTGTTGAAGAAATTAATGTTCTATTTTGTCAGGTACGGCGCGTCGTCCGCAAACAGGCGCTGCTGGGTATCGGGATCCGCGATGCCCGTCACCTCGATGCCCGCGGTCTGCTGGAACTTCTCCACGGCGGTCTTTGTCTTGCTGCCGTAGTCGCCGTCGATGGCGCTGGTCATGTAGCCGAGCTCCGTCAGGCGCGTTTGCAGGCGCATGACCGCCGTGCCGTTGGCGCCCCTGGCCAGGGTCTGATAGGGCTGCGGAGTGGGTGTGGGATCGGGTTCCGGTGTGGCCTGGGCGATCAGCTCGACCTTGTCGTGCTTGATGATGGCGTCCAGCATGCCGGTGTTGGTGGAGCGGCTGAGCTGCGTCACGAGATCGCGCACCATCTGCCAGCGCTCTTCAGACGCCCTGTCCTTTTCGCTGCCGCTGCGGGAGGTGTCCGTAAGCGCGAGGGCGTCGTTGGTGAGGCAGTTGTTGATGCTCTCCTGGATGGCCTTCAAGGCGTTTATAAAGCGGCTGTCGTTTCGCTGCGGTTCAGTGGGCATGAGATTGCTAAGCGTATCCAGATCCTGCGTCATCGCGGCGGAGAGATCCACAAAGCTTTCGGGCTTTGAAGTATCGTACATGCCCAGCATCCGTCTGCGGTAGGAGCTGCCCACGCGCTGCTGCATAAGCTCTATGCCTTCGTTCCACAATTCCAGCGAGACTTCCTCGACGGGCGCGGTCTTCGTGCTGTCGCCGATGCGGCCGATGCCCCAGATGACCAGGAAAATCACCAGCACCAGCGAAAGCGCGGCCAGCACATATCGCAGGATCTTTAGCCTTTGCGTGCGCCTTTCCTCGCGGTCGAAGCTCTCGTCTGAGAATTCCTCGTCCATTTCGTCAAACTCTGCACTTTCGTCCGCCGCCTCCTCGTCCAGGTCCAGATCGTCGAAGTCTTCCTCGAAGCGGCGGGAGCGCTTTTTGTCGCGGTGGGGGATCAGGGTCTTAAGACTCCGGGCGGGCTTTGAAGGGGTTTCGTCTTCCTCGTCCTCTTCGCTTACCTCGTCCTTTGCCTTTTTGGCGGCCTTGGCGGGTTTTTGCTTTTTGGGCTTTTCAAGATTCAGCTTTTCGCGCTTTTTGGGCTGAGCCTCTTTCTCAGGCTCTTCCGGCTCGGGCTTTGCACCCTCGTCCTCCGGCAGGGCTTCGCCCTCTTCCTCGTAGGCTCTGCGGCGCGCGGCCTTGCGCTCTTCCTTTTGGCGCTGCTCGCGCTCCTTGCGGTCGTATTCCTCGCGCAGCTGACTCATCACCCGGCGCAC
The DNA here is from genome assembly GCA_902796025.1 of uncultured Eubacteriales bacterium. GTDB lineage: Bacteria > Bacillota > Clostridia > Christensenellales > Aristaeellaceae > RUG14130. The sequence goes on from CADBNW010000138.1 coordinate 5,614, forward strand.
GCCTTCGCTGATGCCCGCGCCGCCGTCCGGCTGCTCGTCCTCGTCCACGTTTGCGCCGATCGCCTCCAGCTCTTCCTCGGACAATTCCTCGTCGCCGTCCTGTACGGGGCTTGGCGGTTCTTCCTGCGGGGCGGGCTCCTCCTCTTTGCGAAGCAAAAGCTCCCTAAGCGAGCGGCGGCGGGGCTTCTCCGCCTCGGCCTCTGCCTCGGGCGGATCGAAGTCCTCCTCCTCGCGGGCCTGCTCCGCCTCGCGGGCGGCCTCGCTTTCCTCGCTGTTGTACAATGGCTCGCGTTTATCGTCCTCGCCGTAGCCGCGGATGCCCGCGCCGCGCACCGCACGGTAGCTGGTTTCCTCGTCGCTGGGCAGCTCGTGCGCGTCGCTGTCCACCGCAAAATCTGTGCTGTAATGACTGCCGTAAGAATCGGGCACGCGCACGGCCTGACCCGGGCGCATGACCGTTTGCGCTCCGGTGTAGCCGCGGTTGGATTCAAACCGGCTTTCGCCCACGCTCATTCCGCAAAACGGGCAGGTCTTGTCGTCCGGTCTGAGACTCTTACCGCAATTGGAGCAGAACATAGCTCGTCCTCCTAAACCGAGGTGTGCAAGCTTTGAACCGCCGCGGCCCGGATCCTGTCGATGGCCAGCGGCTCAGGCTTTTCACTCGGGATCAATGCTGAAAACCACAGGTACATAACGATCACCGACAGGGCGATCCCCACAAGGCGCACAGCCGGCTCCTCCCTGTCCTGCGTGCACAGCCGATAGATGCCGTAGGGGGGCAGCAGCATGCAAAACAGGATGTCGATCACGACATTGCGCAGCATCTCGTTGTCCTTCAGCGCTGCGGCGCGGCTTATGCTTTTGGCGTAGGAGCCGTGCTTTCCCCCCGCCCGCCGTTCGGCGCGCGCAAAGCGGTCGTAGCTTTCACGTTTGACTGCCATGGTTATACCTGCCTGTAATGTATATTCAGTATAATTATATAACTCCAGGGGCGCGCTGTCAAGTTTTGCGCGGTTTTAGAAGCAAAACCCCGCCTCAGCCGCCCTCCTCCTGGGGCATGTTTGGCTCGTAATCGAACAATTCGTTGCAGGTGAGAAGCGCGTATCCGTTTTCACTCAGCACCCGCATCACGCTTGTCAGCTGCTTTACGTCCCAGCTTTTCAGGTCTACGCAGATCACCTGGCCGGGAGCGACCTGCTCAAAATGCGAGGGATTGTGCAGCGCCCAGCGCACGATGGCCTTGTAGCCGTGGGAAGCCAGATGCTGGTGCAGCGTTTCGTACTCGTCGTCGCCCAGGTCGTCCGTGCGCATGAAATGCACGCTGTAGGCTTCGCCAAGCCCCGCGCGGATCAGCGCGTCAAAGCCTTCAAGCTCGGCGTCCAGCTCTTCGGCGCTGAGCGAGGCGGCGCGCTTTTCCGTAAAGCCCCGGCACTCGATCTCGTGCCCCATCAAAAGGGCGGTCGCCCAGATGCTGCGCTGGCGGGTCAGCTGCTGTGCGTCGATAAAGAAGGTGAGTTTTGCGCCGTATTCCATCGAGGCCTCAAGCAGCGCTTCCATCTGGGCGTCGGTGGCGCTGCCCTGCACCGTGAGCGCCACCTGCATTTCGCTGGTGTTGGCGCTGTAAAACACCGGCAAAAGGCCCGCGCGCTCCGCCTCCGGGCGCTTGGCCGGTTCCAGTGTGGGGGTCACAGAGACGTAGGGATTGCCGTAGACGTCCTTTACTTCAAAGCCCGGTTCGCGGGCGCGATCCTGCACGATGTAGCGGATGATGAGATACGCGAATACGCCTATCAGTATGATCAGCAGCCATGTGCCGTAATTGATCCGCACCCTGCCGCGCCCGCTGGGGCGCTCCGGCCTGCCATTGCCGTACTGCAAGCGCATATCCTCCTTTATAAATGCATACGTGTATAATAGCAGTGTTTGCCTCCAATGTCAAGCAAAACACTGCAAAACACCCGTTCAGGTGGGTCTAAAGTGGGAAAATCGGCATTGAAAACGCCAGAGAGTGGGAAGAAAGTGCGGAAATGCGCCAAAGCAGAGCGCATTTTGCCGCATCCCGCCGCTTCCAAAAAGAGCGGGGCCGGGGGCGTTTTTGCCCTCCGGCCGGGGGAAAAAGCTGGAGACGAAAAAGTCCCGCGCAGGGTCCTTTGAGACAGGGCTCTTAAAATACGCTGATAAACAGGACGCCAAGCAGCGTAAGCCCAAGGTCGCCCAGCGCGTAGGGGATGGCGTAGGGCGCGGTAAACTCGCTGCTGTCTGAGCCGTCGTTGAGCGCCTGCAGCGCGGAGGAGCAGGTGCCAACGCCGCAAAGGCTTGAAAGCAGAGTCACGTTTTTCATTTTGAGCCAGCGCTTGCCAAGGATGAAGCAAAGCGTCAGGGGGATCAGCGCAGCCAGCAGCGAGCCGATTGCGGCCAGGGCCAGTTGGCCGTTAAACAGGCTAAGCTCCATCGGGGCGCTTAGCGTTTTGCAGGCAACGAAGAGGTTCAGCCCCAGCGTCCTCACCAGCCCAAGCCCGCCGGGGGAGACGTAAGTGGCGTTATAGAACCAGCTGTGGCGGCGCTTTTCCCGAAGCCAGCCCAGGAAAAGGCCCAGCAGCATCGAAACGCAGCCCGTGCCAAGGCCGATGCCGAACAGCTTTGCGCAAAGCGAGCTGATCAGCGCAGCCAGCGCGACCATCAGCATCATGCCCCACAGCCTGGAATCCGCGCCGCCTTCCACGGCGTAGCCCAGCTTTTTGATCAGAGGGGCAAGCAGGTTTTGACGGGCTCCCCGGATGCTCAGGCTTACGCCCGTGAGGTGCAAAATGTCGTTCATCATGATCAGCTCGCCGGGAGAAACGCGTTTGCCGTTTCGCACGATATAGCCAAGCACCGCGCCGTGCTGGCTTAGATGCCTTCGTACCGCTTCGTCCAGCGAGGCAGCGGGATCGGCGTTCTCCTTGGTGGCGTCGGGATGCCGGGCGAGCAGCACGTCCGCGCTGCTAAGCTGCGCGGAAAGGTACTTGTCGTCGTAGACCTCTTCAAGGCCGTCATCCTGCCTGTCGTGGATGTGGCGCAGCTTGCCAGAAACCAGCAGTACGTCCCCGAATCCGATCACGCAGTCGCCGTTCATGCTCAGCTGATTATTCTTGGCGTCATAGCTTGGAAAGGCAAGCGCTTCGCTTCCGTCCTGCTTGCGGAAGATGGCCAGGATCTCTAATTTGCGTGCGCCCTTCCCGGAGTCGCCCTCAAAGCCCAGTCGCTCCGCTTCATCCACGCTGCGCCCGGCAAAAAGCGCTTTTTCGTGCACGCGGTAGGCGCGCAGCTGGATCGGGCTGATATCCCCGTATTGTTTTTCTTCTTCCTTCTGCACGGGCTTTTGCGCCGCGAGATCCTGAAAATGCAGGGCGACGACGGCCTGCAGGGGAGCAGATGAGCGGGCTGCTTTGCCGCTTTGACCCGGCTGCTGGTCGCGCTTTAGCAAATACCTTGGCGCGGCCTGAGAGGTAAACAGGATCATCGCAAGCGTGCCAACGATGTAGCAAAGCGCGTAGGTCAGCAGCTTTGTTCCCTCCTGCTGGGCGGGCACGCCGTCCAGCGCAACGATGGAGGACTGGGTCTGCGCCCCGGCCAGCATGCCCACGGCGCTGGCGCTTTCAAGCCCAAGCAGCTTTCCAAGCCCGAGCGCGCTTGCAAACGCGAGCGCGAGATACAAAACAGAAAGCAGCAGCTGCTTTGAGATCTCGCCCTTGCTGCCGCGGCCTGCGCTCAGGCTCGGCCCTGCGCCAAAGCCGATGGAGAAGGAAAACAGCGCAAAGAACAGGCTGGGCAGCATATCCGGGATGTTGATGCGCTCGCCCGCGCTTTGCATAAGCAGATTCAGCGCAAACGCCGTAAGGATCGTCACGATCGTGGCGTTCAGCCTGCCCTTCCAGATGCGCTTGCTGCTCAGGGCAAAGCCCACGGCAAGGCACAGCCCCAGCACGGTGATCGGAAGACCTGCAAGGTAGTGCAGCACTTTTTTGCCCTCCTATGCTTCGATTTGGGCGATTGCCCGGTACAGCGCGCGCATCGCGCGCTCATAGTCCGCTTCGTTTACGCCGATGATCAGGTTCAGCCTTCCGGCGCCCTGATTGATAGTGCTTATGCTGATGCCCTCGTTTGCGACCGCCAGCAGCAGCTTTACCGTAAGATCGTCCGCGCCGCTTCCGTTTTCGCCCACCACTGTGATCATGGAAAGGTTTTCGTGCACGTTCAAAACGTCCGGATCCAATTGGTCGCGGATGTCTGCAAGGATCTGCGCGCGCTTATAGCGCATAAGGTCGCTTCGGATCACGATGGAGATGGTATCGATGCCGGTCAGGCACTGTTCAAACGGCACCCGGTGGTTTTTGAAAATGTCAAGCAGCACCGCCGTAAAGCCAGCGCCGTCTGAGACCATGTGCTTTTCCACCTGCACCACGCTCAGCCCCTTGCGCCCGGCTACGCCCGTCACCGCGCGGCGCACGTGCTCCTTGGGCAGATGGGGCAGTATCATCGTGCCCGCGTCGAGCGGGCGGTTGGTGTTTTTGATGTTGATGGGGATGCCGCTGTTTCGCACGGGCTTTACCGCGTCGGTGTGCAGCACGGACGCGCCCATGTAGGACAGGATGCGAAGCTCGCGGTAGCTGAGCATGTCGAGCGCGGCGGGGTTTTCCACCACGCGGGGATCCGCCGCCAGCATGCCGGACACGTCCGTCCAGTTTTCGTACAGATCGGAGGCGGTGGCGTCTGCGACCAGCGCGCCGGTCACGTCGGAGCCGCCGCGCGAGAAGGTTTGGACCGCGCCGTCCGGCCGGCTGCCGTAAAAGCCCGCGATCACCGCGCCGTCAAGCCCCTCCAGGCGTTTTCTGAGCGCCTCGCGCGTGGCGTCCTCGTCCAAAAGTCCCTCGCGGTCAAAGCAGACGACGAAAGCGGGATCCACGAATTCCCTGCCCAGATACCCCGCCATCAGCCGCGCGCACAGGTACTCGCCCCGGCTCAGCGCGTAATCCCGGTAGGGCATGGCAAGGAGACCCTGCCTTATCAGCGTAAGCTCGCTTTGCACGTCGAAGGGCGTGCCCGTGCCCCGGGCGATTTCGTCAAAGCGCTCGCCGATGTGGGTCAGTATCTCGTCAAAGTCCTGCCCCGCGCGGGCCTTTTCCCAGGCCTCGATCAAAAGGTCCGTCACCTTTATGTCGCCGTCAAAGCGCTTGCCCGGCGCGGACACCACGATAAAGCGCCGCGCGGGGTCGGAAAGGATGATCTCTCTTACTTTTTTGAACTGCGCGGCGTCCGCCAGGGAGCTGCCGCCAAATTTAGCCGTAACCGTGCGCATAGTTTTCCGCCTCTAAACAGGATGGTGTAAATTATACCGCAAATCCAGTTATATGTCCACACTTAACGCTCAAAATGAATCGGAGATTCATTTTGAGCGGGTGGGTTATGTTGCCCTTATGTGGATAGTTTGACAAAACGCCAAGCTATAAAGCGTGTGCGACAAGATAACAGTTTTGCTAAAATTCCTGCGGAGATTTCCGGGCGCAAGGCGTGTTGCCTCAAATTTTCAATTTGAGCCAACACGCTTACGCAAAGCGGAATCGATTTGCCTAAGGCAAA
>CADBNW010000139.1 GCA_902796025.1 uncultured Eubacteriales bacterium
CACGGCCATCAGGTGCTCCTTGTCGCCCCAGTCGTTGGTGATGTGGTTGTACATGGAGATCTCTTCCCAGATGCGGGTCGCAAGAAAATTCACGGTATAGCTGTGATAGGGGACGCAGCCGTTAATCGTGACCTTTTTTCCGTCCCAGCTCCAGCTCGTGATCTCCTGCCCGTTCGTTCTGTCAAACACCTGCCAAAGGCTCACGGGGTCGTTTGGATTGATGATGAACTGCTGGCTGAAATAGCCCTCCAGCGGGTCGATCTCAAGCGTCCTTCCAAGGGCCAGGCGGGGCTTGGACATCAGAAAATTCCGCTGCAGACAGTCCGGATGCTCCTTGGCCCAGGCGTTTACGCTCCTCACCATGCAGATCGTGGAATAGATGGGGATGCCGCTTTGCGTGATCTCGTCCGAAAGGCTGGTGCCGTCGCTGTCGCGGATGCAGTCCGCGCCCCATTTTTCCGCCAGCTCCAGCGTAAGATGCTCGTATCCCGCTTCTCCCGGCAGCGTAAATCCACCCTTCATGGCCTAATCCTCCATAATAGTGATCGCGTCGTCCAGCGCCGCGTCGATATCGTTAAGCGCCATCTTGAGCGCCGTCAATTCCCCTTCGTCAATGGCCAGGCGCGTCGGGCACAGGGTGATCACCCGCGCCGCGTCGTAGTATAAAACGCGCCTCAGCACCGTAGAAACGATGCTGCCTTCCGGAAGGTCCGAAATGTGGATGACCTCCCGCCCCGCGCCAAGCAGCACAAGCACGCGGCAGCCCGGCTTATACACCTGCCGGATCAGTTCGTTTTTGTCCCCGCGGGTCTCAAGCCGCCTTGCGCTCATGCCGGACAGTTCGCCATACAGCCGCACCGCCGCGCCGTAGGCGCTAAGCGTCCTGGCAACGTGCGGGCTTACGTCAAGCTTTTCCAGCATCTCGGATTCGTCCATCCGCATCAGCCCGTCCACGCCCCCGCACTGATCGCTGATCCTGTGCGCAAGCTCGTTTACGTCCCTGCGGGGCAGGGCGGTATAGAGCATCAGCTCTATCACCTCGTGCGGCGAAAAGGACATCAGGCCGTTATCCCTGTAGGCGCGCTTCAAGCGCTGCCGGTGCCCGGAATGATCCACGCTCATTTTCCAACGCAAAAGCTTTCAAAGATCTGGTCGATCACGCTCTGGCTCACGTTCAGCCCGTCGATCTCTCCAAGGGCCTCAAGCGCGCTCATGGCGTCGGTCAGCATAAGATCGAGGTACGTGCCCTCCGGCGCGTTTATGATATTTTTCAGCGCCTCGATCGCCCGGCCCGCGCAGTCGATGTGGCGAAGGCTCAGCAGCTTTTCGTCGTCCTCGTCAAGACTGAGCTTTTTACGAACGAGCTGCAAAAGCGCTTCGATCCCCTCGCCTGTTTTCGCGCTCACCGCGGGGTACCGATCGTCCGGCGCATCCTTTAGATCCAGCTTGTTGTAGGCGATGATGTACCTTTCGTCCGCCCCTTCGATAAGCGCCCTGTCCTGCTGGGTCACGCCCTTTTCGGCGTCCAGCAGCAAGATCACCACGTCCGCGCCGTCCAGCCTCTTTTGCGTGATCTCTACGCCCAGCCTTTCGATCTGATCGTCGCTTTTTCGAAGCCCCGCCGTGTCCGTCAGGGTAAGCCGAAGCCCGTCCAGCGTCACGCTTTCGCTCACGGCGTCCCGGGTGGTGCCGGGGATGTCGCTTACGATAGAGCGTTCAAAGGACAACAGCGCGTTCATCAGCGAGCTTTTGCCAACGTTTGGCCGGCCCGCGATCACCACCTGCGCGCCGTCGCTCATCATCCTTGCGTATCGCCTGTCACAAAGGCGCTTTAGCTCCTTCAGGATCTCTCCTGCCTCGCTTTTTACCCTCTGCGCTGTCACGCTTTCGTCGATCTCATCCGGAAAATCCGCCGCCGCGTCGATCAGCGCGACCATCTCCTTCAGGCGCGAGCGGCATTTGCCGATCCCGGCGCTTGCGCCAAAATGCAATTGCCTTGCGCTGCGCCTTGCGCTTTCCTCTCCCGCCGCGCCGATGATGCCCATCACGGCCTCCGCCCGGCTAAGGCTCAAGCGGCCGTTCAAAAACGCGCGGTAGGTAAATTCGCCCCTGTCCGCGGGGCGCGCGCCAAGCTCCACCGCGGCCTCCAGCGCAAGTCGGCTCATCACGCCCCCGTGGGTGTGGATCTCGCACACGTCCTCGCGGGTGTAGCTGCGGGGCGCGTAAAAGCAAACCGCCATCGCCTCGTCCAGGCGCTGTCCATGGGCGTCCAGGATCGTCCCATAGTGCATTTGCCCGTGGGTAAACTGCGCCCCGGGATTTTTGGGCGCGAACATGCGCTTTAAGATCCCGGGCGCTTTTTCGCCGCTCAGCCGCACGATCGCGATGCCGCCCTCCCCGGGCGGGGTGGCGATGGCGGCGATGGTGTCGCCTTTATTGCGCATTGGTCCTGACCGGCAGCACGAGATAGATGAATTCTCCGTCGCCCTGGGTGATCACGCAGGGGCTGATCGCGTTTCCAAAGCGCATGGTCAGCTCCTCTCCGGCGCTCACCCTTGCAAACTCCGTAAGGTATTTTACATTGAACGAGATCGCAAGCTCCGGCCCCTCGGTCTCGCATTCCAGCTCCTCGCGCGCGTCGCCCATGTCGGACACGGCGCTTATCACCATCAGGCCCTGGCTTATCTCAAATTTGATCAGATTGTTCTTGCTCATCCGCGCGATCAGCGCCGCCCTGTCCACGCTGTCGGTAAACAGCTGGCGGTCGATCTTCACCGTGGTGTTGAAGCTTTTGGGGATCACGCGCTTATAGTCGATGTACTCGCCCTCGATCAATTGGGCGTACAGGCGGGTTTGCCCGCTTGCCACCATCACGCGGTTTCTTGCAAAGCAGAGTCTGGCCATCTCGTTTTCGTCGTCGCCCATCAGCTTTTCGATCTCGCCAAGCGCCTTGGCCGGGATGATCGCCTTTGCGCGCAACAGCGTATCGCTCACGCTTGCGCTCCTTACCGCCATGCGGAAGCCGTCCAGACCCACCATGTCCAGCTTTCCGTCCGCAAGATTCAAAAATCCGCCGGTCAGCACCACGCGCTGATCCTCCAGCGGCACCGCAAAGCTGATCTGCTGGATGATCTCCTTGATCATCGGCTGGGGCAGGCTGATCTCATATTCAAATCCGCCCTCCTCAGGCATGGGAAAGTCCTCTGCCTCGCGTCCGGTGATGCTGATGCGCGATACCCCGCAGCGCAGCGTGAGCACTCTTTCCTTCATGCTCGCGTTCACGGTGCCCGTGGGCAGGCGGCGCACCACATCGCCCAGCAGCTTTCCGGGAATGATCACGCTGCCGGCCTCCTCGACCTCGGCGCTCATGCAGGTGATGGAGGTCATGTTGCCGTCGGAAGCGGTCACCTTTAGCGTTCCCTGCCCGGCCTCGAGCAATACGCCCTCCAGCGCTTCCTTGGGCGAGCGCACAGCCATTACGCGCGACGCGGTGCTCACCGCGTTTACAAGCTCAGAAGAGCTGCAGGCAAATTTCATAACGTTTCCTCCTTCAAGGGCTTTGCGTCGCCGTGCTTATGCGGCAGGGCGCTGGCTCAGCTTTATAATTATAATATAATTGATCATAGTAGTATTAGTAGACCCTGTGGATATGTGGATATCTTTCCCCTGCAGCTTTTCCTACTATATATATAAGGCGCTGCCCATGCACATGAGGATAAGCCTGTGCACATATTGTGTACGTCTGTGCACAATGCGTCCCCTGCTCCCCTTGCCTACTGCCTGTCCGAAAGTCTGGAGCGCAAAAGCTCCACTCTCACTTTAAATTCGTTTGAGCTTTCCAACAGCTCCTCTGTCTTTTTGCACGCGTGCATCACCGTGGAGTGATCCCGGCCAAAGGCCTCGCCCACCCGCGTCGTGGAATAGCGGCACAGTTCGCGCGTAAGGTAGATGGCAAGCTGCCTTGGCACGGAAAACTCCCTGCTGCGGCTTGAAGACAATATGTCCTGGGCGCGGATGGCGTAGGCCTCGGCGACAGCGGCGATGATCAATTGCGGCGTTACGCTTTTGTCCTCCTGCACGGGGGGCGTGTCCTTTATGGCCTTGCTCACGATCTCAAGCGTGATCACCTCGGAGCGCTCTACCTTTGCAAGCAGGCTTGCGTTGATCATCGCGCCCTCGAGCTCGCGGATGTTGGTATCCACGCGCTCGGCAATGTAGCTGATTGCGCCCTCGTCGATCTTGATCCCCTCGTTTTGCGCCTTGCTGCGCAAGATAGCCATGCGCATCTCCACGTCCGGCTTTCCGATGTCCACCACGATGCCGCTTTTAAAGCGCGAGCGCATGCGCTCCTCCAGCGTCGCGATCTCGTCCGGCGGCCGGTCGGAGGTGATCACGATCTGCTTGTTTGCCATGTACAATTCGTTGAAGGTATTGAAAAACTCCTCCTGGGTCGCGGTTCGGTTGCTTAAAAACTGGATGTCGTCGATAAACAGAACGTCTACGCTTCGCATGCGCTGGCGAAGCTCGTGGGTCCGCTTTTGACGGATCGCGTCCACGAGCTCGTTTGTAAAGCGCTCGGCGTTAGAAAACTCTATCTTTATAGAAGGATTGCCCGCCATCACGTAATTTGCGATCGCGGTCATCAGATGGGTCTTGCCAAGCCCGCTTCCCCCGTAGATGAACAGGGGATTGTACTCCTCGCCCGGCGATTCCGCAACCGCCAGCGATGCCGCGTGGGCCAGAAGGTTGCTCTGCCCCACGATAAAATTGTCGAAGGTGTACTTGGGATTGAGCTTGATCTTTTCGGGCTTTGGCGCATACTTGTCAAGCTCCGCCGTTGGCACGATCAGCACGTCCTGAAAATCCTCTCCGAAAAAGGAGGTCGCAAGCAGCAGCAGCGTATGCTTGTAAGCCTTGCTCACGTGCTCGGCGATAAACTGTTCGTTCGCGTGCAAGATCAGCGTGTGGTTCTGGGCGGAGTGCACCATCAGATACTTGAACCATGTGCCGTACTTTACGTCCCCCAGCTGCTCGCGCAGCGCGGCTTGCATTTTCGCCCAGCACTCGTTTGCCTTGTTGATGTCCATGAAAATCGCTCACTCCGTCCTTTTGCGGGCGCCGTTGTGCACAGGCGCGCCTCTTGTGGATAACTTCCATATAATAACAGATAGACCCGCCAAATTCAAGGCACAATCCATTAATTCCCCCAATTAATTCCGCCGCGCCCCCATCCCGCCTTTGTGGATATTTCTGTGCACAGGGCAAAAGAAGCTGTGGATAAAAAAGTTAGGAGTTAGAAGTTAGGAGTGAGGAGTTCAGGAAGAAACGCCGCGAGGCGTTTCTTTTATTGAAGCAGACGAAAGAACCAAGCACTCCATCTTAACCAACTTCTCCTATCTATAGCCTCTCCATCCATCCCCGCCCTTCCCGCCCAACCTCGCCCCTCCCAAAGCCTTCCCCTTCAGGGGAAGGTGGCAGCGCCGAAGGCGCTGACGGATGAGGTTCTGTCCCGATCCAGCAGTTTCCACCGCCCACACCATCCGCCGCTTCCGCTCTCCACACTCTTACCCTTTTCGGATAACTACCCCTAACTCACTTTCTCCCAGTCCACGTAACGCTTTAATCCGAGCGATCGCAAGCGATCGCCACCACAACTCCTAACTCCTAACTCCTAACTTCTCCCTTTCTCTCCAATTCCCCTTCTCAACCCTGTGAAAGTTGCCCCTACCGGCCCATATTGTTAACCCTCCGTAAATTAGCAATCCTAATCAAAAAACGCATTGACAACGTATATGGGGTTGTAGTAATATATACAAGCTTTCCACGAGAGCCGCGACGGAATGACCGCTCCGCTGCCTCGCGGATCGCAACGGACCTTGAAAACGATACAGAGAACGAACGCAAGATAAAAGACAGTTGATTCTGAGAATGAGTTTTGAATCTCTGAA
>CADBNW010000140.1 GCA_902796025.1 uncultured Eubacteriales bacterium
CAGCCTGACGTTTCGACCAAATCCCCCATCAGGGCAACATAAACCAACCGCTCAAAATGAATCTCTGATTCATTTTGAGCGATCCTTCAGTCTTTCATGCCAATACCGAAACCGCTCCTCCGGCGGGGCCTCAAAGCGCATGCGCTCGCCCGTGACGGGGTGGGTAAAGGCGATCCTCGCCGCGTGCAGCAATTGGCCTCCCTCCACCGGATAAGGACTCTTTTTGGGGCCGTACACGGGATCGCCCAGCACCGGATGTCCAAGCGACGCCATGTGCACGCGGATCTGGTGAGTGCGCCCGGTGGACAGTTCGCACCTTAGCAGGCAAGCGCCCCTTAAGCGCTCCAGCAGCTGCCAGTGAGTGCGCGCGGGGCGTCCGCCCGCGACGATGGCCATTTTTTTGCGATCCGTCGGGTGGCGGCCGATGGGCGCGTCCACGTCGCCCTGCTCCTCTTTCATATTGCCGATCACGATAGCAAGATACGCCCGCTCCACGCTGTGCTCCGCGATCTGCGCGGCAAGACTCACGTGCGCCCGGTCGGTCTTGGCGACCAGAAGCAGGCCGCTTGTGTCCTTGTCGATGCGATGGACGATGCCGGGGCGCGCTACGCCCCCCACGCCGCTCAGATCCGGCATTTTTGCAAGCAGTGCGTTTACCATCGTGCCGTCCGGGTTGCCCGCCGCCGGATGCACCACCATGCCGCTGGGCTTATAGACCACGGCCAGCTCCGCGTCCTGATAGACGATGTCAAGGGGCAGGTCCTGGGGCACGAGCTCCGCAGGCGCGGCGTCGGGTATTTCCAGGCGCACCCGGTCGCCCTCCTTCAGCGCACAGCCCGCCTTGGTCTGGGCGCAGCCGTTTACAAAGGCGCGCCCCTCGCGGATCAGGTTTCCCGCGCGCGAGCGCGTAACGCCCGCCTGCTCGCTCAAAAAAACGTCCAGGCGCGACGGCCTGTCGCACAAAAACTCAAGCGTTTCCATTTTTTTGATCCAGCAGCAGGCCCAGCGCGAAAACCAGCGCCCCCGCGCATACGAAAACGTCCGCCAGGTTGAATACGGGAAAGCGCATGAAGTCAAGGTGGATCCAGTCCCGCACAAAGCCAAAGCGCAAACGGCTAAGAAAATTGCAAAGCCCCCCGCTGAAGGCCGCGCCAAGCGATGCGCGGCAAAGAGGGCTAAGCCCTTTCCACGGCATAAACGCGGCAAGCACGATGAGCGCAAGGGCGCCAAGCGCCGTTGCCAAAGCAGGAGACCCGCTCAGAAAAGAAAAGCTCACCCCTGCGTTGATCGTAACAAAAACGCTCGCCACGCCCGGAAGGATCGCCTTTCCGTCTCCCAAAAGCGCAGGCAGCGCCCGATCACCAAGGCAGATGACCAGGGCGCTGAAAACCGCGCTCCACAAACAAGGCCGCGCCCGGCGCAGGGCGCTTTTCAGTTCGTTCATGTATTCCTATGCGCATCGGGCTTTTTCCAAAGCCCATTTTGAGCACGCCCCAACACAGGCGCTTCTGCACAAGCACAAAGCCCCGGGGGCGGCTTGGAGGGGCCACGGCCCCTCCAAAAACGATCCGCAGGGGGGAGCGTTTAGCGCCGCGTCTCAATTCTCTGGTTTGAGATGCCAGCAAATCAGCCTTTCACCCCGAGGACGATTTTTTGCAAAGCAACGCCAGCCCTGCATGAGCAAACGGATCTTTGATCCATTGCAGGCGAAGGGCCATGCCCGCTTTTATTCCTCCGCAGCCTCCGCCACGGCGTAGAGGGGGCTTTCCTTCAAAAGGCGCGCCTGCTCCTCCACGAGCTTGGAGAAGTTCTTGTGATACTCCTCGCCCTTGCTTTTGAGGGTTTCGTAATCTGCGCGCATTTCGCTAAGCTTCTGGGCGCTTTGCGCCTCCAGGGCCGCGGCCTGCTCCTCGGCGTCGGTCACGATGCGTCGCGCCTTTTTGCGGGCGTCGTCGATGGTCTCGTCGGCGATGCGCTGGGCGCTGATGAGGGTCTCGCGCAGCGTGGTCTCCAGATTTTTGAAATACGCGGGCTCGTTGAAGCTCACGCCCTCCTGCTTCACGGCAGGCACGTTTTTCGCCTGCTCCAGCTGGGTGTGCATGGCCTCCTGCTGGGCCTTGCTGCCCTGAAGCTCGGCCTCCAGGCGGCTGATCTTTTTGAGCAGCTCGTCGGTCTGGGCGGCAACATCCTCAAGAATATCGTCCACAGTGTCGGGATCGTAGCCCTGGTTTACAAGCTTGATGTCCATGTTGCGCATCTCATCGGGTGTATAGCTCATCTTTTCGTCCTCCCATGATGTGAATGTGTGTATACGGGCAAACGGGCGTTACGCCCTGAATATCAGCCGCATAAGGTATTGCAGTATCTCGCACAGCAGTATCGCAGCCGCAGGCGACAAGTCGATGCCGATCGCGTTTGTCAGGGGATGTATCGTGCGGCGCACGGGGTAGAGCACAGGCTCCGTGATGCGGTACAGCACATAACTGAACCGGCCCTCCTCCATCTTGGCGAAGTAGCGGATCCAGCCCAGCAAGACCCGCAGCACGATGCAAAACTCGTACAGCGCCACGAGGGCGATCAGGATTTCCGGCAGCGAGCGCAGGCTCAGTCTGCCGCCAAAAAAGACCATCTCAGTACCTCCTCTCCACGTGCCGGGACATGTTGACGTTCACGCTTTCGGGCGCGATGATATAGGTGTTGTCGGTGATTTTGCGCACCTTCGCGTTCAGCGCAAAGGCGGCGCCGGCCAGGGTATCGATGATGCGCTGGCTGGTGCGGTCGTCGGTGCCGTCAAAATTGATCACGGCGGAGACGCCGGCGATGATATCCCTGATCACCGAGGCGCACTCAGACAGCGAGCTGATATAGTACACCATCGTATCGGGGCGGGACACCGGCTTGGACTGGCGCTCCGTCACGGTCTGTATGGCGCGGGTGCGCGCGGGCCTCGCGTTTTTCGCGCGCGGCGCCGCCGTGCGGCCGCCCCTTGCGGAGGAATAGCGGCTTTCATACAGCGAGGGCGAATCGTCCACGCGCCTGGGCGCGCTGCCGCGGGCCGCCTTGGGCGGCGCGTCCTGCTCCACGCGCAGAAGGCGCGCCTTTTGCATGATATCGAATACCTGTTCTTTCAGACTCATTGAAGCGTTTTCCTCGATCGTCCGCGCTGCGCATAGCGCAAGCACGCGGATCGTTTATTTGATCAGCACCTGCGTGCCCTCGGTCAGTACGCCGTCCACCAGCGGGGTAAACAGCACAGAGCCGTCGGACTGATACGTCAGCACCTCTACCGGCACGAAGGTCCCGCCCGGCACGTCGTAGAGCCATACGCCGGTTTGCCCGCTCACAGTGGCAAGGGCCTTGCGCGATACCTTAAGGCCGTTCATGTTTGCGCCGATGGTGACCTCGCCCGACCTTGTGTAGGCCAAAGAGCCTATGGGCTGGTTTACCTCCAGCACCGCCATGACCGTAGTGCCGTTTTTCAGCACCTTGGTCACCACGCCCTCGTACACCATTTCGTCAAAGCCGTTTACGATGAAGGAGTAGGTGGTGTCCAGCGTAGGGTTCCACTCCCGGTCATCGCCGGTCAAAAGCATGTACCAGTGGCTTTCCTTCAGCACGCGGCAAAGGTTCCTCTGGCTGCGCGCGGCCGTTGGCGTCTCAAGCGCGCCGCCCTCCAGCACCGTGCGCACGTCGCTGATCTCCAGCTGCGGCACGGTCTGGGCGTTCAGCGCGGCCTCGTACCCGTCCAGATAGAAGCTGACCAGTCCCGAGGTCGGCGCGCTTTTTGCGTTGCGCCAGCCCTCGATGGCGGTCAGGCGCTGTTTTTCGTCGTCGTAATACTTTATGAGCTTGCTGTCGGAGCGCTTGTTTGCGCTCATGTAGGCGCGGCGCGCCTCCATGGCCTCGGTCAGCAGCTGCACCATCTGGGGCATGGAGCCTCTCGTCTGCCCGCTGACCAGGCTTTTGAGCTCCTCCGCGCGCTGCTGAACGTTTAGGTTCAATACCTCAAGCTGCGCGTCCAGCTCGTTGCCCAGCACGATCTTATGATAGGTCTGTATGTTTTTGCGCGTCTGGTTCAGCTCGTTGATCAGGCGCGTGGAATATTCCAGCGAATAGACATAGGCCACCGTGTCGCCCTCGTTTACGCTGCCCAGCTCGTCCACGGCAAATTCCATGCGGGTCACCAGGTTTTCGCTCACCAGCGTCTCGTCCCGCACGATCACGCCCTGCACCGTGCGCGAATCCTGCGCGCTGCCCCGGTAGATCACCGCCACCTCGTTCGTGCCGAAGATCTGGCCCCTGAACAGGAACAGGATGATCAGCGCGATCAGCAGCAAAAGCAGATAAAAGCGACCCGTCACACGTACCCGCATCGAAAGCCCTCCCTTCGCCGAATTGCCCATACGTCCTTTGATTATATAACAAAATCATTCAATTTTCAATAATTTTTATGTAAGCTTTTATGTCTAAGTCTGCGGCCCGATACGGCTGCGGGCCTTTACCCTTTCGGCAGCAGTGCTTTAACCGTTACTTTATCTTTTGTGCAAAATATTTAGATTATATTTTAGTGATTGCCATGTTGACAATTTAGCTTTATTTTGGTATACTTATAGTTACATAACACACAAGGGAAGTGACGCACATGATCTCGACGGTAAATCCCCGCAAGCTCAGGGCGTCCCGGCGCGGAAATCAGCTATTGAACGGGCGCAGGCGCGGCGGCAAGATCCTGTTTCTGATGTCCGTTCCCTTTCTGCTGGCCACGTTCTTCTTCAATTACGTTCCCATGTTCGGCTGGCTGTATTCCTTTGTAAACTATAAGGCGGGCTTCAGCCTGTTTTCCAGCAAGTGGGTTGGGCTTCGGTATTTTGCGATGCCCTTCAGCAACTTTGTTTTGCGGGAAGAATTTTTGCGCGTGATGCGAAACACCCTGATCACCAGCGGCTACCATCTGCTCGGCGCGCCGCTTCCCATGTTCTTTGCGATCTTCCTAAGCGAGATCCGCTTTATGCGCTACCGAAAGGCCGTGCAGATCCTGACCACCGTGCCAAACTTCGTAAGCTGGGTCATCGTGTACTCGGTGGTGCATTCGCTTTTGTCGCTGGACGGCTTTGTGAACAACTTTCTTGAAAGCATCGGCCTCATCCGCGACCCCATCAATTTTATGGCCACCAGCAAGGGCGTGTGGATCACCCAGTGGGGCTACGGCACCTGGAAGGGCCTTGGCTGGGCGTCCATCATGTACATGTCCGCAATCGCCGGCATAGACCAGGAATTGTACGAGGCCGCCGCCATCGACGGCGCGGACCGCTTCCAGAAGATGTGGCACATCACCGTTCCGGGGCTTTTGGGCACGTTCTTCGTTTTGCTGATGATGGACATCGGCCGCATCCTGTCAAACGGCATGGATCAGTACTACGTGTTTGAAAACGCCATCAACCACGACAAGATCGAGGTATTGGACCTGTTTGTCTACAATCAGGGCATTTCCGGCAACAACATCTCCTACGCTACAGCGGTGGGCATGTTCAAATCCATCGTGAGCCTGCTGCTGCTGTTCTCCGCAAACAGCCTGTCCAAGCTGATCCGCGGCGAGAGCATCTTTTAAGGCGGGAGGTGGAAAAGCATGTCGCTCAGTGAAAAGAAAACCTTCAAGGATCACGCGTTCGAGGTCGCGATCTACGCGTTTTTTACGCTGTTCACGATTTTGTGCATCTTCCCGTTTTACTACATCTTCATCAGCTCGATCTCCAAAAATATATTGGTAGAAAACGGACAGATCTTTTTCTACCCCAAGGGCATCCACTTTAACAACTATGTCTCGGTGTTCAAAATAAAGACCCTGCCCCAGGCCGCCTTCATCAGCGTGGCGCGCACGGTGATCGGGACGCTGCTTTCCCTGCTGGCCGCCTCGTTCATGGGCTACTGCATGAGCAAGCAGGAGTACTGGCACAGAAAGCTGGTATACCGCTTCATCATCGCCACGATGTACTTTAACGCGGGCGTCGTGCCGCTGTACCTGACCTACCGCATGCTGGGGCTGATCGACAACTTCCTGGTGTACGTGCTGCCGTGCCTGAGCCAGTCGTTCAACCTGGTGCTTTGCAAAACCTACATGGAGTCCATTCCCGGCTCCCTTGAGGAATCCGCCGAAATTGACGGCGCGGGATACTTTTTGCGCTATGTGAAGATCATCCTGCCGCTGTCGCTGCCCATCATGGCCACCATCGCCATCTTCTCCGCGGTCGGGCAGTGGAACTCCTTCATGGACACGGTGCTGTACATGAGCTCCACCAAATACTTCACCCTGCAATACACCCTGAACCTCTACCTTAAAAAGGCCACGGCGCTTGCGGACATTTTGAAGACCGACTCCGCAGCCGCCCAGAACATGAACCTGGACAACATCTTAAACGCTGAGTCCACCCGCTACACCATCACGATGGTCACCATCATCCCGGTGCTGCTGATCTACCCCTTCTTCCAAAGATACTTTGTAAAGGGCATCATGATCGGCGCAGTCAAGGGATGATTGGCAGCTGTTAGCTGTTAGCTATTAGCTGTTAGCTGGTATTTGGAATTGATGCGCATTGGCGCTTCAATATATCATCAGGAGGAAAAGGACATGAAAAAACGTCTTCTCAGCCTGCTTCTGTGCCTGATCCTGGCGCTTGGCGTCTGCTCCTTCGGCAGCGCAGAGCAGGAGCCCGTCACCCTCACCGCCTTCGTTATGCAGTCGGTGTGCACGGAGTTTGGCATCATCGACGACTGGATGGGCAAGATCATGATGGACGATCTGGGCATCCAGATCGAGTTCCTGCCCGCGGGCGACAACGTGCTGGACAAGCTGCAAAGCTACATGGCCAGCGGCAAGCTGCCC
>CADBNW010000141.1 GCA_902796025.1 uncultured Eubacteriales bacterium
TACAGCTGGTAGGAGCCCATAAAGCAGCTGAGCACCACCTTGCAGGGAATCAGGCCGCTTTCCGAAAGCCGCACGCCCTCCGGCCGCAGCATGACGGTGCGCTCTTCGCCGGGCTTGATCTGCTTTTCGGGCTTTCGCACGTCGAAGCTTGCGCCCTGGTAGTTTACCCGCACGGCGTTTTCGTTCACCTGCTCCACCCGGGTCTTCAGGAAGTTGGCCTCGCCGATAAAGTCCGCGACGAACGCGTCCGCGGGGTTATAGTAGATCTCCCTCGGGGAGCCCATCTGCGCCACCACGCCCTTGTTCATGATGATGATGTTGTCGGAGATGCTCATGGCCTCGGACTGGTCGTGGGTCACGTAGATGGCTGTGATGCCAAACTGCTGCTGGATGCGGCGGATCTCCGTGCGCATGTACACGCGAAGCTTCGTGTCCAGGTTGCTCAAGGGCTCGTCAAACAGCAGCACGCCGGGCTCTGCGATCAGCGCCCTGGCCAGCGCGACGCGCTGCTGCTGGCCGCCGGAGAGCTGATTGGTGTAGCGGTTTTCCATGCCCTCAAGGCCCACGAGCTTCAGCATTTCCAGCACCTTTTTGTGGATCTCGTCCTTTGGCACCTTTCGAAGCTTCAAGCCGTAGGCGACGTTATCGAAGATGTTCATGTGGGGAAACAGCGCGTAGCTTTGGAACACCATGGCGGTGTCGCGCTTGTTTGGCGTAAGGGCGTTGACCGGCTCGCCGCCGATGTAGATCTCGCCCGCGTCCGGGCTTTCAAAGCCCGCGATCATGCGAAGTGTCGTGGTTTTGCCGCAGCCGGAGGGGCCAAGCAGCGTCACGAACGTGCCGGGCGCGATGTCCAGCGTCACGTCCTTTACGGCGTAGAATTCCTTTTTGGTCTTGGGATCCAGATAGATCTTATCGATGTGCTCGATGTAGACGCCCTTTTTTCCGTTTGCGTTTGCGCCCTTTTGTTCACTGCTCATCCTTTGCAGCCTCCTTTACCCTGCGGCTCGAGCCGAAGTATTTGATGCCGAGGTTCATAATCAGTATCGACGCGTAGACGATGGCGATCAGGATGGTGGCATACGCGCAGGCGATGCCGTAATAGCCCTTTTCGCTGTATTCGTTGATCCTGCAGGTGATCAGCAGATACCTGGGCGTGACCAGCAGGATGATGGCGGAAATGGCGGTGATGGAGCGCACAAAGGTGGTCACGATGCCGCTGAAGAAGCTGTCCTTGATGAGTGGCAGGGTCACCGAGGTAAACACCTTTCCGCTGTTTGCGCCAAGGTCGTAGGCGCTTTCCTCGATGGACTTGTCGATTTGCCGAAGCGCCGATATGCCGCTTCGCGTGCCCACGGGCAGGGAGCGCACGATAAAGACGATGATCAAAATAAGCCCCGTTCCGTACAGGCCCTGCATGAGGCCCGTGCGCAGTATGCCGTTTGCGTAGCCGCGTATAAAGCCCACGCCCAGCACCGTTCCGGGCACGGCCATGGCGATCATGGACACAAACTCGATAAAGCCCTTGGCCCTGAACTTCTTTTTGACCACGAGGTAGCTGATCACCATGGAAAACAGCGCCGTGACGGGCGCGGCGATGATGGACAGGATGAAGCTGTCCTTAAACGCCTTCATGCCGCTTTCCCGGAACATATCGCGGTAGTGCACGAGGGACAGGGAGTAGTCCCGCCCCCATAGCTTGAAGAGCGACCCAAAGGGGATAGACACGTACATCAGTATCACAAACGCGCTTACCGCGGCGCACAGCGCCGTAAGCGGCACGGTGACGCTTTTGTCCTCGATGGGCATGCGCATGCGGCTGGCCTTGCCGGTGAGGGTGGCGGTGGAGCGCGCCTCGAGCACGTACTTTTGAATGATGAACAGCACAAACGTGATAAACAAAAGTATCGCCGCCATGGCCGCCGCACCGTGGGTATCGTAGGTGCCGCCGGTGATGCGAAGGTAGATGGCGGTAGCCAGGGTGCTGGTGGAGCCGCCGATGATCATGGGGTTCGCAAAGTCCGCAACGGATTCGATAAAGGTGACCAAAAACGCGTTGCCAAGGCCGGGCAGCATAAGGGGCAGGGTCACCGTGGTAAACACCTTCCAGCGGCTTGCGCCCATGTCGCGGGCGGCCTCCTCCATGGAGGGGTCGATGTTGTTCAAAAGCCCCTTCAGCATCAGATAGCACACCGGGAAGAAGGTCAGGATCTGCACGATGGCGATGCCCTTGAGGCCGTAAATGTTGCTGTCGCTGATGCCAAGCAGCTGGCGGGTGATAAGGCCCGTTCGCCCGAACATCAGCATCATGGACAAAGACAGCACAAACGGCGGGGATACGACCGGAAGCAGGGACACTACGTCAAACAGCTTCTTTATCACGCGGCTTTTGACCTTTACATAGCAGTCCACGTAGGCAAACAAAAGGCCGATCAGCATGGAGCCAAAGCCCGTGACCGCGCCAAGGATCAGGGTGTTCCCAAGAGCGTCCTTGAACTCGTAATCCTTTGCAAGCGAGGTAAAGGCGCTTAGGGTGAAGCGCGTGTTGCCGGAAGCAAAGTAGAGCTTTAAGCCCTGCTTTATGTGCTGCCAGGCTTCGCCCGCGGGCAGGGTTTTGAACATCTGCACCGCAAACTCCAAGATAGAGCCCTTGGACGCCGACTCCGCGCCGGTTTTTGCCTTTCTGTAGGCGGCGTTTGCGTTTTTATACTCGGTGTTTGCAAGGTTGTAGGCTTCCTTGGCGGAAATGACCTCCGGCTCCTCGCGGGGCTTTTCGCTTGTGAGCCTCGCCGCAGCGAGCGCGTCGTCGTAGACCGTTTTCAGCGCGTCCTTTTTCTGTTCGAGCTCGAAAACGTTGTAGCGCCCGTAGTTATATTCGTCCACGCGCTTTTCCACGTTTTCCGTATAATAGGCGTTTACGCCGTTCATGCGTTCGCTGGCGGTCACGCTGTCTGCCAGCAGCATGGCCAGCGGGTACAGGATAAACAGCGTAAGAAAGATGATCAAAAACGCGATCGCTCCCACCATGATGGGATCGGCGAAAAACTTCTTTCTGTCCAGCCGCGCGCTTTGCGAGCGTGCCATGCGCACTTACCTCCCATAGACAGATCTGTCGTTTTGCCCCAGCTGCGTCCGGGAGCCGCCGCTGCCCGGAGATGCATTGCGGCTATGATAAAGCGTAAGCGGCGTTTTAGCCGCTTACGCAGGAGGGAGAGAGAGCTCTCCCTCCCGCCGGGAATTTTCCCAAGACTTATTCGGTCTTGAACCTGTCGTCGGCGGCGTCCGCCAGGGCGGCGAAGAACTCCGCCACGTACTTGGTGGTGTTGGCCTTGGCGTCCGCAAAGTCGTAGTCGATCACGTTGTCGGGATCGAGACCGAAGGGCGCAACGGCGGCGGGCTGCTCGGCGTTGGAGATCACCAGGAACTGGTAGCTCTCCGCGTCGTCGGCCAGCTCGACGCACTCGGGACTCAGGGCGTACTCGATCCACAGCTTCGCGGCGGCCTCGTGGGCGGCGCCGTCGAAGATGGCGGTGGAGCCGATCTCGTAGCTGGTGCCCTCCTCGGGGATGACCAGGGCGATGTTGTCGTAGCCCTTCAGGATCTGGGTGATGCCGTCATGCAAAAAGCCGATGCCGATGACGCACTCGCCGGGGCCGACGTACTTGGAGGGGCCGGAGCCGCTCTTGGTGTACTGGGCGATGTTCTTATCCAGCGCTACCAGGTAGGCGATACCCTCGTCGTGGCCCTTCATCTGGATCATGGTGTTGACGATGAGTCTCGCGGTGCCGGCGGTGTTGGGGTTGGAGGACCAGATCAGGCCCTGATATTTCTCATCCAGCAGGCTGTCCCAGCCGGTGGGCGCTTCGAGGCCCTTCTTGGCCAGCTCTTCGGTGTTGACCATGAAGCCCAGGATGCCCTTGTAGATGCCGTACCAGTAGCCGTCCGCGTCGCGGAAGGTGGCTTTGGACAGGTTCTTCGCGTTTACGGCCTCGTAGGCGTAGAGGAAGCCGTTTTTGGCGCTCTCGTTGTAGGGATCGTTGGTGCCGCCGAACCAGACGTCACCGGAGGGATTGTGGTTTTCCTCGGCGATCTTGCCCTGCACCTCGCCGGTGGACAGGCGCTGATAGCTGACCTTGATGCCGGTGATCTCCTCAAAGTGCTTGCTCGCCGCGGCAAGATACGCTTCCTCGCAGCTGCCGTAGACGACCAGCTCGCCCTCTTCCTGGGCTTCCTCGATCAGATCCACCAGGGAATCGTCCCCGCACAGCAACTCGCTCAGCGCCTCGGGATCCGCCGCATCCGCCATGGCGATGGAGCAGCAGCCAAGCGCCAGCACAAGAGCCAGCAGAACAGCAAAAATCTTCTTCATGAAACTCTCTCCTTGCATTGTATTGTAAAGGCTTTGCGCCTTCTTTGTATATTATAAGTTGGTTGGGCCGTTTTGTCAATCCGCCGCGCATGGGTCCGCGCGCGAAAACGCAAAACGCCGCCTCAGAAACGCGGTATTTCGATCTCCTTTCCGCCGGCCAGGGCCGAGGCGTGCGCCAATATGCCCGCCGCGCTCACGTTGCAGGCAAAGTCGAAGCCGATGGCAGGCTGCCTTTGCTCCACGATGCTGCGCACGAATTCGTGCACCAGGTGCGGATGGGAGCCGTGATGGCCGCCCGGCGCGCCCTCCGTAAGCGATTTTTCAGGCTGCGTGGGATCGTACTGGCCCTGCGCCAGGGTAAAGCGGCGGATCTCCTCGGGCAGATTTGCAAACACCGCAGGCGAGCGCAGATTTTCGCTTGGCGTTGCAAAGCCGCGGTGCGGCGCGCCCTCGAGCCGGGTCAGGGTAAGGTCGTCCGAATCCTTGAAGCCCCATTCCAGCGACGCCCTGGAGCCGTATACGTAAAAGCCCTCCAGATACGTCCGGGCGGTCTCAAAGAGCGTGCGGGTCACCTCGCCGCAAAGGCCGTTTTCAAAGTGAAGCAGGGCGCTTTCGGCGGGATAGGGATTGCCGTAGCGGGTGCGAAGCGCCGGGCGCATGCTGCCGGAGCCATAGCACATAACGCGCTCGATGCGGGCCCCCGCCATCGCGGCGATCGGAGACATCGCGTGGGTGGCGTAGTACATGGGCGGAAGCCCCAGCCAGTACTCCGGCCAGTTTTCCATATCCTGATAGTGCACGCCCCGAAGCAGCTGCACGCGCCCCAGCTCGCCCGCGTCCAGCATGCGCCGGGCGTTCAGGTACTGGCGCGTGTAGAGGGTGGTCTCCATCAGCATATAGATTTTGCCGCTCTTTTCGCGTGCCCGGGCGATCTGCCTTATGCCCGAAAGCGTCAATGCCATCGGCACCGTGCAGGCGCAGTGCCTGCCGCTTTCAAGCACCGCCGCCGCCTGCTCCTCGTGGGCGGGGATCGGCGTAACCAGGTGCACCGCGTCCACCTCGCCGTCCTGCAGCACCTCCTGAAAGCTGCCGTAGAGGCGCTTTATGCCGAGGGTCTGCGCGACCTCCTTCATGCGGGCCGTATCCGGGTCGAACAAGCCGGTAAACGCCACATCCGGATGCGCGCAGTAAATCGGTGCAAACGCCGCGCCAAAGCCCAGACCGCACAGTACGACGCCAAGTTTTTTCATACTCTTCACCTCACGTACAAGTAATCAGCATCTTCCCCTATTATACTTCCGAAGGGCTTTGCGCGCAAGCGCAAAAGCCCCGCATTCCCCTGTTTTCATAACCCTTCAACCCTGCAAAAAACCGGAGCTCCTGCCCAAACGCAAAAGCTCCGGGGTGGTCTGGAGGGGTCGCAGCCCCTCCACCTTCAATCCGCAGGGGCAGCTTTGCCGCCCCGAGGACGCGATTTTTGCGAAGCAGAGCTTGCCCTGTGAGAGCAAAAATCACCACCTTGCAGTTTTTGCTGAAATCTCCGCAGAGATTTCAGCAAAAACTGTTTTCCTCTCGCCCATCCGCCAACAGATCGGCGTTTAGGCTAAACAAAACTATTCGGTCAACCCAACCAACCGCTCAAAATGAATCTCCGATTCATTTTGAGCGCTATTTTTTATGCCCATATGATCCAGTTCAGCAGCGCGCCGGAGATCGCGGCGATCAGCGTAAACGGAAGTCCGATGCGCATGAAGTCCCAGGTCTTTACCTCGTAGCCCTCCTTTTGCAGGATGCCGATGCCCGCGATGTTGGCCGAGGCCCCGATGGGGGTGATGTTGCCGCCAAGGGTCGCGCCGATCAAAAGGCCAAAGGCGAAAAGGTAGGCCTCCACGCCCATCTGCGCTGCGATGTCCGTGACCACCGGCAGCATGGTGGCGACGTAGGGGATGTTGTCCACAAAGGCGCTGATGATCACCGACGCGCCAACGATCAATACGTACATAAACAGCTTGGAGTGTCCGCCGACGCTTACAAAGAGCTTAGCGATCTCGGCGATCACGCCCGCGTGGCTCAAGCCCTCGATCACAATGAACAGGCCGGTCAGAAGCAAAAGAGTCTTGTAGTCGATCGCCTTTACGGTGTCAAGCGCGCCGGAGCTGTTCTTTCTGAAGACGAGCTCATACACCACGCCGATGATCGCGATGGCGCAGCAGATGTAGCCGTTGGTGTACTCCGGCTTGGTTTTGAGCTGGCTTGCGGCGATCAGCAAAACGATGGTCCCCGCCATGAGGATGGTGGGCATGTAATTCGTGACCCTGGTTTCCGCGTTTGTGTTTACCAGCGCGCGCTCGCGGCGGAAGATCCAAAACAGCACAAACAGCGTAAGCAGCGCGCCCAGTTCCACCGAGAAGATGATGCCCGGCCGGCCATGGAACCAGATAAAGTCGTTGAAGCTCATGTTGAGGTAGCCGCCAAGCATGATGGAGGTAGCGTCGCCGACCAGCGTGGCCGCGCCCTGGAGGTTGCTGGAGACGGCGATGGAAATGATGACCGGCACGGGGTTGGTCTTTATCTTCTTTGCTACGGCAAGCCCCACGGGCGCGACCATCAGCACGGTCGCCACGTTGTCAACAAAGGCGCTGATCACGCCGGAAAACAGGCTGAGCGCCACGATTGCCCAGCGCACGTTTGGGGTGATGCGAAGTAAGCCCTCCGCCATGCGCAGGGGCATTTTGCTTTGAATGAACAACTCCACTGTGACCATGGTGCCGGTTAGCATCATAAGCACGTTCCAGTTGACCGCTTTGAGCACGTTGCCAAGGGGCAGGATGCCAAGGATCACAAACAGCAGCGCCGCGGACAGCGCGATGATCCAGCGCTTCTCCGAAAAGATCAAAAGCAGCGCGTACATGATGATGAACAAAACCAGAGCAAGTACCATAGATCGATTACCTCAGATGACAAAAATCAGTTTCAGTCCCGCCAGTCGAAGCTTTGCTCCTGCCCGTTTATGAGCCACCTCTCCGGGCAGCAGTTCTCCATCCAGTCGAGGGGCACGGCGGTATCCGTTTGCCTTGCGCCCCGTGCAAGCGCCTGGGAGACGATATCAAGCTGTTCTTCGCTCAGCGCGCCTGGCTGCAGGGACAAAAACAGGGGCGTTCCGCTGCCCGACAAAAGCGCAAGCCATTTTGCATTGAGCTCCCAGGGGATCCTTTCCCTGATGATCCCCACGCAGTCGTAGTCCGCCTTGTAGAACGCGCCGTCGCACATGGCGCGGAAGGCCAGGGTGTTTACGCCCATGCGGCGCGTGCGCGCCCAGTCCTTGCCGCTGGTGTCGTCCCCGGCGCGGTTTATGTGCGCAAGCCCCGCCGTAAGGAAGCCCGGCACGTTGCAGGCCAGGATGATCGTGCCAGGCGCTGCGGAAGCGTAGATCGCGCGGTACAGATCCACCATGATCTCCGCGGTCGTTCGGGTGGGGTCGTAAAAGCCCCAGCCATCGTCTGTAAGCCGGTCCGGGCGCTGAAAGTCCCAGTACCCGCACACGTCGAAGCAGGAAAAATCGTGCTTGATCAGCCGGTAGCCCCATTCGGCGCTGATGCGCCGGGTGGTGCTGCGGACACTGCGGATGACCTCGGGATGCGAGGGGTCAAGGTACTTGCGGTTGCGTTCCAGGCGGCACTCGTCCGGCAGGTCGCGGATATCCCCCTCTTCGTCGCTCAGATAGCGCACCCACAGGCCCGGGATCGCGCCCGTTGCCGCGATCTCGCTGGCCAGGCTCTTCATGTCGCCGTAATCCGGGTTGTTGCCGAGCCACGGTCCCGAACCCCAGTGCCTGTTCCAGCCCGCGTCGATCACCATGAAGGGCCTGTTTTCGCTGCCTTCGCAAAGGCGGCTGATCAAACGCGCGTCGGTCAGGATCTGCCGGCGGTCGCTCTTGCCGTAGGCATAATACCAGTTGTTGGAGCCGTAGACGGGCTTTGGCGGCAAAAGCGGATCGTCGCACAAGAGCCGGTAAAAGCGCTTAAGGGCGGAAAACGCGCTTTCGTCGCGGTATTCGCCAAACACGACGTCGCACACGTTCAGCGTGCGCTTGCCAAGCTCAACGCCCCGCCCGCCGTTTCGAACGTCCAAATTCAGCGTCACCCGGCGCGGCTCGTACTGCCAGGCGCAAAGCGCGCCCGGGCGAACCTTCACGCCAAAGCATTCAGTGCGGCGGCCGCTTACGTCGGGATCGCTGTCTGAGCCGTTTGAAACTGCAAACGCCCAGGGCATCTGCCTATAGGGCAGGATGCCGCTCCACTGCAGATCGCCGTAGCCGCGCTCCCAGCAGTCGGAAAACACCCTGACCGGCTCCGTTCGGACTTCCTCCGGCGTAAGCTCCCACACAAGGCGCGCAAGGCTCACGGCCGCGTCGCTTGACAGCGTCACGCGAAGGCAGCCCTCCCTATCCTCGGTTTCAAGGCGCGCGCCCGGCGCGTCCACATAAACCGCATCCGGTTTTCTCAGCTTCATATCCGTATCCTCATTCGTTCGTCGCGCAAAAACCACTTACCCGTTTAGCAAAAGGCGCTTTTATGAAAAGTACAGCCTACCTTCTGTTTTCCCAGATGACCTCCATGATCAGGCGCATGCTTTCCAGAAGGGAGCCGTTGTTGATGCTGCCGGCGGTGGAGATATTCACGCCCCCGCAGGCAAAGCCCGCCTCGATGTCGCGCTTTGTTTCGCTGATCAGGCCCTCGCGGTCGTTGTGCATAAAGGTAAAGGGCGCGATGCAGCCGTCGATGCGCGCGTGAGGCATGTATTTGCGGATCTCCGGCGCAAGCACGGTGGGGCCAAAGTTCACGCCGTTCAGATCCAGCCTTCCAAGGATGGGCAAAAGGTGTCCCATGGCGCTGTCGGAATGCTGGTAGCGCTTGTCCTCGGGATCCGGCGAAAAGCGCTCAAACAGCTTTTTCAGCACGGGAAAGCCAAACTTTTCGTACAGCGCGGGAGAGAGCAGGCAGCAGTTGTCGTCCGCAAAGGAGAAGCCGTGCGTGGCCTTGCCGCTCAAGCCCGCCTCCTCGTCCATGATCTCCGCCATCTTGATGGTCACGTCCGCGATGTCGTTGGAGAAGCGCTCGGCCAATTCGTCCTCGTCCGCCAGAAAGTACAAAAACTCCGTGGTGCCCATCAGGCTGCACGCCAGCGTGACCGGGCCGCGGATGTGGTGCACCGGGGAGGGCTTCACCCCCCAGGTTTCGTACACGCGCTTTTTCTCGCTTTCCCAGTTGGGGGGCAGCATGAACGCGCGCAGGTCCATTTTTTCGACCTCGTCCAGCTTCTTTTCAAGCGCCTCGGCGTCGGCGATGCCCTCCTTGAGCCACTCGGTGGCGTTGTGCATGATGTACTCGCCGCCGAAAACCTCGCCGATGCGCTTTACGTAGGGCAGGCGCGCCTCCTCGGGCAAAAATTCCTCGCGCAGAAGGCGCTTGCCTACGATCTTCTCCGCTTTGTCGTTGTAGCGGCGGTTCAGATCCCGCCTGCGCTCCACGGGGGTGTAGGCCCACGGATCGCCCTCCTCGCCCAATTCCGCAAACACGCACTCGTCGCTCATGCGGATGCCAAGGGCCACCTGCGGCGCGGGATGAAAGCAGTTGTCCTGGTGCGCCAGTTCGTCGTTTTCCCAAAAACGCGCAAGCTCAAAATCGTTCATGGTCTGTCCTCCCCCGTATCCTCTCGTTTTTTGGTCTATTCTCCCCTGTATCCCTTCGGATTCTTCTTTTGCCAGTTCCAGCCGTCGCGGCACATATCCTCAAG
Source organism: uncultured Eubacteriales bacterium (assembly GCA_902796025.1). GTDB lineage: Bacteria > Bacillota > Clostridia > Christensenellales > Aristaeellaceae > RUG14130. The sequence continues at coordinate 10,166 of CADBNW010000141.1, forward strand.
GGTCTTTTGCGCCTTCCAGCCCAGCAGCCTTTCGGCCTTTGAGGGATCGGCGTAGTTTTCGTCCAGGTCGCCGGGGCGGCGCGGGCCGATGACGTAGTTGATCTTGATGCCGTTTGCCTTTTCAAAGGCGTGCACCACGTCCAGCACGCTGTAGCCCGTGCCGGTGCCAAGGTTTATCGCCTCGCAGCCCTTGTGCGCCCTTGCGTAGCCAAGCGCGCACACGTGCCCCTCCGCCAGGTCGCACACGTGCAGGTAGTCCCGCACGCCCGTGCCGTCGTGGGTCTTGTAGTCGTCGCCGAAAATGGTAAGGTGATCCCTGAGCCCCACCGCGGTCTGGCAGATGTAGGGCATGAGGTTGTTGGGGATGCCGTTTGGATCCTCGCCGATCAGGCCGCTTGGATGCGCGCCCACGGGATTGAAATAGCGCAGCAGCACGCAGCTCAGTTCGCCGTCCGCCTGGCAGCAGTCGCGTATGATCTGCTCATTCATGAACTTGGTCCAGCCGTAGGGGTTGATGCAGCCAAGGCGCTGATCCTCGGTGTGGGGCGAAGGCTCCTCGCAGTGGTAGACCGTGGCGGAGGAGGAGAAGATCAGCCTCTTTACGCCCTCCTCGCGCATGGCGCGCATCAGGCTGATCGTGCTTTCAAGATTGTTTTTATAGTATTTGAGCGGCTTTTGCACGCTCTCGCCCACGGCCTTGTGGCCGGCGAAATGGATCACGCTCTCCACCGCGTATTCGTGCATCACGCGCCGCAAAAGCGCTTCGTCGCAGGCGTCGCCCTCGATCGCCTCCAGCTGCCTTCCGGTAAGCTGCATCACGCGCCGCAGCGCCTCCGGTGAGGAATTGTCGTAGGAATCCAGCACCACGACGCTTTCGCCCTGCTCCAGCAGGCGCACCAGGGTATGCGAGCCGATGTAGCCCGCGCCGCCCGTAACCAGTATGCTCATGAATCAGCCTCCTGCAAAATGATGTCTTTTATCTCGCCCCAGCGCGCCTCGGTGTCCGCCACAAGCTTCATTTGCGTGCGGCAGCGCACCAGGTTGTGCTCAGGATAGGCGATGTGGAAGTAGGTGTCCCCGTTCAGATAATCCGTCAAAAAGCGCGCGCCGCACTCGTAGGTCATAAGCTTTGCGCCAAGGGGCAGGGTCTCGATCTCCCTGCGGCTGAGCTCCCTGCCGCAGGCGCCCAGAAAACCCCTGGCAAAGGCCCGGTACAGGCGGGTGTCCAGCGACACCTTGCTTAAGTCCTGCTCGTCCTCCGCGCCCGTGGTCGCGCCGGAACGGATGCAGTCGCCAAAGTCGTTTCCGGCAAGGCCCGGCATCACGGTATCCAGATCGATCACGCATCTGGGGCGCAGGGTTTCTGCGTCCAGGATCACATTGTTGAGCTTTGTGTCGTTGTGGGTCACGCGCTTTTTGAGCTCGCCCTTTGCAAGCATGTCCAGCATTTTGCCGGCCTCGGACCTTCGCTCAAGATAAAAATCGTACTCGGCGCGCACGCCCTTCAGCCTGCCGCATTTGTCTGAAAGCGCGGCCTGCTCAAGATCAGAAACGCGCTTTACCGTGTCGTGGAAGCGGGGGATCGTTTCGCCCAGCAGCGAAGCGTCAAAGCCGCCCAGGGCGTTTTGAAAATCGCCGAAGGCCATGCCGCAGGTCTCAAACAGCTGCGGCGTTTCGGCCTTCTCCATGCAAAGCCCCTCCACGAAGCGGTACGCCCTAAAGCAGCCTAAGCCGCTTCTGAAATACGTATTTCCCTGCTTCGTCCTTAAAAAGACGAGGGAGGAGCCGGGCTTTTTTTGATTGAGATAGCTTGTGATGGCAAAGATGTTGTTCATCAAAAGATCCACATCCTGAAACACGCCGTCGTTGATGCGCTGAAAGACGTACTTGCCGCCCGCAGCATCTTGTACCAGCCGGGTCTGATTGATGTGGCCGTTTCCAAGCCTCTGGGCGCTGTCAAACGCCGCGTCCAGGGGAAAGGCCTCGGCGACCGGCCTGAGCAGATCGTTTATTTCCATAGCTCCTCCGGATATTTTCCCGCGTCCTTCAAAAGCTGAAGGCCCCTGCGCGTTTCGCCCAGATCCTCAAGGTAGGTAAGGCCGAACCACTTTGCGCCGGTAGGCAGCACCTGGAAGCTCGCGGCTTTTTGGGCGATCAGCCGCCCCGGCACGTCCGGCAGATAGAATTCCGCCTTCAGGGGATTTTGCTGCATTCTGCCCGCCATAAAGGCTTTGAAGCCCTCGCGCATGGCGTCAAAGATCGAATGGTTGAAGATCCAGAAGTTCATCGATACCGGCGCGCTTCCGCAAAGGGGCTGGAAGGTCTTTCCGTCGTCCTCGGTAAAGCGGGCGTTTTCGCCGTCGGCGAAGATCTTCGTGCGTTCGGTGATGGCGCAAAGCTCCCCCGCCTCGTTCACTTCGCAAACGCCCCGGGCCACGGAGCCGTTTGGCGTCATGGTATTCTTAAGCTGAAAGCCCACCATCGCGTGGCAGGTGTCCGCGTGGGGTGCGTCCAGAAACGCCGCCGCCTGGCGGAAGGCCTCGTCGCCGTAGAAGTCGTCTGCGTTTATGCACACAAAGCCGTCCGGCACCTGCGCCTGAGCGCACAGCGCCGCGTGGCCGGTGCCCCAGGGCTTTTCGCGCCCTGCAGGGACCGACGCGCCCTCCGGCAGGGCGCTGGTCAGGGTCTGGTATGCGTAGGCGACCTCCATGTGCCGCGCCACGTTTGCGCCGATCAGCTGATGGAACATTTCCTGGCTTTCGGGCTTGATCACGAACACGACCTTTTCAAAACCCGCGCGCATGGCGTCGTACGCCGAATAATCGATGATCAGATGTCCCCTGTCGTCCACAGGCGTCACCTGCTTTTTGCCCGCGCCCGCGCCGAAGCGGCTGCCAAGGCCCGCCGCCATGATGACCAAGGTTTTTTTCATATCGTCACCCCATGAAGAGTTTTTGTTGTCTGGTATATGGATACGGAAGATCCGGGCCGGCAGCGGCAAAAGCGCAGCACATTGCCCCGAGCTCAGTCAGCTTTTCCCGAAGCTCCTGCTTATTTGCCTTTACGATCATTTCAGGATCGTCATTTCCCCATCGCTCACGCTGAGGCCAAGCGCGCGGCTTAACTCTATCGAAGCGGTGTTGTCCCGCACGATCTGCCCGTAGGCGGGAAGTCCCCGCGCCCTTAGCTCGCGGATCAGATGCGCTTCCAGCGCCTCGCCCACGCCCCTGCGCCTGTAGGAGGGATGTACCTCAAGCAGTCCCATGCAGCCCTCGCGGTGCACGCCGATGCGCCCGGCCAGTTCGCCGCTTATGAACGCGCCGTACATGTCGCCGCGCTGGATGAGCTCAAGCATGTCCTTTTCGTCCGTGTAAGGTAATGCCTCCCTGACCGCCTCCGCGTCCTGCTCCCCCAGTTTTCGGATGGAGCACACGCGCGCGACGCTTGGAGCCTGGCTTTGCTCGTAGACCACCTGCATCACCCGCATCACCCATTTGCGGCGCACGATGCGGTTGAAGCGCTGCGCCAGGGCGTCTGAGTGCAGCACGTAGCCCTTCGCGCCGCGCACGGCCATCAGCTTTTGCACCGAGCCGTCGGTGTCCGGAAGGTTTGCAAACAAAAGGCCGCTGGGATGGTCGAACACGATCTGCCCGTCCTCATCCGCCTGTATGATGTCGCAATCGCCCCGCTCCACGGGGAAGATCATATCCATAAACGCCACTCTGTCGCGCCTGAGCAGCGTAAGCGCCTGCTGCTTCATTCTTCAGCACTTCCTCTCCATTTATAATTGTACCACTATAACCGCACACAGTGGGCTATGTTTGTGTAAAAAAACTGCGGGGCGAGCTGCGGGGCCTTGCCCCAAAGCGATCCAGGCGCGCGGTTTTTTTTCGTCTTTTTACACTATCGCAAAGAATTTTCTTCTTATATGTTGAATTCCGAACAGTTTTGTGATTTAATATGCGAAACTAATTAGAAACATTTCATGGAGGCGCACTATGTTTGGACGCAGAAAAGATGGGCGCAGGCTTGATGATATAGATCCCATTGTGCAGGTCATGCCCTACATCATGCGCACGCGCAACGACGCATGCAACCTGATCACCGAATACCTGGATTACGAGCCCATCGCCAACTACATCCGCGAGCGCTCAAAGCAGGGGCAGAAGGTCTCCTTCATGGCCATGATCATCGCCGCCTACGTTCGCACGGTGTCCCAGTATCCGGAGATGAACCGCTTTATCGCAAACCGCCAGGTCTTTGGGCGAAACGAGATCCTGGTCTCCCTCACCGTGCTCAGAAACGCCAAAAACAAGGAAAACCTGGACGAAGCGCTGATCAAAATGAATTTCAAGCCCGACGCCACGCTGGAAGAGGTCACCCAGGTGATCGAAGATAACCTGAAGGACGCCGTGGATGACGACGCCGACAACGGCACCGTGGACTTTGCCCGCAAGATCATGAAGTTCCGCCTGCTGGTCATTTGCGTGGTGGCCATGGCGCGCTTTTTGGACCGCTACGGCCTGCTGCCAAAGTTCATCTACGACGTAAGCCCCTTCCACTGCAGCATGTTCATAACCAACGTGGCCTCCATCGGCCTGCCGGCCATCTTCCATCACCTGTACAACTTCGGCAACACCAGCGTGTTCATCGCCCTGGGCAAATTTGAAAAGCGCGTGACGCTCACCAAGGAAGGCCCCAAGGTAAAAACCATGATCCCCATGGGCCTTACGCTGGACGAGCGCATCTGCGGCGGCGCGAGCTTCTCGCTGGCGTTCAACTATTTCAAGAAAATGGTGGAAAATCCCCAGCTGCTGGAGCAGCGCCCCGAAAAGATCGTAACAGAAGTGCCGTACAAAAATTAGCAAAAAAATCGCACGCGCGCAACGCTGTCCAAAAGCGCAGGCGCTATAATTCCTTATCCTTTTGGAAAGCTCTTGCCACACACGAAACGGAGGGAATGAATATGGCTGAAATCAGACGCCCCGATGCGATGCAGCGCATCACCACCCCTGA
>CADBNW010000142.1 GCA_902796025.1 uncultured Eubacteriales bacterium
CGGCGCGATCTCCAAGAAGTAATAGGGAGGAAGCCACATGGAGAATATGATCAATTTCAAAATAGATGGCGTTCCGGTAAGCGTACCGGCCGGAACCACCATACTTCAGGCGGCGAAGCAGGCGGGCATCAAGATCCCCACGCTGTGCTACATGAAGGACATAAACGAAATCGGCGCGTGCCGTATGTGCGTGGTAGAGGCCGGCGGCAGAGCGCTTCAGGCGGCCTGCGTCTATCCCGTGGACAGCCTGCCCCGCAACCGTGAGACCGGCGAATACGCCGAGGTCAAGACCAACACCCCCGCCATCCGCAAGGCCCGCAGGGTAAACCTTGAGCTTCTGCTCTCCAACCACGACAAAAAGTGCCTCTCCTGCGTGCGCTCCACCAACTGCGAATTGCAGGCGCTGTGCCGCGAGTACGGCGTTGAGGACGAAAACCGCTTTGCCGGCGCAATGACCGAGACCACGCAGGACAATTCCTCCCTGGCCATCGTGCGCAACAACGCAAAGTGCGTCCTGTGCCGCCGCTGCGTCGCCGTGTGTGAAAAGGTGCAGCACGTGGGCGTCATCGGCCCCGTCGCCCGCGGCTTCAAGACCCAGATCCTGCCCGCGTGGAACATGGGCCTGGCTGAGACCGGCTGCGTGAACTGCGGCCAGTGCATCGCGGTCTGCCCCACCGGCGCCCTCACCGAAAAGGACGATACCGCCGAGGTCTTCGCGGCCCTCAACGACCCCAAGAAGTACGTGGTCGTGCAGCCCGCTCCCGCTGTGCGCGCAGCGCTGGGCGAGGAGTTCGGCATTCCCATGGGCACCTCCGTCACCGGCAAGATGGCGGCCGCGCTCAGAAGGCTGGGCTTCAACAAGGTCTTCGACACCAACTTCGGCGCTGACCTCACCATCATGGAAGAGGCCAACGAGCTGATCGACCGCGTGAACAACAAGGGCGTCCTGCCCATGATCACCTCCTGCTCCCCCGGCTGGATCAAGTTCTGCGAGACCTACTATCCCGAGTTCATCCCGAACCTCTCCACCTGCAAAAGCCCCCATCAGATGGAAGGCGCGGTCATCAAGAGCTACTTCGCCGAGAAAAACGGCATCGATCCGCACGACATCGTGACCGTATCCGTGATGCCCTGCACCGCCAAGAAGTACGAGTGCAAGCGCCCCGAAATGGGTCACGACGGCATGAGCGACGTCGATATCGTCATCACCACCCGCGAGCTGGCCAGAATGATCAAGCTTGCCGGCATCAACTTTGCCGCGCTGCCCGACGAGGACTTTGACGAGATGCTCGGCGAATCCACCGGCGCTGCCGTCATCTTCGGCGTTACCGGCGGCGTTATGGAAGCTGCGCTGCGCACCGCCTACGAAGCCATCACCGGCGACAAGCTGGAGAAGCTGGACTTTGTGGACGTCCGCGGCTTTGAGGGCGTAAAGGAAGCCTGCTACAATTTGAAGGGCCTCGAAGTGAAGGTCGCGGTCGCCTCCTCCACCGGCGCGGCCAGCAAGCTGCTGGATGCCGTAAAGAGCGGCGAGAAGAGCTACACCTTCATCGAGATCATGGGCTGCCCCGGCGGCTGCGTGAACGGCGGCGGTCAGCCGATCGTAAGCCCCATCGTGCGTGAGGACGTGGACGTGAAGGGTCTCAGAGCCAAAGCCCTCTACGACGAGGACGCGGCCAAGCCCATCCGCAAGTCTCACGAGCTGCCCGCCGTGCAGAAGCTGTACGACGAGTATTTCGGCAAGCCCAACAGCCACAAGGCCCACGAGCTGCTGCATACCCACTACACCGAAAGAAAGCTCTATAACGACTGATCCTAAAAGCTTTTTTGCCCCGGCTGCTTTTGAAGCAGCCGGGTTTTTATGCCGCAGACTGCGCGCAGTTTGTTTCTATGCGGGATAAACTTTTGAAAACCTATGGAAAAGCGCAAAGGCCTGTGTTATAATGAAAGTGGATATTTGTTCGGTTTCGCAAAGAAAAAAAGCCACATAAGCGCAGAAGCGTTTTGCCCTTTGCCAAAGCGCCGCGCAGGTTCTCTTCTTTTTCCCGCAGGACCGAACGCTAAAACAGCGATCCCTTTGCCCGCAAAGCGCGGGCCCACGGCATGTACCGACAGGCCGCCGGCGGCAGTGCCCGCGGCAGAGTGTTTACAAGGAGCAGACGATACAATGAGCGAACACATCAGACCCACCTCCCAGCAAGGCACGCCGCGCCGCACGGCTTCCTCCGCGCGTCCCGCCTCCACTTCGCGCCCGGCCACAGGAGCCCGCACAGGCACCGCGCCCCGCACGGCATCCGGCACGCGCAGCGCAGGCGGCGCAAAAGCCTCCTCCACCGTGCGCACGGGCAATGCGTCCCGCACGGGCACCCTGCACACCACGCTAAAGAAGCCCGCCCCGAAGCGCAAGCCCGCGCGCAAACAGCTTTTCGGCTACGATCTTGAAACGATCATCGCCCTTGCGCTGATCGTGCTTGTCGCAGTCGGCATCGTGACCCTTGCGGTCGTAGGCATCAAGCATTACAGCGACCGCCACACCACCAAGGTGCCGCTGGAGGTCGCAAACATCTACGCAGAGCAAACGCAGACCCCGCTGGATCCCCAGCAAAATCCCGCCGTCCAGTCCTCAGACGGGCAAAACGCCACAGGCGAGCAGCCTGTCGTTTCGCAAACTCCCACACCCGCGCAAACCAGCAGCAACGTCGTTCTGCCGGGCGGCAAAACGCTCAGGAGCGCCACCATCCGCACCGTGGGCGACTTCGTTATCGATACGAAGCTGCTTGCAAGCGCCAAAAACGAAGCCACCCGAAACGGCAGCGAGTATCCCTACGACTTTTCCAGCATGCTGTCCATGATCTCCGACACCATGAAGAACGCGGACTTCACCGTGGCCAACGTCGACGGCTCCATGGGCGGCAAAAGCCACTACAAGTACGGCTACAGCGGCTATCCCCAGTTCAACACCCCG
>CADBNW010000143.1 GCA_902796025.1 uncultured Eubacteriales bacterium
CTGCCGCCGCTTCCCAAAGTACCTGCTGGGGCATCCCTTCAAGGGCTTTGACGAAATGAAGAGCGAAAAGCGCGGAAGCCTGGCGTTTTGCCTGTTCGTGCTGGCGCTTAGCTGCATCCTGAACGTATTGGAATACGTCTACACCGGCTTTTTGGTAAACTACAATAACCTGTACCGGGTGTCCACCCTGTACCTGATGGCGGTCACGGCCTTCCCGGTGGCGCTGCTGGTTACGGGCAACTGGTCGGTGACGTCGCTCATGAACGGCAAGGGCAAGTACGTGGAGATCTTCATGGTCACGATGTACGCGCTGTATCCGTACTGCATTTTGCGGATCGTGGCGCTGGTGCTTACAAACGTGCTGCTGCTTGACGAAATGGCGATCGTCACCGCCATTCGCGGGATCGGTGTAGCGCTGTTTGCGTTTTACCTGTTCATCGGCCTTGTGGTGATCCACGAATACTCCTTTGGGCAGGGCATCGCCATGGTGCTGCTTACGATCTTTGCGATTTTGGTTATCGTGTTTGTGCTGATGCTTGGCTTTTCGCTGGTCAGCGACGTGTTCGACTTTTTACGCACGGTGTGGCGCGAGCTAAGGCTCAAGCTGTAGGAGGCAAGGGGCGATGAAGAAGATTTTGCTTTTGCTGCTGGCGCTGCTTTCACTAAGCCTTATAGCGCTTTCCGAGGAAAACGACGGCTTCACCGTGGCGGCGGACAACGGGCAGTTGCGCATGCTGTTTAGCGAAGAGACGCTTGAGATGCGGATCGACGACCTTATCCACGATCGCAGCTACACCACCAAGGTGATGAACGGCAAAAACGGAAACAAGACCACGAAGAACAACCAAAAAAGCGACCTGCGCGTGTACTACGTCACCAACGAATTCGTGGGCACCACGGGCAGCATGGATTCCAACTCCATGAGCGTGGAGTACAAAAACTTTGCCTTCAGCTACATCGAAAACGGCGTGGAGATCGCCTACTCCATCGGCGACATGACCATCACCATGGACGACCTGCCAAAGATGGTGCCGCTTGACAAATACTATGACCTGCTTTTGCCCTACTGGACGGAGCGGGACGACAGCGCCTTTCGCGAGTTCTACCGCGTGTACCGCGACACCATGTGGGTGCGCACGGACGACGGCAACATCGGCAAGGTAAAGCTGAACAATCTATACTCCCTGTTCTACGAAAAGGGCAAGTACACCCGGGAGGATCTGACCCAGGACAACGAGGCCTACGGCTATACCATCAGCAAGATCAATCCCCGCGTGGACATCAAAATCCGCTTTTTGCTGGACGGGGACGAATTGCTGGTGCAGGTGCCCTGCGGCGAGATCACTTTCACAAGCGGGAACCCGGTCACCCGCGTGGACGTGCTGCCCTACTTTATGAGCGCGGACAGCAGCCAGGAGGGCTACATCTTCGTGCCGGACGGAAGCGGCAGCGTGATCAACTTAAACAACGGCAAGCTCACGGCGCTCAGCTACACCCAGCGCGTCTACGGAAACGACGTGCTGATGAACGTAAACAGCTATACCGCCCCCTACGACCCCATCCGCCTGCCCGTGTACGGCTTAAAGACCGGGGAGGGCGCGACGATGGCCATCATCGAGGAGGGCGCCTCCCTGGCCAGCATCTACGCGGACATCTCCGGCCGAAGCGACGAATTCAACCGCGTCTATTCCTACTTTACCCTAAGGGACATCGAAATGCTGAGCGTCATCGGCACGGCCTCCGGCGGCTCGCCCAGATACCCCGAGGACGTGTATCAGGGAAACATCACCGTAAGATACAAATTCCTCTACGGCGACGACGCGAGCTACGTTGGCATGGCCCGGGCCTACCGCGAATACCTGCTGGACAGGCAGATGCTGAGCGTTGGGGAGATCCCCGGGGAGGCGCCGCTGTTTGCCGAGATCGTGGGCGCGGTGCGCAAAACGAAGTTCTTCGCGGGCGTGCCCTACAAATCCACAGCGGTCGCGACCACCGTCGAGCAAAGCAGGGAGATCCTGGACGCCCTGAACGGGGCCGGCGTCAAAAACCCCGTTTTGCTGATGAAGGGCTTTTTTGCGGGCGGCGTGAAGCACGAATCCCTTTCCTCCATGAGCATCGAGGGCAGCACGGGCAGCAAAAAGGCGATACAGAGCCTTACGGATCGCGTAAAGCAACTGGGCGGCAGCGCGTACCTGGTGCTGAACGCGGAAAAGGTCTACACCACCAGCCACTTTTCCAAAAACGCGCAGGCCTCGCGCAGGCAGGACGACTACATCGCAAGCGTCGTAAGCTACGCAGAGCCCATCCTTGCGCAGGAGCGCGGCTATGTGGACAGCTTCTATGTGTCGCCGGCGTACCTTGAGACGTACGCTGCAAAGCTCGCCGCAAACCTTAGCAAAAACGATTACGGCGCGGGCGCGGCGGTGGACGATCTTGGCGGGCTGCTGATCGCAGATTACAGAAACAAGCGCAACATCAGCCGCATCCACGCGCTGCCCGCCGTGAAAAATGCGCTGATGTCCCTGTCCGGGGCGGGGGATACGGCGCTTTGCGCGCCAAACGACTACGCGCTGTTTGCGGCAAACGTGCTGTACGATCTGCCAAACAGCGACAACGGCCACAAGGTCTCGGACTACGCGGTGCCCTTCATGCAGCTGGTACTGGACGGGACGGGCGTCTACTGTGCAAGGGCCTGGAACGAAAGCGCCTACGAGGGCGTCTGGCGGGATATGAACTACGCCATCGAGAGCAAATCGGCCCCGCACTTTGTCTTTACCTATCAGGACGAGACGGTGTTTTTGCACACCGAGGACAGCGATTCCCAGGGGCTGTTCATGACCCAGTACCGGCAATGGCTGGGCGAAGTGGAAAACGCCTACGCGCGCTATAACGAATACTGGCACCAGGTAGCAAAGGCGGCTATCGTTAGCCACGAGGTACTTGGCGAGGTAAGGCGCGTGAAATTTTCAAACGGCGTGACCGCCTACATCAATTATTCAGACAAGCCCTGCGAACTGGACGGCGTTACGGTGGCCGCGCAGGATTATCTGCTTACGGGGGTGAACGGATGAAGGCTCCAAATGCAAAAAAGAGCAGGGCTTTGGGCATAGCGCTGCTGGCGCTGGGCCTGGCCGCCCTGGCCTTGGCGATCGTGTTCAATGTGATGAAGTATTACCCCTTCGGCTCGAAAAGCTGGATCCTGGGCGCGGTCACGGGGGTATTGATCCTGCTTGGCGCGGTGCTCAGCTTTCGGGAAAGCTACGCCAAAATGGCCTTTGCCAAAAAGACGGGGCTCTGGGGCGTGATCTTCCTTCTGCCCTGGATCTTGGGCTTTGGCCTGTTTTTCCTGATCCCGATGGCGCGGGAGCTCTTCTTCAGCTTTGAAAACGTGTCCATCCGCCCGACCGGCGGCCTGGACGAGGAGTTTGTAAAGCTGGCAAACTACCACTATATCCTATTGGAGCATCCGACCTACGTCCGCCAGCTCACAGAGACGGTGCTGGAGGTGGTACTGTACACGGCGCTCATCATCGTGTTTTCGCTTTTGTGCGCGATACTGCTAAACGGCGAGTTCTTCGGCCGCAGCGCCGCGCGCGCGATCTTCTTTGTGCCCATCGTCATGGCGACGGGCCTTATGATCGAGCGCGTCAGCAACACCGAGGGGCTTTTGATGGCCCAGTCCCAGGAGGAAAGCGTGTACGGCGCTGCGATCATCTCGCGCCTTCTGTTTTCACTTGGCGTTGGCACGAACGTGGTGGGCTACCTTGCAAACGCCGTAAACGACATCTTTAACGTGGTGTCTTTGTCCGGCATCCAGATCTTGATCTTCCTTGCGGCGCTTCAGTCCATCCCGCCGCAGCTGTACGAGGTGGCAAAGATCGAGGGCGCGACGGGCTACCAGACCTTCTGGAAGGTGACGGTGGTCATGGTGTCGCCGATGCTGCTCACCTGCACGCTGTACACCATAAGCGACCTGTTTTTGCGCAGCGACCTTGCGGATACCTTCAAGGACATCGCCTTCAAGCAGGGCCAGTACGGCAGAAGCTCGGCCATGAGCATGTTCTTCCTGCTGGCGGTATTGCTGGTGATCGGCGCATACATCCTTCCGCTGAGAAAGGCGGTGTTCTACTATGACTAAGCGCAAGACCCGCAGGCGCTTTACCTGGGCGCGGGGACAAAAGTATTTGAAGGGCTTTTTGGTGGGGCTGCTTCGCTACACCCTGCTGATCTGCCTTGCGTACCTCATTTTGGCCCCCATCCTTTCCAACATCGTCACCGCCATTACGCACCCGGCGGATCTGGGCCTAAGCTCCTCCATCTGGATCCCCAACCGCTTCAGTCTGCAAAACATGCACGTGACGAGCCTCATCCTGAACTACTGGAAGACCCTGCCCTCCTCCCTTTTGTACACGCTGATCATCATGCTTTTGCAATTGGTGTGTACGCTGCTTGCCGGCTACTCCTTTGCGCGGCTCAAGTTTACCGGGCAGAACATCCTGTTTTTCTGCGTGATCGTGACCATCATCGTGCCCTCCCAGATCATCATGCTGCCCCAGTACCTGTACTTCAAGGACTTTAAGCTGCTTGGCATCATCCCCCTGTACAATCAGGGCAAGGGCATGAACCTCTTAAACAACCCCGCGGTCATCTACGTGCTGTCGGCGCTTGGTATGGGCCTCAAAAGCGGCCTGTACATCTACATCTTCCGCCAGACCTTCCGCGGCCTTCCCAAGGAGCTGGAGCAGGCGGCCTACGTGGACGGCGCGGGCTTTATCCGCACCTTCACCAGC